>JBFWJN010000010.1:0-26532 GCA_050253185.1 Kiritimatiellales bacterium | reverse complement strand
AAGCTGAGAGATTACCTCAGATTCCGCGAAGACCGTACAGGTGCTGCTGACCGCCGCCGGTTCGGTGGCCCGCTCGTCGTATTCCGCCATCTGAGAAAGGTCTACTTCCAGCACTCTGGACATCACATCCAGAAAACGCCCTGTACCTGCGGCACACTTGTCATTCATAAAAAATTGTTTGACATTGCCTTTACTGTCAACCCGGATGGCTTTTGCATCCTGACCGCCAATATCAATGATCGTCCTGACTGTTGGGATAAGAAAATAATTCCCGACGGCTTGACAACGGATTTCAGTAAACTGCTGATGCGCTTCCTCCATAGAAAAACGGCCGTAACCGGTGGCAATGACTCTCGTCATATCCGAGAGAATGAGCCCGGCTTTTTCCAGTGCTCCGCTTAAAGCTCGCTTGGGGCCCGAAGAGCCCGTTCCGATCTGAACTACCTCCGCAGCCATGATATCTTTTCCGTCCTTCAGGATCACGACTTTGGAAGAGGCCGAGCCTACATCGATCCCCATGCTATACATGACATCATCTCCTGTCTGAGTGATAATGAGCCTATTTTAGACCCATCTTTTCTTCCCGGAACAGTCTTGGATCCATCATTTTGACGTTGGCGTCAATGATGGGCTTAAACTCCATCTTCTCTACGATTTGCGTCTGAATATCGATGCCGGGAGCCACCTCAATCAGATGCAGGCCGTCCGGTTTCAGAACAAAGACACCGCGCTCGGTAATATACAGCACACGCTGGCCGATTTTGTTGGCGTATCTTCCGCTGAAGGTGACCTGCTCCACCTGCTGAATAAACTTCGTCTTAGTGCCGTCTTCCACGATGATCAGGTTGCCGTCTTCGATTTTGATTTTGAGTTTTCCGGCAGTGAAAGTGCCGCAGAAAAATACTTCCTTGGCATTTTGGGTGATGTTAATGAAGCCGCCGCAGCCGGGCAGCTTTGGCCCGAACTTGCTGACGTTGATGTTGCCCTTTTCATCACATTCGGCAAGGCCCAGGAAAGCAGCGTCCAAACCACCGCCGTCATAGAAGTCAAACTGATAGGGTTGATCCAGAATCGCGTCCGGGTTGAGACTGGAACCAAATCTTGGACCGCCCTGGGGAATGCCGCCAATGACACCTGACTCAACGGTGAGCGTCATGTAATCCCCGATACCCTCTTCGTTGGCCACCTGTGCGATGTACTCCGGGGCTCCTACGCCAAGATTGACAACCGATCCTTCCTTCAGTTCCATGGCAGCTCTTCTGGCAATGATCTTCTTTGCGCTGAGCGGACTCATCTCCACTTCGCCGGCAATCGGTTCCCGCACCATGCCGCTGATCGCCGGATTGAAGGGCTGTCCCAGGCTTTGCTCGTGATCGGCCGGATCGGCCACCACCACCGCATGCACATATATGGCGGGGATTTTCACCAGCCGGGGATCAAGCGATCCTGCTTTTACGACTTTTTCCACCTGGACAATGACTTTGCCGCCGTTGTTCTTGACAGCCTGTGCGATGGAAGTAACTTCGGTGGTTGCAGGTTCTTTTTCCAGCGTAATGTTGCCGAATTCATCCGCATAGGTGCCACGAATGAAAGCCACATGAACTGGGAAGGTCTTATAAAGGAGCCGCTCTTCGCCATTCACGGTAATGACCTCTACCAGATCCTCAGTGGTACGCGCATTAACTTTGCCTCCCCCGTTGCGGGGGTCTACAAAAGTATCCAGGCCAACGTGGGTAATGGTGCCAGGCCTGTGCCCGGCGATATCCCGGAGAAGATAGACCAGAGCTCCCTGAGGTAGGTTATAAGCCTCACATTTATTGGCCAGACAAAGCTCACCAAGTTTCGGGGCTGTTGCATAATGTCCAACAATAACCCGTTTCAGAAACTTTTCATGGGCAAAATGATCTCCGCCTTTGGTGCCGCTTCTATCTCCTTGAGAGGCGGGATAAAATAGCGTCAGATCGCACGGTTTACCCGTTTCCAGAAAATTGTTTTCAATTGCTTTAAATAGAGCTTCCGGAATACAGTTTCCCACAAATCCGCCGGTAACAAGGGTATCGCCGTCTTGGACAAGATCAACAGCCTGCTGTGCGTTCAGGATCCTCACTTTTTTCATGTTTTGCCCTCCGTTAATCGATTTTGCCGCGTTCTGTCTGTACCGGAACAATATGCCGTCTTCCACTTGCGTCTTTTCTCTATGTGGAAAATTCGCTATGGCAAAATTGTTGATATAATAATACTTGCTATCATATAATTTGTCAACAAATAATAATATGTCAAATAATTAACTTTTAAAATACTTGCATTTATAATATTTTATATTGACAACACGAATTGTTTCATGTAAAATATACTGTAATCCAATTTTGTAGTCTTGGGATATCTGGAAATCATAGTTTATTTCAGCGATATCTGGAATGAGGTTAAGTATGGTACTCAATCAGTGCATAAATCTTTTGATGACAAGAGCGCAGCAGGTCGTCCACCAGCAGTTTCGTACCAGATTATCTGCTTTGGGAGTAACGCCGGTTCAGTATGCTGTGATGTCTGCCCTATGGAAGGAAGACAACCTGACTCCAAGTCAGATTGCGGCAGCGATCAGTCTGGACAGTTCCACCGTTACGGGGATTCTGGACCGATTGGAGAACAAAAACCTGCTCAAAAGAATGCCTGACCCAAACGATCGGCGCGCACTCCGCGTTGTTCTGACCGAGGAAGGCCGTGCACTTGAAAAACCTCTCATGCAGGTGATTGTGGAATGTAATGAGACGGTCATGGAGGTTTTTACCAAGGAAGAACAGGAGACTCTGGTTCGTCTGTTGCAGCGGCTGGCATAATCTCCGAACCATACATATTTTTAATAAAAGAGGACGGCGCCGGGTTTTACCCGACGCCGTCCTTTATTCTTTAAATTTTGGTTATTGCAACGCGGATTCCTGATAAATACTGGTTTTGTTTCTGCCGCTTTCTTTGGAAACATAGAGCGCTTTGTCCGCGTGACTCATAAGCTTGCTAATGCTTTCGGCGCATCCTGCAGCAGCAATTCCAATGCTGACCGTTGTTTTGATTGACTTCCCTTCACTGATGAGTTCCATCTTTTCAACAGTCTTTCTAAGATGCTCCGCTTTTGCATAAGCCTGCTGCAGGTTCATCACTTTTACAAAAACAGCAAATTCCTCACCGCCAAGTCTGCCGACCAAATCTGTGGTTCGAAAATTCTGATGGAGCAGTTTGCCAAGTGTAGAGATAACGATGTCGCCGGCCATATGTCCAAATGAATCGTTAATGTTCTTAAAGTAGTCAATGTCAAGCATCAGCAGACAGAAGATACTACCGTCTTCCGGGGTCATATTTAAATGGGATTGGCAGAGATTCATAAATTCTCGGCGATTGAGAAGCCCGCTGAGTTCATCGATGGTAGCTTGGCGCTTCAGATAGTTTGTACGGAGCTGTATTTCCGTTGTATCCCGAATGGTTTTAATTCTACCTAAAACAATCCCGTTCTGTGTAATATCTGTAGAACTGAATTCATAATAGTGGATGCCGTGGGACGATTCAACCGTCCAGGTTTTCGTTTCTGCAGCCCTCATGATCTCGGCCAGATCGGAATGAAAAACTGCATCGAGCGATTTTTTTGCTAATTCAATATGTTGAGACTGGAAAATGGAAATTGCGGCCTCGTTGAAATCGAGTATATGTCCATTGCGGTTTACGAGAACAATACCCTCCTGATTTTTTTCAAAAACATGTTCTCGGGCCAATATTCTGACCTCCAGAAAATCATTTCGAAAAATGGCCATCACAATGAATACCATAGCGAACGGCAGGAAAAGAACCATATAGTCGATTTTCAAACCGCCGATACCGGTAATATTCAGTATCAGTCCCGTACAGGAAAACAGAGAAGTGCAGATAAGATATATTGTTTTCTCTGAGTCCGAGTTTTTGTTTTTTATAAAATAGAGAGTAAAGAATAAGAATGAGAGAATAATAGACGAACCTGAGTGAAAGCTCTGAACGTAATACCAGATTCCTTTCCCTTTCATCAATAGCGAAAGTTCTCCAAATTGGTGCAGTTCAAAAGAAGTAAAGTATAGATGGTGATATGTATTGGTAAACCGGTACAGGAAGGTTAAAGCCGGGACAAAAAAAATAAGAAAAAGTTTCAGATACCGATTTGGATCTAATTTGCGGGTGTAAACCAGCGCTAAGGTCAGCCAAAGTGCTGAAACAAAAGGAATCCCTAAATACTGAAATAAATTCCAGAATAACTTCTGATCCATATAAGTGGAAGAAAGCTCCAACAAATAGCCAAACAAATAAATATCAATGGCAATCCCAAGGGCAAAAAGGATTCCGGTGTAATCCACTTTTTCTCTGGAACGGAGAAACGCGGATAGAAAGGTGGTTACAATGAGGCTAATAAATAAGTAGATACTGATCGTGGTTACAATCATAAATCAGCCTCCAGAAAAAGATCTCTTCGTAGTACTTAACTAAGCGCATTATATGATAAATCGAATCGAATGAAAAGTCAAAAGAAGTAAATTTTAAATATTTCCATGAATTATATATATTTATATTAACTGGGAACTTGTTAAGAAGCTTTTGGTTTTACTTCTACAAAAACAGGTAAATGCTGAAAACTATAACCTGGATTTGGGCTTTCGTTCAAATCCGATTTGCCTATATCAAAACTCGGCGGCTGGTCATCCTGACCAGCCGCCGTTGCCTATCGGAATAATACATATAGAAGCGTTACAATAAGACCCAAGCCGCTCAGCATTAAATCGAAGGAGAAGGTTTGTGTTACGATAGAATATCTTGGCTTTTTAATATAGCTGCCGAAATTCTCGTTTTTCTTGGGCTCAAAAATACCAGGAGCCCTTAAAAACAGCAGCTTCTCACCAACCAGCACAATGATATCTCCTGCGGTTGCGGCTAGACGGGCAAAGAACGCGCCTATAAAACACAGTCCCCTGATGATCGGACGGAAGACCAATAACTCCAGATCCAGTTTTTTTGGCCAGAGGTCGGGATAGAGGATACGCCCATCCTGCCTGATCCGCAGCCGGGTGCGGACGAGGAGCAGGTATACCGTCGCGCCCACCACAATGGAAATTGCTGCACCCTCAAGATTGACCAAAGTATAGAAGTGGAAGGGTTCCTCCAAGTGATGGGTATGAAGAAATTCTCCGGCCCAGGAGGCGATATTTTCCATTGTCAGCGAAGGAGTGAGGCCAAGTACGGTTAGAAACAGGGCAGGACATAACAAAGAAATGGCCGTGGTGGGTGCCATGGATGGTTCCTTGTGATCCTCGTGGCCGATCGTACCGCTCTCTACAAAGATTGATATGAAAAGCTTGGCCATATAAGCGATGGTAAGACCACCGGTAGCGAGAAACACCCATTCCGCCGCATGGAAAAGGCCGGATGAGATACCTTCCTCGGCCAGCAAATGAATGTACTCCACGATGCTCTCATGCAGGAGCGTCTTGCTGGCATATCCAGAGGTGAGAGGAAGTCCGCAGATGGAGGCGGCGCCGATGAAAAACCCAAGCTTCAGCCAAGGTTTATTTTTCCCCCAGCCGTGCAGTTGGCTCAAGTCAAGAGAGTGAGCGCCGCGATAGATAACTCCGGCGGCGATAAAAAGTACAAGCTTGATCATAGAATGGTTCAGGATATGAAGAATGGTTCCCCAGGAAGCCAGTGTGTTTTCTTCTGCCAAAAAACCCTGCATGGCGATACCCAGCAGAATAAAGCCAATCTGAGACATGGAGGAGCAGGCAAGCGTACGTTTGAGGTCTACGGAAAATAGTGCCAGCACCGCGCCCAGAAACATGGTGATCAGTGAAAGCAGCAGTAACGCAAGGTTCCAGTTCCGGTAATGAGTGTACAAATTGGAACAAATGATAAGAATTCCAAATACGCCGCTTTTCGTCAAGATTCCGGATAGAAGCGCGGAAGCCGGTGCCGGCGCCACCGGGTGAGCTTTGGGCAGCCAGATGTGCAGGGGGAATACGCCGGCTTTTGCACCGAATCCGATCAGACAAAAGATACCCGCAGCCAATAATTCCGTTTTTTCATCTGCCACCAGAGCTTCGGCGGCTTGTGCCAGCTGGTCTATGCGAAGTGTGCCTAGCAGATGATCAAGCAGAAGCAATCCAACCAGCAGTGACATTCCGCCGAATACGGCAACCGCTAAATAAGTCTTTGCAGCCTGCAGTGCTTGGGGTGTTTCACACTGCGCTACCCAGACATATGAGGTAAAAGACATAATTTCAAAGAAAATAAAGAGGGTATAGAGGTCGGCCGCCAGAAAAACACCGATTAGGGAACCCAATGTCATGAGATAGAACAGATAGAATCGGCCGTTTTTTTCCGAGTGGGAAAAATATTCTTTACTGGCAAGAGCTGTCATCGTCCACATGAATGCCGTAATGATAGCCAGCATGCTACGAAGGCTGCCGGAGGTAAACTGAAAACCGAGGCCGCAAAGTCCAGGCACGGATATGAAGAAAGTTCCGGATAGAAGAAAAAAAGCGCCTGCCAGTTCCAATGCGGTGACAAGCCGGACAGCCAGGTCAATCGGTCCTCTGCCCAGCCGTTCCAGAGGGTAAACGAGAAAAGAAGTCAGAATCGGGAAAAACACCAAAAATAACAGTAACTTTGAATCCATGAAATCCCTCCTTTCTCAGGGAAAACCGTTTCCGACGACCTGTAGGAAACGGATTATCGGATCGGAAAAGAGTGCCATTACCACGCCGGAGGTTGCCAGAATAATGAGCGGGACGGTCATATGGTAATTGGGATCGTGAACTTTTTTCAGGTCCTCCTGATTTAGCTTTCCGACTGGGAAATAGGCGCGGACCACAATCGTCATCATATAGAGGGTGGTAAGCAGCGTGGATAAAATCAATGCAGCAATACCGACGTAAGCCAAATAATTTCCGCTCTGTACAGCCGCCGAAGAGATCATCCATTTTCCTGCGAAACCACCCAAGGGAGGTAAACCGATGAGGGCCAAAGCAGAGACCGTAAAGGTGGCGAAAACGATAGGCATAGCCCGGCCGATCCCCTCCATTTCGTAGACATATTCCCGTTTCCCCACGTGAAGAATTGCACCGGCGCAGCAAAACATGGTAATTTTTACAACCGCGTGATAGACCATATGAGTGAGTCCTCCGGTAAGACCTGCTGGAGTCATAATGGTAAAACTGAATAAAATGTAAGATAGATTGCTGACTGTGGAGAAGGCAAGCCTGCGCTTTAAGTGCGGTGTGCGCAGTGCTCGGGCGGAACCGTATATAATAGTGATGATGGTAGCAGCCATGACAATATTTTGCGCGAAAGAACCGCGTAGGAAATCCGCGCCAAAACCATAATAAATCAGACGAAGCACGGCAAAAGCGCCGGCTTTAACCACCGCAACGGCGTGGAGCAGAGCGGAAACTGGCGTGGGAGCGACCGATGCGTCGGGGAGCCAGCGGTATAATGGGAAAATTGCTGCTTTTACACCGAAGCCAAAGAAAGCACAAACGAACACCCATAAAAGGGTGTACTCATTTCCGGAGACCAACTTATCATCCAGAACTCCGCCATAGGTGAAATCCAGTGTTGTTCCGTAATTAAGCAGAAAGACGATGCCGATAAACGCAAGTGCCGCGCCAGAAATGGAGTAAATCAGATATTTCCGGCCGGCATATCTTGCTTTTTCGTCCATAAAGTGCATAACAAGCGGCAGGGTTGCCAGAGTTAAAAGCTCGTAAAATAAATAAAGTGTTAAAAAGTTTTGTGAAAAAGCGACACCCAGCACCACGCCAAAACTCATGAGCCAGAAGCCGAAAAAACGGGTTTCGCTATCCTCATGCGCCATGTAATCTATTGCGTAAAGCGTGATCAGCGGCCACAAGACAGAAACAATTGCGCCGTAAACCATGGAAGCTCCATCAATTCGAAGGGAAATAGAATAGCTGTCCGAAAAATGGACCAGCGTGCAAGACAGGTAATCAGCACCGTATTGATAGGAAAGATAAATCGCATACAGTGAAAATGCCGCTGTGAGAACGGCCGAGACCATGACGAAGATGCTTCGGGCCGTTCTGTCCTCAGGCTTTGAGATAAGCAGCAACAAGCCCATCAGCACTGGGAAGGTGATTGGCAGAATTAAAAAGCAGTGCATGGAATTTCTCCTTTCCGGGCTTAGAAAAACCTCACAATCAGGTTATCGATCCAGCTGATCAGCCCGCCGGGGAACAACCCCAGAACAACAGACAGGGTGGAAAAGACAAGCATTGGCCCAAGCATTTGCCAGCCGACCTCCTTGCGCTCCGGCGCACAATCAATGCCCGGGAAAAAACCGTTCGTTACAATAGGGAGCAGATAGCCAGCCGTCAGAAGTGCCGAAACAATCAGGATGGCTGTGCCTGCCCATCCAATCCATGGTGCGCTGTAATCCAAAGCGGCTGAAATCAGATTCCATTTGCTGATAAAGCCGCTCATTGGCGGAATGCCGATGAGGGAGAGAGAGGCAACGGCAAAGCAACAGATCGTCACCGGCATTCTTCTGCCAATGCCGGAAAGCTCCCCAATTCTATTCGTTCCGGTAGCTGTGATAATCGCACCTGCAGCAAGAAACAGAGTATCCTTAGCCAGTGCGTGAAATACAATCTGAAGCATAGCGCCTCTCAGACCACCGGGCGTTAAAATCAGAATACCAAACAGTACATAAGATACCTGACTGATGGTAGAAAAGGCAAGGCGTCTTTTTAGTTTTTGTTCCCGAAGCGCAAGCATGGACCCCATAAAAATCGTACACAGCGCTAAAATGATCAGGGCTTCCTGCGCCCAGCTGCCGCTTAGAAAATCCGGGCCAAACATATAATAAGTAACTCTGATAATGGCAAGAACGCCACCCTTGGTGATGATACCGGACAAGACTGCAGAGGCAGGGGCGGGTGCCACGGGATGCGCCGAGGGGAGCCACGCCTGCATGGGCATCATGCCCGCCTTAGCGCCGAAACCGCCAATCATGAGAAAATATACGATTAACAGGAGAGAGTGGTGTTCCCTGGCCAGTGTAAGGTTCAGACATCCACCTGCCAGAAAATCCGGCGAAGTCAAGAAATAAGACAGGAAAAAAAAGCCGGCAAGAGAGATCCCCGCACCGAACACGGAGTATCCAAGGTAACGAAAACCGGCCTTTCGGGATGCGTTTGTGCCGTCATGAAGGACCAGGGGTACGGTAATGAGGGACATCATCTCGAAAAACATATAGAGCGTCACAAAATTCTTAGACATGGCCAACCCCAGAAGGATGCCCAGTGTCATGGTAAAGAAGCCGGAAAACTGCTGCGCTCGTTCCATATGGCGCAGGTAAGGAAAGGAGTATACCGTGACCGGTCCCCATATTACCATAAAAAGAAGCATGAAAAAACGAGCCAGACTGTCGTTCACGAGGGAGAGCCGAAGTCCACCCTGAATCGTCATGAGTTCTAGCGATCGCTCAGGTATCAGGCAAAGCACGATTACCACCATTCCGGTAGCAAGAAGATTCAGCATAACCAGACGGTTTCGCTTCTTCTCATCGCTCTCCCGAAAGACAAAGATACCGATGAGCATGGGAAGAAGAATTGGGATCAGGAGCAAAATCAACACCTCTCTCAGAGCAGCCGGACGCCTTCACGGATTACCGACGTGATGGGGTGGTAGAAAATCCCCAGGACAAAAACAGCCACAATGAACATGACCGCCGCCGTAGCGAAGGAACGGTCATAGGCCAGAGCTTCAGGCGCCACATCGGCCATAATGACAGCTTCATCTTCCGCAGGGGGTTTGATACAGATGGCAAGAACCGCAGGAATATAGTATAGGGCATTCAGCACGGTGGAAAGCGCAATGGCCAGCAGATTCACCGCCATCTTGTCAGTAGACAGGGATGCGTTGGCAAAGTAAAGCTTGGATACGAAACCGCCGAACAGCGGGATTCCAATCATGGAAAGAGAACCCACAATAAAGCCAATTCCGGCGAGTACGTCCCGGTAGGCGCTGCCGCGCAGATTGCGGAGGCTTTTTTTATGTCCGCTAACCGCAGAAAGTCGGCCCGCGCAGCAAAAAAGGAGCGGTTTGCAGCAGGCGTGTACCAGGATATGAAAGCAGGAGGCAACAATCCCGTCCACCGTACCCAACCCGATTCCCAGAAAAATATATCCCACCTGAGCAACAGAGGAATAGGCCAACATACGCTTGATGTGGTGTTCCCTGATTGCCTGAAGAGACCCTACGATCATACCCAAAAGGCCGAACACAAGAATCACGTTGGTAATGCCGAGCTCGACCATAAGCTCCAGGGAAAAAACCCGAACCATCAATGTAAGCAGCAGAACAATATAGCCCTTAAGCACAAGGCCTGAGAGAATGGCGCTGGAAGCGGTAGTCGCACCGCCGTGGGCATCAGGAAGCCAGAGATGAAACGGGAACATGGCGCTTTTAATCCCGAGACCCGCTACAATGAGGCCGACAGAAACGGTGAGCGGCAGCCGATATTCCCCAGTAATCGCCAACTCCGCTACGGCCGAATGCAGACTTGGCATCAGCAGATATCCAGTAATGCTGTTGAGTAATGTCAGACCAATCAGAAAAAGTCCTGAACCAAGAAGGCTCATAAACAGATAACGGATTGTTGCGATGAGATTGCTGCCCGTATCCTTCGCCATGACTAGAGCGCAGGCGGCAATCGTACTGATTTCAATGAAAACATAGCCGGTAAAAATGTCATTGGTGTATACCAGAGAAAGCAGGGAGGCCAGAAGCAGATTGATCATGACAAAATAAAGATGCTGCTTCTCCGGTAGGATATCGTGAAACAGATCCTTCTCTCCACCTGATAGCGAAAGAGTTAGCACAATGCTGAACACCATACACAGCAGGGCCTGAAGTGGGCCAACTTTGATTGCGTTGCCGTAGGGAGCAATGAACCGGCCCATGGTATAAGTAAAGCTGTAACCGTTTTGAACCACATAAAAGAGTAGAATGGCCGTCAGTATGGCGATAACCCCGGCAGTCATCTGAGTCATCCGATAGGCGACTCTTCCATTTTTTATCACAGCAGACAGAATCCCCATGATGATTGCGAGAAAAATACAGAAAAAGGGAAAATTCTCGTAAAATACCCGCATTCAGTCCTCCTCCTTATTCACCCGATCCAGCAACTCGTCCAATTCAATTGTCCCGTATTGATGGTAGATCCGCTGGATGAGGGCAAGAGAAAAGGCGGTGATGCTGACCGAGACAACAATTCCGGTCAGCACCAGACCGCTGGGGATGGGGTTAATATAAAGGGAGGCATTTACCGCACCTTCTTCCACAATTGGTGCGGTGTTTCCCTCAATGTAGCCGAGAGAAGCCAAAAGCAAAAAAACAGCTGAATCCATGATATTGAATCCGATTACTTTTTTAAGCAGATTAAATTGCAGAAGCAGATTCGCAAATCCGATGCCGAACAAAATGACTGCTGTGACGGCAAATCGATTTTCCATCAAAATACTGAGCATCAGAGGTTCCCCCTTGCAAACAGGGCATAGAATCCATAGACAGTGCAGGCGACAACAAGACCAACCGCTAAATCAATGGGGAGCGCAAGACCGCCGATTGCGGCAACAATGGGATCACTGATATGGTTGGCACCCATCAGAATGTAATAGCCATACAGCAGTGCATACAGCATAAGGCCTGTGATCCTGAACCGGTCATAGATTTTCCGACTGAAGAACGCGTGAATCTTATCGACACCGAAGGCAGAAGAAAATAAAACCAGGCCGCATCCCAGAATAGTCCCGCCGGAAAAACCACCGCCCGGTGAGGTTTCTCCATTAAGCAGCACATAAGCGGAAAAGAGAAAGATAAACGGAATCAGTACTTTGGCGGCATACTGCAGGATAATGTCCCGGTGCTTCCGATCTACGGTATCTTCCTGGATTTGCTTTTGCATATCATGTTTATCCGTGTTTTTTTCATCCTGCAGGAGCAGAATCATTACGGCGGTGACAGCAAGAAACAGTACACAGGATTCTCCAAGGGTATCAAAACCACGATAACTTAAAATCATACCGGTAACCGCATTGGTAGAACCAGTTTCCTCCTCCGTATACTCAAGATAATGTTCCGACACTTCGTTGTTGGTCGGATTGCTCTCCTGACCGAAGGCAGGCATGGCTATGACGACCGCAAGAAGAATTGCAATCAGTATCAGGCAGATGGTGCAGGCGGCAATCGGATAAAAGTTCAGGAATTTACGAAGACGGCGCCGATCACGGCGTTGATGTTCCTCCGCCGGTCGTTCCGGACGGGGAAGCCTGCATTCCATGACGAATAAATTGCGATCTTTAGGTTCCCACTCACCGTTGACCCAACCCACAATCCATTCGCGGATATTCAGTTTTCCCTCTGAATCACTCATCCCTGGTTCCTTTCAGCGCATGTATTTTCTTCAGCGTCAGGAAAAAAAGGATACTGCTGACACCGGCGCCCACAGCCGCCTCCGTAATGGCAAGATCAGGACTTTGCAGCAGACTCCAGAGGACCGCCATGAGAAGGGAGAAAGACATGTAAACGATTACTGTGGCCAGCAGGCGATGACAGAACGGCGCGGCGACGGCGCAGATGATCAAGCCGATCAGCAGAATATATTCCAGAATAATCATCGTTTTTCCACCTTGCATTCTGATTTGATATCCGGAATTGTCATAACCTCTGTTTCCGCGATCAGGTGACTTGCAACGGGACTGGTCAACCATAAAAAAACCAGAATCAGCAGTGTTTTGAAGGATGCCAGCGTGAAGCCGTGCAGAAAGATAAGACCAGTTAATATACAAAAGATTCCCAGTGCGTCACCCACGGCTGCGGCGTGCATCCGGTTAAGTACATAGTCAAACCGGTAAAGGCCGAGTACTGCGGTAAAAAACACAAACAGGCCAAAGGTCAGAAACACCAATCCGATAACGGTCATGATATCATGGAGCAAGCTGCGAGCCCCCTTTCTTTTGCCTTTTTTCGTTTTCCAGCTTTCTCCGCTGACGAAGAAGCACCAACCGGGAAAGTACCACTACGGTAAGAAAGCTGAGAAGAGCGTAAATCAGCGCCACGTCAACCAGAAAATTCTCTTCCAGCCACACTGACAGCATACAAATGATGGCTACCACGATGGTATTGATCACATTGACGGCAATCATTCGGTCGGTGAACCGCGGCCCAATAATGGCGCGGACCAGCGTCAGCAGAATCATGACCGCCAGAACAATTGATCCGGCAATTAAAATGAATTGCTTTGCTTGTTCCATCCTCAACGCTCCAGTTCCGCAAGCCGCCTTGCAAATTCGCTGTTTTCAATCTGATCGGCCAGAGAACGGTCCAGTGCGTGAACACAAAAGTGGTCGTTCTCCGTCATCACAGTGATGGTGCCTGCCGTCAGAGTAATGGAATTGGCAAGAGCTACTTTAGCCTCCTCGGTTTTTAGATGAGTACGGAAGTATACCAAAACCGGTTCCGTGTCTTTTCCCTTGGTATAGACAAGCTTCATGACGACAAATCCTGCCTTCAGAATTTCCTGAAATAAAAAGACCAGATATCGCAGGGAACCCAAAAGACGACGCAGATATGATTGTTCAAACTTGTAGCTGCGGCCAAATACTTTTTTTATGAAATAATGAAGTAAGATGGAAACTGCAGCGCCGGTAATGCAGACCTCAAGTGTGATCTCGCCGGACAGCAGAATCCAGAGGGAAAAATACAACAGAATCATGGGCAGCAGATCACCTCCTGTAGGATGTGCCGGACGGGCGGATCAGCGGTTTGCACAAAAAAGACACCACATACAAAACGTGCCATAACATTGCAGATTCGAGACCATCGTATGGTACGATAGCGAAAGGCTGCCACGTATTTGTATCGGTGTCTTTTATCCGGCCCATACCGGGTATAATTCGAGTATTTCGCTGCAGGAACAATTCGCCCAGCAAACTGTATATAATTCTAGCTGCTTGAAGCGGAAAAGTAAAGCTTGGATGGGAAAAGTGTGGCCCGGAAAGATGAACAAAAATTTAACAAACATCTTATGCAATATGACGATTCTGAGTTTCTTTATTGACATCTGTCTTGTTCAGAATCTTTATAACGCCTGCAATAACAGGAGAAATTGGAAACTCGGATCAAGGATATAACGACTTCAAAAAGATTCTACGTTTTGTATAAAAGGGGTTTTTTACCATCTTTTAATTTTTGACACATCATAAAAAACGATTATATAATCATTTAAATTAATGAAAAGGAAATAAAATTCAAAAGCTGCACATCAGAAGCGTTTTTGATACTGTGAGAAGCGCCGGAGGCAACCCTCCGGCGCAGTCGGTTCAGCGTTTGCAGCGTTATTTATTTTTAAAAGGTTCCGGCTTTCTCTTATCGACGAAAGCGGACATAGCCTGTTTTTGATCCTCGGTGGCAAAGCAGATGCCAAAGGCCTCTGCTTCGTACGCGGTGCCCGTGGCGATATCGGTCTGCATACCCTTGCGGATGCAGCGCTTACTCTGTCGGACGGCTACCTGCGCCTGACCGGCAATGGCCTGAGCCAGCTCCAGGGCGGCGGGCAATAGCTCTTCCGGTGGGTAGATACCATCTACAAGACCAATTTTTTCAGCCTCCCGCGCATTGATGGTCTTACCGCTTAAAATCAGCCTCATAGCTTGTCCGTAGCCAACGATTCGCGGAAGACGTTGTGTTCCCCCAAAGCCGGGTGTGATGCCAAGACCAACTTCCGGTTGGCCGAATTTGGCCTTTTCACTGGCCAGGCGGATATCGCAGGCCATTGCCAGTTCGTTTCCGCCGCCCAGTGCAAAACCGTTAATGGCTGCGATCACGGGTTTTGCGAGATTCTCCAGGCGAAGGAACACATTGTTTCCGTGTTCGCCCCAAAGCTTGCCCTCCACGGCATTCAGAGGCAGCATGGAGCCGATGTCCGCCCCCGCTACAAAGGAACGTCCTGCACCTGTGATGATCACGACATAAATTTCATCATCAGCGGTGATTTTGTCCAACACGTTCTCCAGTTCAACAAAGGTTTCCGCGTTGAGTGCGTTGAGCGCCTCGGGGCGGTTCATGGTTACGATACCGATATGGTCCTTTTTTTCCAGTTCCACATAAGACATGCTTGGATTCCTCGCTTTCGATATAATATTTCAATCTATTTAAGCCTATGCCAGATAAGCACGGCCGATTCTGTCGGCCTCCAGAATGGCGCGAAGTACGTCGGCGGCGGTGATGTCCGGGGAGAGATTCTTCATGAATTGAGTGGGTACGCAGGAGGCTTCTGCAACCTTCTTCATGGTATCCATGTCCAGGGTTCTGATGCCCAACTGCTCCAGTGTGAGGGGCAAATCCACACTCTTCATAAAATCGAGCACCTGGTCCAGCTCTTCCTTGGGGCTGTTTTCCAGCATCAACTGAACAAGGGTGCCGAAGGCGACCTTTTCACCGTGATAACATTCATGGCACTGAGGCTCCAGTGCCAGGCTGTCGTTAATTGCGTGTGCAGCGGCGAGTCCGCCGCTTTCAAAGCCGATCCCGCTGAGCAGAATGCTGGCCTCCACAGTGTTTTCCAACGCGGGGGAAACGGTTTTGGCCTTTACATTTTCCAGGGCTTCCTTCCCGTTTTCCAGGAGCAGATCGTAACAGAGCTTTGCCATATGAAAGGCGGTATTGGACACATTGCCCCGAGCCATGGTCTTGGCGCCGGATTTCTGGCAGGCGCGTGCCTCAAACCAGGTGGCAAGGGCGTCTCCAAGACCCGCGGAAAAGAGCCTGGCCGGTGCATTCGCGATAATTTCGGTATCAACCAGAACAAGATCGGGGTTCCGCTTGGTGTTTACCGCCTTAACCACCACACCCTTATCATTGTAGAGTACCGCCACACCACTGCAGGGTGCGTCGTTGGAAGCTACCGTGGGCACGATGATACAGGGGAGGCCCAAGTTGTCGGCCACAGTTTTGGCCGTGTCGATGACTTTCCCGCCGCCCAAGCCGATGACCGCTTCGCAGCCGGATGTTCGGCAGATTTCAGTTTTTTCGGCCACCTCTTCCTTGGTGGCTTCTCCGGAAAATTCCGCGAACAGCACCTGCTTTTCCTGAGCGGTCAGGCTCTCGGTGACGGCTGCTCCGAAACGCTTCTCACTGTTGGCCGAACAGATGACGAAAAACTTATTGCCCAGCTTCTTTACGTTCTGTCCCAGATTTTTCAGTTCACCCTTACCCTGCACATATTTGGAGGGGGCTTTGATTGCATAGCTCACTTCAATCTCTCCTTCATCAGAATGTCTTTTGTATGCCGATGCGATACTCCCGGCGGAGCATCGCTCGGCTATTGCTGTATCATAAAACAGCAAAAAACATGCCAATGAAAAAATCATACTGAATTTCCATAAAATGCAGCCACTACAGAGTCTTGCGTAGAAAGCATTTTTTTCGGCATTTCAAAGAGTTCTCGTTTTTGAGAATATAGATTTCTATCCATGTTAAAACTCCGTTAAGTGTAGACACACATGCTTATTCTCAAGTTTAAGTTTGTAATCTCAAAAATGAGAATAGTTGACCTGTGCTGCCTGCCTGGAATCCAGATAGAAAATTAAGAATTTCCATCATATTTCTGCTTTAGGTATGCTCTCCTGCGTGACAGGGTTTTCAGATTGATATTCAATTTTTCTGCAACCAGTTTCAAAGTGCCTAGTTCTGTATAATATTTTTTAATATATTCGTATTCCGTCTGCTCCAGAATGCTTTTCAGATCAATGCCATTACTCTGTTCACCGCTGTTGAGCAGGTAGGGTTTGTTTATGAGCAGCAAGTCCTTCGCTGAAATGTCATCTCCTTCGCTCATGATGACCATGCGCTCTATGGTGTTTTTCAGCTCCCGCACGTTGCCAGGCCAGCGATAGTCCTCTAAAGCCCTATAAGCGTAAGGACTCAGTGCCTTCTGAGTCTGAAACTTATCGTTGTATTTTTTTAGATAAAAATCAGCCAAAGCCGCGATATCGCGCCGCCGCTCCCGAAGCGGCGGAATCTCGATGCGTACCACATTCAACCGGTAATACAGATCCTCCCGAAATTGTCGGTTTTGTACCATTTCTGAAAGCTTCCGGTTTGTGGAGGCGATGACGCGCACATTGACTGACACCGGCCTGCTGCCGCCCACCCTGAGAAACTCTCCTTCCTGAAGCACCCGCAGAAGTTTGGTCTGCAGCTCCAGCGGCATTTCTCCGATTTCGTCCAGAAAAAGTGTGCCGCCGTCAGCAACCTCAAAGTATCCCACCCTTCCGGACGTAGAGGCACCGGTAAAAGCTCCCCGCTCGTAGCCGAAGAGTTCGCTCTCAATCAGTTCCTTGGAGATGGCGCCGCAATTAATGCGGATAAACGATTTATCGGCTCTGGCGCTGTTTTGATGGATGAACTTTGCGATTTCCTCCTTGCCGGTTCCGGTTTCACCAAGAACGAGTACACTGGTGTCTGTTCCTGCCACTTTGGCAGCATTATAAAGCACATCGTACATACGCTCATCCCGGGCCACCAGCTGATTCTGGCTGATAAGATAATCGGTAATCAGTCTGATTTTTCCCTCATAACGGTCGGCCAGCTCATGAGCTTCCTCCAGCTGACGTTTGAGCCGGTCAATTTCGGCAAAATCACGGTTATTACTGATAATCATTACAATTTCGCCATGGTCGTCGAAAACAGGCGTACTGGTAATGTAGGCATGGCGACCCGTTCGCAGATATTCCTGTTCAATCGTTGCGGATTTTCCCGTCTGAAGTACCAGAAGCGATGCGGATTTGGAGATGGTCCACTGCTCCAGCTCCCGCATATTCTTTCCTAAAATCTCCTCACGTTGAACACCAGACATCTCCTCATAGGATTTATTGACGCAGATGACATTTGCTTGTCCGTCGGTGACGAAAAATCCGTCAAGAGACGCTTCGATAATCTGCTGCAGCGCTTCATAACCGGCTCTGGTCAACCGAAGCTCCTCCAAAACCCGGTCGGTTCCCTGAACGGCAAGCTCGTCCAAATCCAATTTGGGATTGTAATGATAAAAATCAACATTCATTGCCGCTACCGCCATCAAACCTTAAATTGCAGTGTTCCATCTACACATTATTTTATCAAAAAAAGGAAGTGGTTTCAATCCGAAATGTCCATTTGAGGATTTTGTAAATTACGGGTAGACAGTATGATCCGATTTAGGATAACGGCAGTTTCGGTACGAGTAATCGGACGGTTTGGATGAAAATAACCCCGTTCGTCGACTCCAATTAAAAAATGGGCGTTTAAAAGTCTTTGAATATGCCGGCTGTATGGATCTTGTTCCGGTACATCAAGCGGAAGCGGGAGGACGTTCCGACCTGACAGCATCCGCTCGGGCAAGGCGTTGGCAAAAAGATAAGCCGCCTCCGCACGGGTTGCATAGTCATTGATATTTTGAAACTCACCTTTTAAAAGCATGCTGTTTTGCAGTGCGTAATCAAAATAGACTTTAAACCATGGCGAACCTTCCATAAAGACGTTTTCTGTGCCGTTTATATGGGAGTGTGCCAGAGTAGCCAGTTTGACTGCCTCAGACAGGCGAAGAAAGTTTGAAAGCAAGCTTCTTACGCTCTTTTCCTCTACATCATGGTTCGAATCGTCGTCCTCTTCCTCAGGACGTTTCCGCCGGAGAGGGTTGTCGGCTCCGAATAGATAAAGCGAAAAAGGAAGTTCGTGCCCGCGTTCCGTATACGCAGCATCTCCGGACAAAAGATTCGAAGCAGTTGAATTCTGCGAGAGGATGCGGCGAGCCGATTCCTCTGCAAAGAGTTTCATACCTGGGAGAGATGGATCAGGTCCGGCTGATATAGTCTCAGTTCTTTCCGGCCAACCAGGCTGTCGGGAGGCCGGAGGTATCGTTAATTTTTTTAAGATGGTTGCTTCCCTGGGTAAGTTCTCCGCTTGTATCTCCAATTCCTCCGGTGCTACCACAATTTGCGCAGTTTTAGTTGTTGAGTTCTGATCCGTGAGCGGTTCTGCCGCTGATTTAGGGTCCGATTCCGCGAGCGGTTCCAAGACTGGGTTCAGCGTTGGTTCCTCGATTGGCTCCGGATCCGGAAACGGAATTTGATCAGAACTCACTTTGATAGACTCTATGGGCAATTCCGGAATGGGGAAGGAGGAGATAGCAGGGGCAGAAGTTTCCTCCCTGACAACGGATTCTGATACCGGCAGTATATCGTTTGATTCCAGCCTCAGCAATGCGGTGGCAGGGGGAGATTCAGGATGATTTTCCGGTGCGCTTCTGAAATATTGCCTGCCGGATCGGTCATACATACCGGACAGAAACTTTGTGTCGTCATGCTGCGTGTCCTGGAGTATGAGTGTGTAGGCTTCCTCAAGTTCTGGCGCAAGGCATGCAAAGGGATTCAGCTGGTTACCGTCTCCCGCTGCGGAGCTTTGCGGCGATAGGGAAGCGCCATTGTTGCCGGAATGTAAGTCAACACTGTGCTGTTCGGATGGCGGAGCGCTTTCAGAAGGGATGGAGGGGTCTCCCAATGTCAGCATATCGTCCGACGGGATATCGATTTTATCCGGGGTGGTACAGCCCGTTGTTTTTCCATCCGTTTCCGGATGACCCCAGAAAATCGGCAGCAAGGGGGGGATTGGGCCAAGCAATCCATCCATGATAGTCGCCTTCCTTCTGTTCAGATTAATCCATCCTATTTCATTTTTCGATGGATTTGCATGATCCTTCATCTCAATTTCTAAAATTGTATGGATAGAAAGGCTTGCGCGTTTTCAGCATTATGGTATAATTAAGGTACCTTTGTAATTTGATTTTTTGTAATGCTTAGAAAGCACGAGGAGATCAGAACATGAGCGATGGGAAAAATAATTTGTATAGGCAATTCGTCCATCTGGAGTGGTTACTTCGGCGTTATCAAATACGAAAATTTCGGGAAAATGGTCCCTTTAGCGATCCACATCGGGGACAGGGACGGGTTTTGGCCTTGCTGAAGCTGAAGCCTGTCATTAGTCAAAAAGATCTGTCCCGTATCCTGGATATCCGATCCCAGTCGTTGGGAGAATTGCTGATCAAGCTGGAACGAAACGGTTATGTCACCAGGGCCTCTTCGGAAAAGGACCGACGCATTATGGAAATCCGCCTGACCGACGCGGGGAAAAAGGCGGCGGAACAAAGTGAACCGCAACCCAATGAGGATCAGCTGTTTAACTGTTTGAGCGAAGAGGAACAGACTAACATGAGTAACTACATTGCACGGATCATCAGCTGTTTGGAAAAGGAGTATGGAGACGATAATGCGGAATCTGTGGATAGGGAACGCCATGGACCTCACGTTCACGGCAGACGGGGTTTTGATTTCCGGTTTCGCGGTGCTCCCTTTGACTTCAAAGGGGATATCTGGTGTTCCGGGGAGAATTCCGATGAGTGAGGTAGAGAAGGAATAAGATGTCTTTTACACAAGCAACAAACAATCAAGAAGCCCCAAAAAAATTACGGAAGAAAAATCATTTTAAAACCTATTGACAAAATAGTAAGGTACCTTTATTATTTAATATAAAGGTACCTTACTATTTTACGGAGGTTATTGTAATGGAAAACAAAAATAATTTAGCGAACCGATTAATATCAGCGGGAATGTTACTGCAAAAACACGAAAGGAGGGCGGTCTATCCCAACGGGACCTCCATGAGTAAACTCCTGAATACTCTGAAGGCCTGTTCTGGTGCACGCGTGCGTGAGCTGGATGAGGTATGCGGATTAGGTATGAGAAGACTGGAACGGATGCTGGAGTATTTGGAATTTGAGGGATTGATCTCCTTCCTTTCGGAAGCGGACGATGGTGAAAGGGTAGTCCTCACTGCGGAAGGCAAGAAAGTCGCTGAAAAAATGGAACAAAATGAAATGCAGACCGACAGTAATTTCGACTGCTTGAGTGATGAGAACCAGGAAAAGCTTTCAGAAATTCTGGATAAGCTGCTTGATGACTGGAAGGGGAAAGCGGAATACTTTGATGATCCGGGCGATATTCCGGAGCACGGGAGGCTCCATTGCTTCGATTTCAGTGCTCAGCCCATTCATCATCCCGGGCACGCCTTTTTTAAGGACGCTTATGGCTATCGCTACGGCGGCTGTTTTAAAGGAAGATTCCGTTGGTAATGGGAAGGCGGCAAAAAGTGATAAAATTCAGAAAATAGATGCAAGCAAGTAGACGATAAATCGTCTGGCATGTTGTCTTGTTGTTCTGGGGTTGGGATAACTGTCTATCGCGGATATCAGCTTGGGTGTAAACGACCCGGTTTTGAACTTGAAATTCAAAACCGGGTCGTTTTTACCTGGCTGTATGTCAAACATGGGGCCGCGAAAAAAGACTTCTTTGACGCTATAAGCTGCTTATGCTATAGTTGCAGTATTAACGGAGGACGTGGGAGTGAAAGTTTTGTATCAAGTTTTATTGGTTGAAGATGACCTGAGTCTGATTGACGGTCTGTCCTATTCCCTTCAGAAAAACGGGTTTGAAGCAGAGATTGCCAGAACCATACGAGAAGCGCGGGCAATCTTGTCGACGAAGCACTTTGATTTACTGCTGCTCGACCTATCCCTTCCTGACGGCAGCGGTTTCGAAATATGCAAAATGGTCAGAAAAACGTCCTCCGTACCCATTATTTTTCTTACCGCCTCCGATGAGGAGGTTAACGTAGTCATGGGTCTTGATATGGGCGGCGATGATTATATTACCAAACCGTTTAAGCTGAATGAGCTGATCTCCAGAATTCATGCGATCCTGCGCCGAACAGGCGCTTCCAGGATCATCGGACAAGAGCTTTTTTCCAACGGTATCACCGTGAAATTTCCGGAAAGCCGTGTGCTGAAAAACGGGCGTGAAATCGAATTGACCGTGGCGGAATATCGACTTTTATGCCTTCTGATGCAGCATCCGAATATGGTGCTGACCAGAGCGGTAATCCTGGAAAGGTTATGGGACGGAACCGGCAGTTTTGTGGACGACAATACCCTATCGGTTTACGTGCGCAGGCTGCGTAGCAAGATAGAAGAGGACACAGAAAATCCTTCCTGTTTATTAACCGTGAGAGGTGTGGGTTACAAGTGGAACGCTGTAACATGATGTTGTCAGACCGTGGAATGCGGTATACTGCCGCGGCGCTGGCACTGATTCTGCTTGGAATGCTTTTGATATCACAGCTTTTTATTTGGCAAATGTCCGAAAGCTTAAAAAAAACGCTGATTCTGCATGACTATGCTGTGGCCGGAGTACTGGACCGGATCGGTGTGGATCAGCAAAAAATTGCCGCTGCATTTACCACTGTGCAGGCCAATGGCGATGAAAAAGCGGGTGGTGAATTGCTCCTGAAGGCTGGATACGGTGAAGAAACGCAGCGCTTTTTGATCCCGGCGGCGGAGCATTTCTATCGGACCAACGCCTTGGCCGCACTTGGCGTGTTCTTTGTCTGCGCGATTTGTCTGACCATAGTTTTGTATCGAAATGTGCGGATATATCTCGAAAGGCTGGAAATGGCAACGGAGAACATTCATTGCTTTTTAGAAGGGAACACGAAGGTGCGTCTGGAGGATTGCGGGGAAGGAAGTATGTCCAGGCTCTTTTCCGCCGTGAATATCATGGCTACCTCCCTGACTGCTCACATCGAACGGGAAAAGAACAACAAAGAATTTCTGAAGGATATTATCTCTGATATCTCTCACCAGCTGAAAACACCACTGGCCGCACTGAACATGTATCACGAAATCATCTTGGAGGAAAACCCCGAAAATCCAACCGTAGTATGCTTCCTGGAAAAGAGCAAGCGGGAACTGAACAGGATGGAGGTCCTCATACAGAACCTTCTGAAACTCGCACGCCTGGATGCGGGAACCATTGCGCTAGAGTCGATACCTCACAAACTGAAAACTTTTTTGGAAGACTGCATCAGCGTCTTTCGACCACGTGCTGCACTGGAAGGAAAAACGATTAACCTCAGCTGTGAAGATTCGTTTATGCTTTGCTTTGATCAGTTGTGGCTTGGCGAGGCGGTGGGCAATCTTATTAAAAATGCGCTGGACCACACTGCAGAAGGAGATTGGCTGAACATATCATGTGAGGAAACCGCGGTTGCTACCGTCCTCCGTTTTTGCGACAGCGGTTCTGGCATACATTCGGAGGATCTCCACAATATCTTCAAGCGGTTTTACCGCAGCCGGTTTTCCAAAGATTCCGCCGGAATCGGAATCGGGCTGTCACTTACCAAAGCGATTGTGGAAAAACATGGGGGCACCGTTACCGTAAACAGCGAGTTCGGCCGCGGAGCGGAATTTCGTCTAGTTTTTCCAAAGCTTACAAAACTGTAAGGTAAAATTCACTAAGGTGTAAGATAGGTCTGCTATCATCATCACATCAAATATGTGAGGTGTGAAATTTGGATATTCTGACCGTACAGAATTTATGTAAGGTTTACGGCACGGGTGATGCTCAGGTTGAAGCACTGAAAAACGTGTCATTTTCAGTGAAAAAGGGAGAGTTTGTCTCTGTGATTGGACCCTCCGGCTCCGGAAAAAGCACGCTGCTCAATCTGATTGGTGCACTGGATCTCCCCACGTCGGGCAAGATTAACATTGACGGCAGGGATATTTACCAGATGAAGGAAGAGGAGCTTTCGGTTTTTCGGAGACGAAATATCGGTTTTGTTTTTCAGGCGTATAATCTGGTTCCGGAGCTTAATGTGGAGGAAAATATTATTCTTCCCATTCTGCTGGATCATAAAAAACCGGACAAAACGTATCTGGATGAGCTGCTGGCTATTCTGGGCCTTACCGATCGGAAGCGGCACCTGCCCGGCCAGCTGTCCGGCGGCCAGCAGCAGCGTGTGGCCATCGGCCGTGCACTTGCCACAAGACCAGCCATCATTTTGGCAGATGAACCCACGGGAAATCTGGACAGTAAAAACAGCAGTGACGTAATCAACCTTTTAAAGTTGTCCGTGGAGCGGTATAGTCAGACGCTGGTTATGATTACACATAATCAGAATTTCGCTTCTTTTGCCGACCGGGTCCTCAGCGTGGAAGACGGTGTTGTTTCTGAGCTCGGAGGGGAGATCAGATGAATGGATATCTGGAACTATCCGGTCAATATCTTCACGCTCACAAAAAGAGGACGTGGCTTTCCATGTTCAGTATCGTCCTGTCTGTAGCCCTGGTCGTGGGAATCTTCTCCATGCTGGACGTGTTTTTAAGATTCGAGAAGATACAGGTCATTCATGATTATGGAAACTATCACATCCTGGTAAAAAATGCGTCCCAAACGGAAAAGGATGCCATAACAGGCCGTATTGATGTAAACGATACAGGGACATTTTTTTCTTTTCAAGACTCCAACGTCAACGGGGACGCTTGTTCAATCATTGCCCTGAGTGAGAATTTCGCGCCCAACATGGGTATCACCATGCTGGCGGGAGCTTATCCAGAGGCGGAAAATGAACTTATTTTGGAAAGCTGGGCTGCGGAAAAACTGAAACTCGTCATTGGAGATTTCGTGGAGCTTTCTGTGGCGGGTCATCCGGAAAAGACCTTTGTCATAACCGGAATCTTCTCTGATTTTGGCGAAACCAAAGCGGCCGGAGATATCGGGATCCTGATTTCCGTTAAAGCAGCCGAGCAGACTGAGGCAGTAAAGTCAGATTTATTTCTTATTCAGTTTAAGGATCGTGTGAATATTAAAAAAGCGGAAGCTCAGATTCAGGAAAAACTCAATATTCCCCAAGAACGTATTGGGAAAAACGAGCATCTGCTTGCCGTCATTGGCCAAAGCGATTACAAAGCGGCGGTTGGATTGTATCAGACGGGGGCGATCCTGTTTTGCATCGTTCTTGCCGCTGGTGTCGTAATGATTTACAATACCTTTCACATCTCAGTTCTGGAACGGATGCGTTCCTTCGGTCTGCTGCGGTGTGTTGGGGCGTCCAAAGGGCAGGTCCGAAGGCTTGTGCGAAGAGAGGGGCTTCTTCTGCTGCGCTGGTCGATTCCGTTGGGCATACTCCTGGGTATGGCAGCCACACTGTTTTGTAGCGCGCTGCTGAAATTTTACAACAGTTATCTGTTCTCTGAAATCCCCCTGTTTACCTTGAGTCCCGTGGGAATTCTGGCTGGTATTGTGATTGGTGTTTTGACCGTCGTCATTGCAACCTCGCTGCCGGCCAGAAAAGCCGCCAGAGTGTCTCCTGTCTGCGCTGTTACAGGTAATGCCGATGTAACAATAAAAAAGACTCGTAAGAGTGGTGTATTGACCAAAATCTTGCCGGTGGAAACGGCAATGGGTGTGGGCAATGCCACCGTCCGAAAGAAAACGCTGATTCTGATGTCTGCTTCCATTGCCATCAGTAT
Organism: Kiritimatiellales bacterium; assembly: GCA_050253185.1. Lineage (GTDB taxonomy): Bacteria > Verrucomicrobiota > Kiritimatiellia > Kiritimatiellales > Tichowtungiaceae > Tichowtungia. The sequence continues at coordinate 1,052 of JBFWJN010000010.1, read as the reverse complement.
CGCGATGTTTCTGGGGTTTAATGTGCTGGTCGGTTTTTTGCATACAAGCCTGAAAACAACCAAGCCCTATACGCCCGATGTTTCCCTAACCTGTGAGGAAGGATTCAACACGCAGTTTTACGAGCAAATTTCTCAATTGCCGGGAGTCAAGACCGCCTATGGAAGAATGTTCGGATATGTCAACGCCTCCTTTGATGCTTCTTTACTGACTCAGGAATATCGGAAGATTGCAGGAAATATTACAGTCAATCCGGATGGTACGTTTGTTCCTCCTGAGCAGTCCTGGCTGATTTCCTACGACAACAATCAATTAAGTTGGGCAAAGGCCGATTTGGTTGCGGGGGAACTGTCGGAAGACAGGCTCAATGAAGAAAACGGTATCATTGCTGTTTCTCAAAGCGCGCGCAAAGGCGTTGTCGTCCGATCCGCCGAACTGGATGTGGGCGATTCTGTTTATCTGGAAACGGTGACTGGAAAAAAGTTGTTCACGGTAATGGCTGTGCTTCGGGCGGTTCCTTTCAACGACGATAAACTGAATCTGACCAATTTTGTTACCACAGAGAAGCAATTTTCCGAAATTACCGGAGATCACACTAGGAAAGTTATCGATGTTCAACTGAAAAGCAAAAATCAGAGTGAGACGGTGGAAATACTGAAGAAGTTAAGCGGTGACGGGATTGATTTTTTGGATTCCAGACAGAGAAACAGTGAAATCAATCAGACATTTTTCACCATGGCCGTCTTTATTTATGGTTTTGTGGCGGTGATCGCACTGATCAGCATATTCAATATTGTCAGCACGATGAATACCAGCGTTACCTCGAAAATGAAGTATCTGGGTGTTCTGCGGGCGGTTGGCATGTCTGGCAAACAACTCAATAACATGGTTGCGGCGGAAGCGACCACCTACTGCGCAGTCGGCACGGCTGCGGGGTGTATCCTGGGCGTACTGTTGCAAAAAGCGCTCAGTACGCAGCTGCTCACGGAGACCAAGATGGTATGGTCCTTTCCATTAACACAGATTATCGGCGTCATTCTGGCCGCGTTTCTGG
>JBFWJN010000009.1:0-26669 GCA_050253185.1 Kiritimatiellales bacterium | reverse complement strand
GAAGTTCGAATTCATAGCGGAAATACACATCATTGGTTCGTCCGATTTCCGTTGCGGGAGCAATCCATCGGGCGGACTGAAGCGAGTCCGGTACGACGGTCGGGCCTTTGCCGCTGTCGAGCCCAATCCACTCGGCCTGCCAGTCGTCCGGTTTCAGCAGTCCCATGCTCCAGTGCGCAGGTTGACTCCACGGGCCGGCCGTATGGTCCTGATCCCATACCTGTACCGTCCACCAGCAGGGCTGTCCGCTGGCAAGGGGAACGCCCTGATAAGCCACATCGATGGCGGCATCGCTTTCAACCCTGCCGCTGTCCCACAGATCCGCCTTGCCGGGTTTTAAAAGGAGAGGATCGGAAGCAACCAATATCCGATAGGCCGTTTGCATGGCGCCTCGGCGGGGGCTGATCACAATCCAGCTCAGGCTTGGTGCCTCGCTGTCAATACCGAGCGGATCGGTTCGGTACTCGCAGCGCAGCTGATCGGCATACATCGGCGGAGCGGGCTCTCGTTTTTCCGGAAGTCCGTTCGGCCCGTGTTCGGCGGCCGCCGGCCCGATCAGTGCGAGCAGAATCATAAAAATTTTGCCGCACAACTTACCGGCCTCTTTCTGATGGGTTGCGGATCGCTTCATTTTGATTTCAGTTGTTTTATATAATGCAGTCTCAGTTGGATCATTGGAAAGTCTGTCATCTTTTGAACGGCTCGGTCAGTTAAAATACGCATCTTTTGTATGTAATATACATATAAATTTATTGCGATTCAACCTGCAGGATTGTACAAATAAAGTCGTTGCCGGTGTACCAAAACAGTCATAGGAGAGTGGCATGAGGGGAACGTATCATTTTTTAATCAGCTAGATTTCAACGGCTTTTCTATTCTGTTTTGCATCGGCGGAACCGTTGCCGGTTTTTCCAAAGGTTGGAAATATGGTGGCTGAAAGTCTGGGCAGCGGACCGAATCCATCCGCAAACTGGGTGTTTTCACATCAAAACGTATGGTCGGTTGGCACACCGGAGTCCGGGCGGGAAGACGGTGTGCAGATATCTGCCCGGGCGGACCGTAAATTTGACAGAACGACATCGTGGTTTACGGCGACCTTGCCGGTTTCCCGGGCGGTCATGGATTCCGGAGTGTCATCGCTTCGGTTCGGCGGGTGGATCCGGCTGGCGCCCGGGAGTGAATACGGACGATTACCTGCCGCGGCGATCCGGCTGGTTTCCAAACAGGGAGGACTTTTAAAAGAAGTTCGGTCTTTTTGCTGCGACGGAAAATGGACTTATCTGGAAGACCGAGTCGTTCTTCCGCCCGGCACCAGGGATATTTCTCTGCAGCTTGCGGCCAAGCCGAGGTCGTCGAAGGAAAATGTCTGTTCTTACGCCGGGCTTTTTCTGATTCCGGATAATCAGACTCCGCCGGAGTGGATAACAACGTCTCCCGTTGTGGAAACTGAGACACCGGAATGGATTTGCCCGGATCGCAGTTTCCGCATTTGCGGAAAGGTGGACGGAGATCTGAATCATCAGCCGTTGTGGGCGGACTTTGACTTCGCCAGACTGCTGCTGAAAGCCGGCACGCGCATTCCGTTTGATCCGGCCAGCGTCAAAAACCTGGCGGTTTTCCCGGATGGACGTTCAGTTGAAACCCCCACGGTTTTTGATCATCCGCTCTCCACCCTGACGGATCGTTACGTGCGCAACGGGACGTTGAAATGGAGAACGGTTCCGGGTGCAGAAAAGTATGAGATTTATTTCAATACCGCCGGGCCGGAGGGTCCTCGTCCTCTTGTCGCAGAGAAGCCGCTCGGAATCGGAGAGGTTATTCGGTATGCGAACGGCGAAAAGGGGCTGCTTTGGGTCGGCTGGCCGGGGTTGGATCTTGATGTGTGCGATGCGGACGGAGATGGCGACTGGGATATTTATGCTGAAAATCTGGATGCTGGCCTTTGGCTGATGCGGAATATCGGTTCGAATGAAAATCCGCTATTTCTGCCGCGCCAACGGCCGTTGCCGGATGACCGGCTGCCGGAAATGCCGACGAGAAATGTTTGGGCCGACTGGGATCGGGACGGCAATACGGATGAAATAATCTTCAAATCGAAAAAGCTGGGCGCCGGACAGTATATTGACGGAGAAACCGTTTCGATTTACGCCCGTTTTGCAGGAAGAAACGATACGGTCGAAATGGTGGATTTCAACTCCCGGGATAAAATTGTTCTGACGAATGCAACCTGGTTTCAAGTGGTTTCCGGTGATTTTGACGGGGACGGCGCGGTTGATTTGGCGGCGGGATCTTCCGACAGCGACCTGCAGATTTTTTTGAATCGCGGGATCATTGATGGAAAGCCGGCTGTTGAGCGGCTCCGGATTCCGTTGAATCTGTACGATGATCCCTATGACTCAGGCGATATGTCGCTGAAACCCTGTGCGGTTGATTGGAATAAAGATGGGCGCGACGATATTGTCTATACCGGCTGGAGCGGAACTGTGCGTCTGCTGATCAATAAAAATCTTCCGGGGCGGGCGGAATTCAAAGACGCCGGTTCGCTGATGGAAATTTTCGGGCCGGCGAATACAATTGAAACACCTGTTCCGGATGCGGTGGACTGGGATGGAGACGGCGATCTGGACCTGCTTTGCGGAAACAACAGCGGCTACTTCTTTTTTATTGAAAACATAGGAAATTCCAAAGCCCCGAAATGGGCGTCGATTGTTCCCTTAAAAGATGAATCAGGACGGGTCTTCCGGGTTACGGCCGCCGAACAGGGCGGCACCGTGCAGGGACCTGCGGAGCGCTGGTGGGGATACACATCCTGTGTCGCGGCGGATGTGGACGGAGACGCTGATCTGGATGTGATTATTGGCGATTCCCTCGGACGCCTGCGCTGGATTGAAAATATCGGATCGCGGACCAAGCCGGTTTTATCCGGAACAATCCGGACGTTTGTTACGAATGACGGAGAGCCTGTGCTGACCCCGTGGCGGAACCGCCCGGATGTGGCGGACTGGAATGCGGACGGCAAAAATGAAATCACGTTTTTAGATGAACAGGGTCGCCTGGTCTGTTACGAAATGGCCCGGAACCAGCCGGGTCGTCTGATGAACCCTCGCTGGTTTAAAGACGTCAACGGTGAGGATGTGGTCGTGAATAAATTTCCGCGGCCTCACCGGTCCGCGGGGCGTTCTCAGATTGATATCGGGGACTGGGACGGAGACGGGGATCTGGATATTCTGATCGGCCGTCCGCGGGATATAACCCATGGCGGGAATCTGGTTTTCTATGAAAACGTCGGGACCCCGAAAAATCCGGTGCTGAAAAAGGAAATGTTTCACGCGCGCGCCGCACGCTTTGTGGAGTGGACGAAAAACGGCTGCGACGGCTGGGAAACCGTCGGCGCCTGCATGGCAGACTGGGACGGGGATGGGAAGATGGATCTCGTTTTCGGAATGGAAATGGGACGGCTGACGCTTTACAGCCACGATTATTTTGAAGGATCAACATTTCCGGTTTTTCAGGCGGACCGTTTCCAGATCCGCGAGGGGGATCGGGTGCGGACCGCCTTTCATTTTGGTTCGGCCGATCTGTTTGAGCAGGCGCTGGAGTCGCCGCGCGGACCGATACAGTGGCTGGACGAAGACATTGCCGGTGTGCAGGGGAATGTGGAAAATCCTTCGATCCGGATTGTTTCACCGGCTGCCGGAGAAACGGTTTCCGGGCCTGTGGTCTTTGAAGCCGTCGGAACCGGCCGGCAACTTTCAAGAGTCGAGTTCTTTCTGGATGGAAAGTTTCTGGCGGCCGAAGCGGCGGCGCCCTACGTGGCATTCGGCGATACAGGCAAGTGGGATACCCGGAAGACAGAAAACGGCGAACATATTCTTGCTGTGACGGCCACGTATTTTGATGGGCGGGTCATATCAACCAGTCAAACCAATCGGGTTGAAAACAGTTTGAAAAACGACCTTCGGAAGGAGTAACGACCAGTTGCCGGAAGGATGCAGAGAACAATGGAGGCTTATAAGATGAAAGTTACCCCTATTTTAATAAACCTTGTCGTTATCGTTAGCCTGTTTCATGTTGCTGTTGCAGAGACGGACGTGTCCCCGGGTTCCAGTGATCCGGTATATGCAGCGTTCTATCGCGGGAAGGATCTTGTTCCCGGGCTTTATACTTTCAGCAGCCCGGACTGTCCGTTAAAAACCGCGTCGCGGATCGGTAGCCTGGAATTTCCGGCCTCTGAGTGGGCGAGTGTCGGGCTGGGCGGAAGCGGTACCTGTTTTCTCCTGAATCGGGGTCAAAAATCAGGATTATACAAATACGACGGCGTTTCCGATCCGGTGCGGATTAGCGGATCGTACAGTTTCTCCAACTGGCACGGAATCGGGTTTTGTAACGGCGTGTATTACGGGCTGTATCACGGAACCGCCATGAATGGTGCGGGGCTTTACATTTTCATGGATGCCGCCGATCCGGAAGGCACGGCTGTGCAGTTGTGTAAGAACCGGGTGTTCTCTTCCAATGTCTGGACGGATGTTGCGTTTGATGGCGAACGGTATCTCTTCGTCCGTACCGGTGCGGCTGGCGGTGATCCGGGGATTTATCAGTATGATCCCGACAGCAATGAATTTTCTAAAATCAGCGGGTCGGAAACGTATACGGATTGGCAGGGCCTGGGCGTTTTTGATGCGGACATCGCTCCGCTGAAAAATAAAAAGGCCTATGTTCTTCTGTTTGGCGGGCAGTCCAATGCACTGGGATGGGGGTACCGGCAGTATCTGCTCGACACCGGGAATCCGCTCGCCTATCCGCAGCCGGATATTGATATGCTTCACGGGCTGAGCCTGTACGTGCCCAAAGATACGCTGGTTCCTCTTCAGTCCGGAACCGCAAACGTCGTCGTAAAACCACAGCCCAACCACTATCCGGATCTGACCAATGCCCCGATCAGCCGCTTTTCGTCTGAGCTCAGTTTTGCGCGAAGGGTCCGTGATCAGATTTCGATTCCGGATGTTCGGCTCGGGATCGTAAAATACGCGCTGGGCGGAACCAGTCTGTATGACATGGCCGACTGGCGTCCGGACGGCACCGCCGACCGCTCGGCGGATGGAGCCCGTTATCAGATATTCCAGAGAACAGTCTGGAAATGCATCGCCGCGATGAAAAACAAGTATCCCTATTATTCCGTGGAAATCATCGGAATGGGATGGATGCAGGGAGAATCGGATGCCATTGAAGGGCATGGCGAAGAATATGAAGACAATCTGACCCGGTTCATTGCCGACGTCCGGGCGACGTTTGGCGTTGCGGATATGCCGTTTGTTCTCTCAAAACTTTCAACCAACCAGCTGGAAGGCGCGCCGGAAAAAGAAAGAATACAGTGGCCGATTGTTACCGCCGCACAGACCGCCGTAGCGGCTGCCGATCCTAATGTTGTGGCAACGGATACGGAAGGACCCGGCTATGCGGTTTCCGTCGGTTACTCCGAAGGCCGTTATCATTATACAACCCCGGCGCTGCTGCAGATCGGAGAGGATCTTGCCAACGCATTGATGTCTATTCGCAAGGTGAACTAGGACAACAATTCGATCCTGAGGACTATTTACGGTTATTCAGAACCTCTCAGGCTAGCCAGCAGCTCTGTTGAGTAATTTCCAGATATTTTAATGGAGGAGCTGGATTTATGAAAAAACAGATTGGACTGATCGTTATTGCGGCAGCATATACCGCGGTTGCCAGTACCTGGAATCAGGATGTTGCAGTGGACGCGAAATGGAGCGAGGAGGCGAACTGGTCGGACGGAATTCCCGGCAGTTCTGATCTTGCGCTTTTTCAGAATACCCAGGCCAATACCTACGATGTCGACGTGGATACCGCCGGGACAACGCGCCTGCTGCAGGTCATGCAGCCGCATACCTTCAATGGGGCTGGATCGATCCGTATCACGACGACCGCTACGAGTCTGTTTCAGCCTGTTATGTATAACACGACCGCAGGCACGGTTGCATACAATGTGCCGGTCAGTTTGAACGTTTCTTCTGCCAGCAACTATTACGGACTCATAACGAACAGCATCGGCACCGGCAAAACAGTATTCAACGGAAGCTTTACGCTCGAAGCAGGAAGCGCAATGGGGGTTAATCTGGCCGGCGGTACGGTCGAATTCAACGGCAATCTGACAGTGAATGATACTCTGCGTCTGGGTTTCGGGAAGACCATCATCGGCGGATCGGGGACAACTTCGATCGGCGGCCCGGGTTATATTTTAACCGCCGGGGCAGAAACAGAGCTGGATCTGAATCGCACGGGAGCCTACACGCTGGCTGACAATGTGAACGGGTATCTGCGGGTGGAAAAGACGAAAGTGGTGTTTAATGCTTCAGAAGCCTGCGGGGCCGGAACAAACGTCAGACTCTATCAGCAGGCCGACACCGGAATGCTGGTGTCCGGCGGGAACTATGATCAGAACTTCGGGTATCTGGTAGCCGGTGGTGTAAGCATGGCGACCGATATTGACATGGCGAATTCAACATGTGTATGGACGTTTGCGGACTCCAGTGCGTTTCCCTGGAACAATCTGACAATCACCAACGCCGGCAATGCAACAATTCGTTTTAAAATGAATCTGGCGGGAGGAACGATTGGCCTGCGCGATAAACAGATTGATCAGATCATATTGGACGGCGTTGCGCTTTCCATCACCAACGTATTTGAAGAAGACGGATATCTTTATCTCTGCAGGCCGAAATCTGCCGAAAAGATCACGGGATTCCATGATCCGGTTTATGTTGGATATTATCGCGGAAGTGCAATGGATGAGGGCCTGTACACTTTTACGGATCTGACCGATCCGCTGGGAACGGCTTCCCGTGTGGGAACCTGGCCGTTTCCGGAGCCGACTTGGCAATGCGTCGGATTTGATGGGAGAAACTGTTATATATTCAATCGGGGATCCGATTTTGATGGCCCGGGATTATATCGGTATGACGGCGCTGTATCAAACAGCCTGATCAGCGGCGGATACGATTTTTCCAACTGGCACGGGATCGGGTTTTGTAACGGCGTGTATTACGGGCTGTATCACGGAACCGCCATGAATGGTGCGGGGCTTTACATTTTCATGGATGCGGCCGATCCGGAAGGCACGGCGGTGCAGTTGTGTAAGAACCGGTTGTTCTCTTCCAATGTCTGGATGGATGTTGCGTTTGATGGCGAACGGTATCTCTTCGTCCGTACCGGTGCGGATGGCGGTGATCCGGGAATCTATCAGTATGATCCCGACAGCAACGTGTTTTCTAAAATCAGCGGGTCGGAAACGTATACTGATTGGCAGGGCCTGGGTGTTTTCGATGCGGACATTGCTCCGCTGAAAAATAAAAAGGCCTATGTCCTCCTGTTTGGCGGGCAGTCCAATGCACTGGGATGGGGGTACCGGCAGTATCTGCTCGACACCGGCAATCCGCTCGCTTATCCGCAGCCGGATATTGATATGCTTCACGGGCTGAGCCTGTACGTGCCCAAAGATACGCTGGTTCCTCTCCAGTCCGGAACCGCAAACGTCGTCGTAAAACCACAGCCCAACCACTATCCGGATCTGACCAATGCGCCGATCAGCCGCTTTTCGTCTGAACTCAGTTTTGCCCGGAGGGTTCGTGATCAGATTTCGATTCCGGATGTTCGGCTCGGGATCGTAAAATACGCGCTGGGCGGAACCAGTCTGTATGACATGGCCGACTGGCGTCCGGACGGCACCGCCGACCGCTCGGCGGATGGGCCCCTTTATCAGATATTCCAGAGAACGGTCTGGAAATGCATCGCCGCGATGAAAAACAAGTATCCCTATTATTCCGTAGAGATTCTCGGAATGGGGTGGATGCAGGGAGAATCGGATGCCATTGAAGGGCATGGCGAAGAATATGAAGACAATCTGACCCGGTTCATTGCCGACGTCCGGGCGACGTTTGGCGTTGCGGATATGCCGTTTGTTCTCTCAAAACTTTCAACCAACCAGCTGGAAGGTGCGCCGCAGATCGAACTGGATCAGTGGCCGATTGTTACCGCCGCACAGACCGCCGTAGCGGCCGCCGATCCCAATGTCGTGGCAACGGATACGGAAGGACCGAACTATGCGGTTGCCGTCGGTTACTCCGAAGGCCGTTATCATTACACAAGCCCGGCGTTGTTGCAGATCGGAGAGGATCTTGCCAACGCATTGATGTCCGTTTGCAAGGTAGACTCGGATGGAGACGGAATATTGGACTCATGGGAGAACAGCTTTGCGCCCGGAACTGCCGGGCTTGGGAATACGCCGGATGCTGATTATGATCAGGACGGTTTTACAGATCGCGAAGAGTTCCGGATCGGAACCAGTCCTGTTGATCCTCAGGATTATCTCAAGTTTTTCGGGAACTTTCGACGGGAAGGCCGCTGGACGGTTCGGCCCGGCGTGGTGTATCAGATGATGTATTCAACCAATCTGACAACGTGGTCTGCAATCGGCGCGCCGTATTTGTTTGCCGGCTCAGGGACGGAAGCAGTTTTTGATTTTTCAGGATACATTCCGGGCACGGGCGGAGCCTTTTTCCGCTTAATTGCACGATAACAGCTGTTTGTTTTTGTAAAGGAGACGAATGAAAAAAGTACAATGGGACGCGAAATGGATCTGGTGCCGCCAGAACGATCTGCACGCATATAATCAGACAGTATGTTTTCGAAAAAACGTTGAACTGAAAAAAACAGGCCCGGCCCTCCTCCATATTACGGCCGACTGCTGGTACCGGGTTTCCATCAACGGCAGATGGGTTCATGACGGTCCCGCCAAGGCGTATCCGGAGTATTATCTTTTCGACAGCCATGACGTCAGTTCGCTGCTGAAGAAGGGCCGCAACCGGATTGATGTGATTGCCCGTTATTATGGAATCGGCACGTTTCATCAGCTTCCGCAGCAGGCCGGTCTGATTGCTCAACTGGAAACAGAAGAAGGGACCATCGGGACGGATTCATCCTGGCAGGCATCTCCTTCGCTTGCCTGGAAACAATGGACGCCGAAAATCAGCGTGCAGATGGAACCGGTTGAGGAAGTGGATGCGCGCCTCCTGAATAAATTCGACTGGCAGCCGGCCGTCGAAATCATGCGCTCCGGAAAACTGAGCCCTCGTCCGGTCGGCCTGCTGACCAAGCTGCCGCGCCGTTTGAGTAAGCTGCACAGTGCAGTTGTCGTGAACCGGGCGTCGCCCCGTTACACGGTTCCGGTTACACAGATTGCCCATCCGGGAATTATCGAAGCCAATGGCCATACCACTCGGCCGGTGGTTCTCTTGTCCGAGCTGACGGTTCACAAAAAACAGCAGTTCAATTTCGCGCAATCCGGCCTGAAATCCGACTTTTTGAATCCCGGCGGAAGGAACTGGCTGGTGGCAGTCAATGGGCGAATACTCAAGACCGGGAAAGTGACTCTTGACCGCGGAACTTGGCCGGTACTCTTTTTCTGCGCATCCTTCACTGGGCACGAAAAAGACCTTGCGTTCCCCTGTCGCAATATGTCCGGCGGAACATGGGGGAAATGGCGTGCGGCAGTGATTGATGAATTTCTTTACCGTGACAACGACCGGCTCTGGTTTGGCTTCCCGCATGAAAAGATCAAGGCGCTTCACGCCGCTTATCTCAGGAAAACGGACGCGCTGGCTCGTGCCTGTAAAACGATCGAGGACGTGAATACAAATTTCAGCCCATTTTTGCGTGATCTGCCTGAAGAACAGATTTTCATGGGTGATTTCGTTGCGGATTTTGCAGCGCGAGAACCGGTCGGATCCGCCTCTCGGCTGTTTGACGGGAAGATTGTGAAGCCGTCCCGCAAAGGCGATGTTGAACTCTGCTTTGATCTCGGCGAACAGTCCTGTGGATATTTCGATTTCCAGATCAGGGCCGATGCCGGAGTCGTGATTGATTTCAACGCGGTCGAGTACATTGCCGCGGACGGAACGATTCAGCATGTACAGGCCTTTAACCGAAACGGTATGCGCTATATCACGGCACAGGGGGCCAACCGCTTCACCTCTCTCAAGCGGCGTGCCGGACGTTATCTCTTCCTGACCTTCAGGAACCTCAAGACTCCCGCAGAAATCAGATCGCTGCGGATCATTGAATCGACCGCGCCTGTGACAGCTTCCGGCTCTTTTGAGTGCAGCGATTCGATGCTGAACCGGCTCTGGAATATTTCTGAACGAACGCTGCAACTCTGCATGGAAGACACCTTCACGGATTGTCCGCTCTATGAACAGACGCTGTGGATCGGAGATGCCCGGAACGAGGCGCTTTATGCGTTCACGGCGTATGCGAACTATGACGTCTCCGCCCACAGTCTGGAGCTTGGCGCGCAGTCGCTCGACCGTTTTCCAATTGTCGGCTGTCAGGTTCCTTCCTCTTGGGACTGCATCCTTCCGGCGTGGAGTTTTCTTTGGGGCCTGCAGGCCTGGGAACATTACTTCTACAGCGGAGACCGCAGGTTTCTGAAGAAAATATGGCCAGCCGTCCGGAAAAACATGGAAGGTGCGCTCGGCCTGCTGAACGCCGACGGGCTTTTCAGCGGACGCTTCTGGAATCTTATCGAATGGGCACCGATTGATCAGGATCAGCCGACGGTTTTGCATAACAATATGCTGCTTGCCGGCGCGCTGCATGCCGCGGAAAAATGTGCCGCTGCGCTGGGCGAGCAAAAGGCCGGAAGGCAGTTTGCTGTCGCCCGCCGCGAACTCGTTCGAGCGGTTAATAAAACCTGGAACGACAGCACAAAATCATACCCGGACAGTATTCACGGTGACGGAACCCCGAGTTCCAAAATTTGCCAGCAGACCTCCATGCTTTCTGTCATGTGTGATGTTGTTCCGGCAAACATCCGGGACGCTGTACGCCGCAACCTGCTGAACCCGCCCAAAGGCATGACAACCGTCGGCGCTCCGTTCGCTATGCAGTTTATGTACGAGGCACTCGAAAAACTGGATGAGCTGGAAGCCATTCTATCGTCGATGCATGATAAATTCCGACCCATGGTTGAGTCGGGCGCAAGTACCGTATGGGAAATGTTCCCGGGCAGCGATTTCCAGACCTACGGTTTCCCGACACGCAGTCACTGCCATGCGTGGTCGTCCAGTCCGATCTATTTCCTGAACCGGATTGTCCTTGGAATTCGGCAGGTGGAACCTGGGGCAAAAGCATTTGAAATCAGTCCTTGGGTTGATGGATTGCAATGGGCGCGGGGAACGACGGCAACAGGGCGAGGGGCTGTTTCCGTCGAATGGACTCTTCAGAGTAAAATACTGGATGTGGTCATCACCGCTCCAAAAGGCATCCATGTGGCCTTTGTCCCGAACAGAAGCCATCAAGGATTGTGTATCAAACAGAAAATACTGCGGCTCTAAAAGTCGAGAGTGACGTAGGCTTAAGAGAGGATCCCTTGAGGATGTCAATCGGGTTGACTCTTCCGAAATTCACCTCGGCACAACGATGGCGTGATCGTGCTAAAAGTTGTCCGCATCGTCAAGGAATGCCCGGCGGCTCTCTGCTAGATTTTCCAATCATTGGAAAATTTAGAAAAGGAGATCCCTATGAGCGTGCAGAAAGCCTATGAGCTGGCCAAGGAGCGTTATGCGCAGTTCGGTATTGATACGGACGCCGCAATTGAACAAGCCCTGAAACTCCCGATTTCTCTGCACTGCTGGCAGAGCGACGATGTCGGCGGGTTCGAAACCAAGCCCGACGGACTGTCCGGCGGCGGCATTATGGCAACCGGCAATTATCCGGGCCGCGCACGCAACGGCGCAGAAGCGCGCGCCGACCTCGAAAAAACGATGTCGCTGATTCCTGGAACCCAGCGTGTCAACGTTCACGCCTGTTATTCCGAAACTGATCATTACGTGGATCGCGACGAAATGGATCCGTCCTGCTTCAAGAAGTGGATGGACTGGGCGAAAGCCAACGGCATCTGCCTCGACTTCAATCCGACGTTCTTTGCCCACCCGAAGGCCGAAACCGGCTTCACGCTGTCCAATCAGGACGAAGAAACCCGCGCCTTCTGGGTGAAGCACGGCAAGGCTTCCCGCAAAATCGCTCAGGCCATGGCCGAAAACCAGGGTTCTCCTTGCTACGTCAACTGGTGGACGCCGGACGGCAGCAAGGATATTCCCGCCGACAGCTGGAGCCCGCGTAAACGCATGGCCAAATCCTACGATGAAATCATGGGCGATAAGTCCATAGATAAAACAAAATGTGTGGATTTCATCGAAAGCAAACTGTTCGGAATCGGTTCCGAATCGTACGTCGTCAGCTCCGCCGAGTTCTGCTCCGACTACGCCATCAGCCGCGGCATGGGCCTGACGATGGATATGGGCCACTTCCATCCGACCGAAACGATCGACGGCAAGATCTCCAGCCACCTGCTGTTTATGGATAAAATCCTGCTGCACGTCAGCCGTCCGGTTCGCTGGGACTCCGACCACGTTGTGGTTTTCAATGACGACCTGAAGGCGGTATTCCTCGAAATTCAGCGCGGCAGCGTCTGGGACCGCGTGGTGCTGGCTCTCGACTTCTTCGACGCATCCATCAATCGCATTGGCGCCTACGTCGTCGGAACCCGCGCGGCGCGCAAAGGCATTCTCTACGCACTGCTCGATCCGACTGCTCAGCTTCAGGATTACGAAAAAGAAGGCAAAAACGCGCAGCGCCTCGCCATGATGGAAGAATTCAAGTCCATGCCGTTCGGTGCCGTCTGGGATCAGCTCTGCGAAAAAGCCGGCGTGCCGGTCGGAACCGCATGGATTGCCGAAATGGAAGCGTACGAGGCCGACGTTCTCTCGAAACGATAATCTTCGATTCAACTCGTTAAAGCCGTTGAATCCGTTCAACGGCTTTAACGGGATTGCGGGCGTTTTTAACGAAAGGACATCTATGAGCGAAGAGAAGCAAGTGAAACATAACGAGTACGAGCGCGAGCCGGTTCCAGCCTCGCAGCACAAAGGGCTGAAGGCCTTTGTCGGGATGTATGCGGGCGAACACTGTGCCGGAACCGAACTGATGATCGGTCCGCTTTTTGTGGCTGCCGGTGTCAGTGCTTTTGATGTCGTTTTCGGCCTGCTGATCGGAAACCTGCTGGCCGTGCTGAGCTGGATGTTTCTCTGTGCGCCGATTGCGGTTCGTGCGCGACTCACGCTCTATTATCAGCTGGAAAAAATCTGCGGCCGCAATCTGGTCACGCTCTACAATCTCGCCAACGGCGTAATGTTCTGCTTTCTCGCCGGATCGATGATTACCGTGTCGGCAACCGCTGTCGGAGTCTGGTTTCACTTTCCGATGCCCGGCCTGAACGATCTGCTTCCCAACAGCTTCGGCTGGGTGGTCGCCGTGCTGGCTGTCGGCGCGATGATCTCGCTGGTCGCTGCCTGGGGCTATAACATGGTCGTCCGCGTCGCCAACATTGCCGCACCGTGGATGGTGCTGGTGTTTCTGGCCTTCGGTATCATCGGGCTGCGGCAGTTTGTCGAAGTCACCGGAACGGAAGTTCATTCCCTGTCCGGCCTCTGGGATCTGTGCCGGACCGCCATCTGGAAGGGCGGCGCTCCGCTTCCCGGGCAGGTCAAATTCACCTTCTGGCACGTTACCTTCTTCGCGTGGTTCTGCAATATGGCCATGCACATCGGAATGAGCGACCTGTCGGTATTCCGGTTTGCGAAAAAATCGTGGCACGGCATTGCCTCCGCTTCCGGCATGTATGTCGGCCACTTCATGGCGTGGCTGGCCGCCTCGATTCTCTATGCCCTGCAGCTTCATCTCGATCCGTCCAACACCGACGTGCTGCCGGGACCGATGGCCTACCGCGCCGCCGGCGTTGCCGGCCTGATCTGCGTGATCGTCGCCGGCTGGACCACCGCCAACCCGACCATTTACCGTGCGGGGCTGGCTTTTCAGGCCATCATGCCGAACAAATCACGCTTTGCGGTAACCATCGGCACCGGCCTGCTGGCGACGCTGGCGGGCATGTTCCCGGCCATTGCCATGCGGCTGCTCGGTTTCGTCGCCCTGTACGGCCTGCTGCTCATGCCGATGGGCGCGGTGATCTTTACCGACTACTGGATTTTTCCAAAGCTTGGAATCCGGCAGTACGACGCGGAGCATCGCGGCCTGAAATTCAACCCGGCGGCGGGCGCCGCCTGGCTCGTCACGCTGGGAATCTGTCTGGCGCTGGTGAAGTCCGGCAACCCGATGTTCCAGCTCTACTTCGTATCGCTGCCCGGCTGGTTCATTGCCTCGGTTCTTTATATTGTGCTCAGTAAACTGCAGCAGAAAGGAACGGTCTGATGAGAAAAGGAATGATGCTGATTTCATATCTGTCACTCGCCGCGGTGGTTGCGGCGCCGATCCTGTTCTGTGCCGGTGCGATTTCCCTGGATGCGGTGAAAATCATCCTCAACACGGCGACCGTCACCTGGTTTGCCAGTGCGCTCTGCTGGGTGGGCCGCGAGACGGGGAGCGAAGGATGATTCGCAATGCATTTACAATGAAGCTGAAGCCGGGTTGTGCCGAAGAATATAAAAAGCGGCACGACGAAATCTGGCCGGAGCTGGCCAAAGCGCATACCGATGCCGGCATCTTCGATTACACCATTTTTTTCGATGAGGCGACGCTGACGCTGTTTGCTTTCCAGAAGCTGTCGGATGACAACACGGTGGACCATATGAAGAATCTGGCCATTGTGCAGAAATGGTGGGATTTCATGGCCGATCTCATGGAGGTCCATCCGGACAACATGCCGGTATTTAAACCGCTTCGTGAAGTTTTTCATATGGACTGATGTATAAAAAATACCGTTGGCAGCCTGACCGCACCCCCCCTTGCGGTCGGGGTAGGCTGACGGGCTTTTAAGGATAAAAACAATGCTGAATAAACGAACCTATTTTCTGCCGCCGGTCAGTATGATCGGCCCCGGCGTCCTGCAGGATGTCGGCAATGAAGTCAAATCCCTGGACGGCAGCAAGGTGCTGCTCGTGACCGACGCCGTGCTCAACAAAATCGGAACGGTCAAAAAAGTCACCGACGTGCTGGAGGCTTCCGGTATTGCCTATGTCGTGTTCGACGGCGTTCAGCCCAACCCGACCTGCGCCAACGTCAACGCCGGCCTCAAAATGCTTCAGGACAACGGCTGTGACCTCATCGTCTCCCTCGGCGGCGGCTCGCCGCAGGACTGTGCGAAAGCCGTCTCCATTCTTGCTGTCAACGGCGGCGACATCCGCGACTACGAAGGCGTCTTTAAATCCGCGAAGAAGGGCCTGCCGATCGTTGCCATCAACACGACCGCCGGAACGGCCTCCGAAGTCACCATCAACTACGTCATCACCGATGAAACCCGTCACGTGAAGATGGTCATGGTCGACAAAAACAGCCTCGCCTCCGTGGCTGTCAACGATCCGGAGCTGATGGTCGCCAAGCCCGCTGCGCTCACCGCCGCCACCGGTATGGACGCCCTCACGCACGCCATCGAAGCCTACGTCACCAAAGGCGCCTACTGCCTGACCGACGCGCTGGCGCTCGAATCCATCCGACTGATTTCAAACAACCTGCGCGCCGCCGTCAAAAACGGCACCGACATCGCTGCCCGCAGCGGCATGGCCTACGGCTCCTTCGTCGCAGGCATGTCCTTCAGCAACTGCGGTCTCGGCGTTGTTCATTCGCTCGCTCACCAGCTCGGCGGCGTGTACAACCTGCCTCACGGCGTCTGCAACGCCGTCCTGCTGCCGCGCGTCATGAAATTCAACGCACCCGCCTGCGGTGATAAATTCCGCGCCATCGCCGAAGCCATGGGTGTTGACACGGCCGGCATGAGCACCGAAGAAGCCAATGCCGCCGCGATTGCCGCCGTTGAAACACTCAGCGCTGACGTCGGTATCCCGACCGGCCTGAAAGAGCTGGGTGTTTCCGAAGAAAAACTGGGCGATATGGCAAAACTTGCGCTGGTGGACGCCTGCGCGCCGGGCAACCCGCGCGAGATGACCTTTGACGACGCGGTCGCGATCTATAAAGCGGCACTGTAACTCTGGAGAAACACATGCAGGATCTGAAAACCATCGTAGAACTGTCGCACGAATTCGGAACCGCAGATTACGTCAAGGGCGGAGGCGGCAACACCTCCGTCAAAAATGAAACCACCCTGTGGGTCAAGCCGTCCGGCACCACGCTCGGCGGGCTGACCGAAAAAACCTTCGTTGCGATGAACCGCGCGAAGATCAACGAACTTTACACCGTCGAAACGCCCGCCGAAGCCGCCGCCCGCGAAGAGCTGGTTAAAAACCTCATGGCCGCCGCGGTTGAAAACGACGCCGGTCGTCCGTCGGTCGAAGCGCCGCTCCACAATGTGTTCGAAGCAAAATTCGTGGTGCACACGCACCCGTGCGCTGTCAACGGACTGACCTGTGCGAAAAACGGCGAAGAGGCCTGCAAAGAAATGTTTCCTGACGCGCTGTGGGTTGAATACATCGACCCCGGCTACACGCTCTGCATGGAAGTGCGCAAGCGCATTGAGAGTTACAAAGCCGCAAACGGCAGCGAACCGGCACTGCTGTTTCTGAAAAACCACGGCGTTTTTATCGCCGCCGACACGGCCGACAAAATCCGTGCGCTCTACAGCCGCGTGATGACCGCTCTCGACACGGTATATAAAAAAGCCGGAATTTTCCAAACCCTGGAAATTGCCGACGCACCGACCGATCCGGCCGCGGAAGAAAAAATCCAGCAGTTCTTCAATGCGGACGCATCCTATCTGGCTTCCTCCGGACTCTTCCCGGTTGCGCCGGGGCCGATCACGCCGGATCATCTGGTTTACGCCAAAGCCTTTCCGTTCACCGACGAGCTGACCGTCCGTTCGGTCGCCGTCTACAAAGAAACGCGCGGCTATGCGCCGAAAGTCGTTGTGGCTGGAAAGCGGGTATACGGCATCGGCACCTCGCAGAAAAACGCAGACCTCGCGCTCGAACTGGCGCAGGACGGCGCGCTCGTCATGCAGCTCGCCGAAGCCTTCGGCGGGATTGAATACATGAGCGATGCCGCCCGCGAATTCATCGAAAACTGGGAAGTCGAATCCTACCGCCAGAAGCAGGTATAATTCACAAGGAATCCATCACATGGCAAAGCACTACCTTGCAGTCGATCTCGGAGCCTCCAGCGGACGCACCATCGTCGGAACGCTGGAAAACGGAAAACTCACCCTGAAGGAAATGAACCGGTTCTGGAACGGACCGACCGAAATCGGCGGCACGCTCTACTGGGACTTCGTTCATCTCTTCCGCCACATCCAGGAAGGCATCGCGCTCGCCCGCAAGGAATTCGGCGACGGCCTCGTCTCGATGGGCGTGGACACCTGGGGCGTGGACTTCGGCCTGATCGATTCGCAGGGAAAGCTGATCGGCAACCCCGTCAACTACCGCGACTCCCGCACCGACGGCATGCCCGACAAAGTATTCGCCGCCGTCGGCAGAGACACCGTCTTCAACGCCACCGGCATCCAGTTCATGCAGCTCAATACGCTCTACCAGCTCTATGCGCTGGCGCAGGCGAAAGACACCCAGTATCAGCAGGCTGAAAAACTGCTCTTCGTGCCCGACCTGCTCAACTACTGGCTCACCGGCAGAATGGCCACCGAACGCACCTTTGCCAGCACCTCGCAGATGTACAACCCCGTCACCAAAGACTGGGCTTTCGACCTGCTCGAAAAGCTGAACATCCGCACCGACCTCTTCGCTCCGTTCGTCGATCCCGGCACCGTGCTCGGCGACTTCAACGGCCTGCCCGTCGTCAACGTCGGCAGCCACGACACCGCCAGCGCCTTCGCCGCCGTGCCCGTTGTCGAAGGCGAACGCTGCGCGTTCCTCAGCTCCGGCACCTGGTCGCTGCTCGGCGCGGAACTCTCCGCGCCGGTCATCAACGACGCTACGCTCGCCGCCAACTACACCAATGAAGTCGGCGTCTGCGACACCATCCGCTTCCTCAAAAACCTGTCCGGACTCTGGATTATCCAGGAGCTTCGCCGCGTCTGGGGCGAGCAGGGCTTCCACTATTCGTGGCGCGATATGGACGACCTCGCCGACAAAGCCGCGCCGCTTCAGTACTTCATCGATCCGTCCGACGAAGCCTTCCTGTCGCCCGGCGACATGCCGAAGCGCATTCAGGAAGCCTGCGAACGAACCGGGCAGGGCCGTCCCGAAGACCACGGCGCCATCATCCGCACCGCCTACGAAAGTCTCGCGCTGCTCTACGCCGACACCTACGACACGCTCGAAACCCTCAGTGGAAAACAGCTCGACGTGCTGCGCATCGTCGGCGGCGGTTCGAAAAACTTCGCGCTCGACCAGTTCGCCGCCAACGCCACCGGGCGCAAAGTCGTCACCGGGCCGATCGAAGCCACCGCCATCGGCAATCTCATCGTACAGATGCTGGCCATGGGCGACATCGCTTCGCTGGCCGAAGGCCGCGGCATTGTCCGCGCCTCGTTTGCCGACGAATCGGAAACCTACGAGCCGCAGGACACTGCCGAATGGCAGGCCGCTCTCGCCAGGTGGCGCGCCATCTGCCGCTGAGTTTCCAAGGTTTGGAAACTGTGAAGCCGGATTTTCCAACCATTGGAAAATCCGGCTTTGTCGTGTAGAGTCTGACGCTGAAATTCTGAGAGGACGCCATGGAAGACCGACTGACCAAACTGGAAATACTGTATTCGGAGCAGAGCAAAATGCTTGAGGATCTCAGCGCGGAGCTTTATCAGCAGCAGAAAGAAGTTCGTCTGCTGACCCGGCGGTTGGAACTGGCAGAAGAAAAACTCGCCGCCTTCGAAGAACCGAGCAGCATCCGCGGCTCTGAGCGCCCTCCGCATTACTAAGTATCTGTGTTGTAATCCGGTGCGAACGTTTGCCAGGAATTATCACACTGCATGCAATGCGCATTTAGAAAGGCGGCAGTACGTCCTAATTCTCTTTCCGCTATACGGTCAAATTGCTCGATTGGATCGCAAAGTAAAACATCTGACATCCTGATGTTATCTTCGGAAACAATGTGTTTAAACGAGCCCGTTCGTTCTGTTGATTACGATACGCGGCCGGTCGAGTGTCGAAATTTCCCGTATACTGTGAATCAGACCTATCATATAGATCCTCTGGTCCTTGTCACCTATCACGAGAAAACGCCCTGTTCGCGCAAGGGAACGCTGTTCCCGTCGCATAAAGAGACCCGGCGGCAGGTTCGTTGTCTGGCGCGCGACACCTACGGACCCGGTAAAATCTGCCTGGTCTTCTACGAAGGACCTGTTTATCGCGTTTTCAGCAAAATCACCCGTCTGCTCTGCCTGAAAAAACTGGCCGGACTTTTCCGGCGCTGATGACTCGTCTGTAATGGAGGCTCTTCGCATATCGCCAGAGAGTTTATGGCTGAAGAATGCCTCCGATGATGGCGATAAGTAAACCTGCTACAGCAATGGCAGTTGGAATGATCAGTTTTTTGAGGTTAAGGGCAAAATAAATCAGCAGTACGAAAGGAATAAAAAGACCGAACAGCCACAATGGATTTTCCATCGTTGCTTTGAATAATACCCATAAATAAACGAGGAGAAATATCCCGAATCCGATCAGCATCAATACTTCATGTATAGGCATAACAACTCCTCCACTCTTATTTAGTCACATGATTAGTTCATAGAACTTTCTCAGTACAGTTTCAATCGTACCAAGATTATCCCCCGGCTTAGGCGCGTTGCAGTTTATAACACGTGCCAGAAAACTCCAGCCTTTCAAGGCTGGGGATGAATGGTTCCGGCCCTCCGGACTGCCTTGGCAGGACGGAGGAAAAAGGCATAATCTGCGGTATGACAGAGAGTGCATATTGGACGGGCGCGCATACGAAACACAAACTGAGATATCACATCGTGTGGATTCCGAACTATCGAAAACGAGTTCTGATCGGGAAACTCGCACACCGCTTACGCGAGTTGCTTTATCAGGCTTGTGAGATCAACGGATGGTGTATTGAAGAACTGAGTGTTGTGGAGGATCACATCCATATGTTGATTCAGGTAAAGCCTGATAAAGCTGTAGCGTATGTGGTTCAGATACTCAAGGGCGGGACGAGCAAGATGCTTCGATCAGAGTTTCCCGAACTGGACGAGTTTATATGGGGTGACAGCTTGTGGGCCGATGGGTATTTTGCCGAATCAGTTGGTGTTTCGGATGAACGAATGATCAGAAGGTATATTCGCGAGCAGAGGGCGTAGCAGATTATGCGAAGATCAGAAGCCCCGGACTTCAGTCCGGGGAGTGGTTCACTTTTAAATTACCGGGAGCTACGGAATCGCGGCGGCGTAAAACCAGACGCCGCGGACTTTTTTGAACAGTGAGTGCTCGTGGTGACGGTCGGTGCCGTGCGGGCCGATGAATTTGGCGATGAACTCCACGGTTCCTTCGCTGCCGGAACGTCCGCCGCTGATAAAAAGTTTCCGATGTTTGAAAAATTATTTTGCCAAAATCTATTCCGCGCGAATGGAGAAAGAAGAAAGCCAGAATCATTTATGGGCAGAATAATGGGACAAAGATTCCGATTCTAAAAATCATCGGCCCGTGCGCTGGAAAGGGCCGATCTTCTCGTTTGCCGCTGTTATTATTCTGCCGCACATCATTCTGCAGAAAATCTTTTTCGCACGATTTGGGAGGAAGACTGGCAGAATCATGGACGGCAGAATGATGGATTCACAACAGAACCGAGGTTTTCCAAACATAGGAAAACATCATTTCACTCTTGCGCCTGGTAGATCCGAAAATTATTAGATTACGGGGCCGCCCCCTTCGCCTGACCCCTTTTCCTTTGTACATTGCTGGTCGTTATCTTTCGTGCCGCCTTTTTTTGCCAGAAGGCGGATAACGGCATGATATGTGGCTAGATAAAAATGAAACATCCACGAGTGCCAAATGGCTTCATCATAATTATTCTTCTGTTTTGGGTTGTGATGCCGGATCGCGAAGTTGTTGGCGATATCAAAAAGAACAGAGTCATCTTTGGAGTTAAGCACACTTGATAACTTACCGGTTTTCTTCAGCCACTCGAAAACATCAGCGAGTTTGCGGACAGCTTCTCGCTTTTCTGCTGGCGTTGAATGCCGGTTTCTCCACTTTGTTAGAGCTTCCTGCACCTTATCATCCACGTTTATTTTGTCGTACGGGATAATGTCGGCATCTAGGATGTACTGAATCCCGTGCGTTCCTAATGCTACAATTTCACCATCTTTGTTGAGTACAAATCCGCCCTCATAATTTTTTAAGAACAGATTCGCTGTATCACGAAACTCTTTTTGACCGCCTGCTGTGTTGTAGGAGTCATAATCACTATAACGGAAACCAGTGTCGGTTTCTTTGTCGACCCACTCGCCTGGTTTTGAGACGTAGTCGTACAGAAATTCTATGGTGTCAAAAATATGATCAACGGATATTTTGTCCGAACTCCAATCTTCAATAGGGAAAGGTTGAAAGTCTAAGGCTAAAGCCGCCTCGTGTTTTATGGCGTCTGGATGTCGAGATGAGCGAGACAGCTCGGCTTTTTCCTTAAAGAAATCTTTTTCCAGATACAGTCGATAGAGACTCTGCAGTTTCTGGCAGAGTTGCATGGTCGAGAGGGGCGTTTGCTTAACTCTCGAGCTGTAGTATCGACGTGTCATGTGGTGTTGAAGATTTGCGGTTAGATCACATTCTTGGTGCCAGCCAGCGCGGCTTTCAGCGCATCGGGGTTGCGGCCGCCGGCCTGGGCGCGGTCGGGTTTTCCGCCGCCGCCGCCGCCGCATTGCTTGGCGATAGCACCGACGATCTTCCCGGCGTTTTTGCCGGCTTTGACGAGGTCGGGCGTGACGGCGCAGATGAGCGCGACTTTGCCGTCGGAGACGCCGCCGAGGATGGCGACGGCGCTTTGCAGTTTGGGCTGGAGGGCATCCATGACGGCGCTGAGCAGGTCGGCATCAGCTTCGCCCATGTTTTCGACGAGCAGGCCATCTTTCACTTTCCCGAGCAGTTCGTCGGCTATGGCGGGGGCCTGCGCCTGCATTTCAGCGGCGCGGGCTTTAGCGGCGGCTTTCTTTTCTTCGAGTTCTTTGGCTTTGGCTTCCGCTTCGGCGGCCGCTTTTTTCTGCTCTTCGATGAAGGCTTCGGCATATTTTCCGCAGGCGGCTTCGATGCGGCGGATTCCGGCGGCGATGGAGGCTTCGCTCATGATCTTGAAGAGCTGGATGTCTGCGGTGTTGCTGACGTGACAGCCGCCGCACAGCTCCATCGAGAAGCCATTAAAGGAACCTTTGTCGCCGCCGCACTGCAGGACGCGGACGGTGTCGCCGTATTTTTCGCCGAAGAACTGCTGAATTTCGGGATGCTTCTGCACTTCGGTGAACGGCACTTCCTGTGCATAGACGGGCAGGTCGGCCTGGATTTTCTCATTTACCAGTTTTTCGATCTCCGCGAGCTGCTCGGCGGAGAGTTTTTCCGGATTGTTGAAGTCGAAGCGCAGGCGGTCGGGGGCGACGAGCGAGCCGCGTTGGCGCGATTCCTTGCTGACGACCTGATGCAGCGCCCAGTGGAAAAGGTGGGTCGCGGTATGGTGACGCTGAATGTCGGCACGGCGTTCGGCGTCGACAGAAACCGTGACGGTTTCGCCCACCTGCGGCACAGAGCCTTCGACGAGTTTTGCGACATGAACAATTAACTCTCCCTGCTTTTGCGTATCTGTGATTTCCATTTTTCCGCCATCGAAAACCAGGCTGGCGTGGTCGCCGAGCTGTCCGCCCATTTCGGCGTAGCACGGTGTTTTGTCGAGGATGATGGAATAGATTTGCGGCTCGCTCGGAGAGCTCGCCCTACCTTCAACAGCTTCGACAACGGCTTCGCTTTCCAATGTTTGGAAACCGACGAATTCGGTGGGCTTGACGTCGAGCCCTTCGGTCTCGGCCAGCACGACCGATTTTTTAGCGGCGTGGTCGGCGCGGGCGCGTTCGCGCTGCTCGTTCATCAGTTTTTCAAAGGCCGGAACATCGACGGTCATGCCTCGTTCGTGCGCCATGACAACAGTCAGGTCCAGTGGGAATCCGTATGTGTCATATAGGACAAATGCGACCGATCCCGGAAACTGCTTGCCGCATTTTTCCGCTTCGGTTTCGAAGAGCTCGATTCCGCGGTCGAGGGTGCGGTTGAAGGATTCTTCTTCGGCTTTGAGGGTTTTGGTGATGCGGTCTTTGTTTTTGCGCAGTTCGGGGAAGGCGTCGCCGTAGGTGTAGGCAATGGTGTCGGTGAGTTTGTAGAAGAAGGGTTCTTTGAAGCCGAGGTTGCGCCCGGTGCGCACGGCGCGGCGCAGGATGCGGCGCAGGACGTAGCCGCGGCCTTCGTTGGAGGGGAGTATGCCGTCGGCGATGGAGAAGGCGAGGCAGCGGATGTGGTCGGCGATGACACGGAAGGCGATGTCTTTCGGGTCGGTGAGGACACTGCCGTATTTCAGCCCGCTCATTTTTTCCAAGGTTTGGAAAATGGGGGTGAAGACGTCGGTTTCGTAGTTGGAGATAACGCCGGAAAAGTCGGTGAAGTTTTTGGTGCACTGGATGATGGAGCAGGCGCGTTCGAAGCCCATGCCGGTGTCGACGTGGCAGGCGGGCAGCGGGTTGAAGTTGCCCTGTTCGTCGGCGTTGAACTGGATGAAGACGAGGTTCCAGATTTCGATGCACTGAGGCGTCCCGGCGTTGACGAGTTTTGCGCCGCCGTCGCCGTTCGGGGTGAGGTCGACGTGCAGCTCGGAGCAGGGGCCGCAGGGGCCGGTGTCGCCCATCATCCAGAAGTTGTCTTTGCGGTTGCCGGGAACGACGTGGTCGGCGGGAAGGTGCCTGAGCCACATGTCCCTGGCTTCGAAGTCGGCTTCGGATTTTTCGTCGCCGCCGAAGTAGGTGGCGTAGAGGCGTTCTTTGGGGAAGCCCCAGACGTCGGTGAGCAGCTCCCAGGCCCAGTCGATGGCTTCTTTTTTGAAGTAGTCGCCGAAGGACCAGTTGCCGAGCATTTCGAAGAAGGTGTGGTGGTAGGTGTCGGCGCCGACGTCTTCGAGGTCGTTGTGTTTGCCGCCGGCGCGGATGCATTTCTGGGTGTCGGCGGCGCGGCCGGGTTTGTAGGGGCAGTTGGACTGTCCGAGGAAGATGGGGACGAACTGGTTCAT
Source organism: Kiritimatiellales bacterium (assembly GCA_050253185.1). Classification (GTDB taxonomy): domain Bacteria; phylum Verrucomicrobiota; class Kiritimatiellia; order Kiritimatiellales; family Tichowtungiaceae; genus Tichowtungia. Next base: position 2,429 of record JBFWJN010000009.1, on the reverse strand, counting down.
GCCCGCGTTGGTGAAGAGCAGGTTGGGCGCGTCGGGCAGCAGGCTGGAGGAGGGGACGATGGTGTGCTGCTTCGACTGGAAAAAGTCGAGGAAGGACTGGCGGATCTGATTCGATGTCATCATAGCTGTTTTTCCTTATGCAAAGTTCCGGAATTTACCATGCCCGCCTTCGATTTCACGGATTTTTTCGTTTTTTCCAATGGTTGGAAACTGCCTCGGCCGTCGCCGAGGCACCGTTCTTGGTTCTGATCGTCGGACTGTTCTATCACCGGGGATCGCGTCAGACTCACTGATCGCTTCTCGACTTCGACCGGTTCAGCAGTTCGGAGATTTCCTTCGGCAGGTTGCTGAAGCGCCATTCCGGCTGATTCAGCGGACCGGTCACTTTAAATTCGAGAAACCAGAAGAACGGAGCTGTTCCTTCTTTGATCAGGTCGGCGGCCCAGAGGTGGACATCGTACCAGCTTTTATCGTCACGGGTCTGGCGCAGCGGTTCGGCCTGGACGGTGAAGTTCAGTCCCTGGTCCGGCGTCCACCTCCCGCGCGCGCGCGCGCTGAGCAGGGTTCCTCCGAACCGGGCGTTGTCGCTGCGGACCGATCCGTTATACAACTCGTAGTCAGCGGAAAAGCTCGTCAGCGAAAACAGATTGAATGAGGGGATGGTGCTTTGAACCAGCCGGGAGAATCCGCCGAACAGCGGCAGGTCCGCCAGTTTTCCCTTTTCGATCTCGACCCGCCCGTAGCCGCTGACACTGTTCCAGAATCCGGCTTTGGCATCAGCCGATAATGAAACGTTTCCGGACAGCAGTCCGCTGGCATGGCTGAGCTGCTGGGTGGACACCTGCTGAAGCAGCTTCGTGAAATCGAGCTTTGTCAGCCGGGCGCTGACGCGGTACGGCGCATCACCGTCGAACGGCTTCAAGTCGAACTGCGCCGCACCTTCCACGACTCCATTGCAGAACTGCATCGAGGTATTGGTAAAGATCAGTTCCGATCCGCGGACCGCAATCCGGCTGTCAAAAACACCGGTCTGGACCGGATCGAAAAAGACCCGGTCCGCGTGAAAGCTGCCGCGAAACAGATGGTTGGTCGAATGGCGATAGTCAACCCGGCCCTCGCCGGTGTAGGCGACGGTTCCGGGGAAATCGAACTGATCCAGAATCGTGGAGTGTTCCGGAGCCAGCACATGGGCGATATCGGACGGTGGAAAACTGCCGCTCGCCTTAAAATTCGCGAGTCCGTCGGTGAAATTCACTTCAATCTGTCCCGCAAAGCGTTTCTGATTCCGGGCGGCTTTCAGGTCGGAGAGCTTCAGAATGTGGTCGGCATACTGTATAGACGTTGTCATGTGCTCAACGGGAACTCCGCCGCACAGAAAGTTCTCAGCCTCCAGTGTACCGTCAATATGCAGCGATTCGCCGGGACCGGACTGGCGGATCCCCAGGTTACCCTTCGGCATGGTTTTGGGAAACCGGAAGCGGCCGAGGAACTCCTGCAGTCCGCCGCCGGTCAGCGTGCCGATTGGCGACGGATCGCACTGTGCCTTGGCGGAGACTGCCCAGGCTTTGGAATCCAGGTTCATTTCAAAGCTGCCGGACAAAGGTCCGCCGTTGGCTGTTGCGGTCAGGTTGCTGACCGTCAGTCGGTCTGCATTGCGCGTCAGGTGAAAGGCCAGGGAATCCAGCGTGAGGTCCTGCCGCTCGATCCGGGTCTTGCGGACGTCGAGTTCGATTTGCTCCGGCAGCTGTTTGAGCGGGGCAGGGCCCAATGTCGCGCTGAAATCCAGATCGCCGGAACAGGTGATTCCGGAATGTTCGATGGTGGTTCCGGCCGATTCGGGCAGCAGGGCGATCAGATCTTCCGGCGGAAACGTGCTGACAATCCGCAGGCCGGTTTCGGTGGTTGCGGAATCAAACGTGCCGCTCAGCTTCAGGGTGCCGTTTGGGCGGACAAGCTCCAGCCCGGACAGCGTGACGGCGGTTCCCCGAATTGAACCGCTTCCCTTCATCCGGTCATAAAGCCGGTTCTGCCAGATGAAGCGGCCGGTGGAAAGGGTCGCATCCAGACCGTTTGTTTCCGGTGCGGTCGGATCGATCAGAAATGTGACCGAAAAGTCCAGTGGCTGTTCCAGTTTCAGGCGGTTCAGCACACCGGTGATGAGGGAAACAGTTTTCGCGGACCGTTCGGCAGCTTTTTTGCTTTTTTCAGTGATCGGTTTTTCTGCCAGGTGAATGGCGCCGGCGGCGTGGATTGCCGCTTCGCCCCACTGGAAATCCGCCTGGTGAACGGTCAGTCGGTCCCTGCCGGCGGTCAGCGAAACTTTCAGTCTGCGGACGGTTCGGAACGGGTCCTGTGCGGGAAGGGCCTGTTCCCAGGTCCGGCCCATGGAGATCGAGGCGCTTTTGACATAAAGCCGGACCGCCCAGTCG
>JBFWJN010000008.1:0-27237 GCA_050253185.1 Kiritimatiellales bacterium | reverse complement strand
TTTCCTTCAACCCCCTTCTTGGCAACTGAACCCCGCAAGCACCGGTCATTTGTGTGGGGCGACAAATGGACTGTTCTATGTGACTCAGACGCAGGGCGATCCGGCAAACTGGACAGCGTCGCTGTCGGCTCAGGCGCAGGGTTGGGTGCATCTGACGGGCGAGACAAACGGTGTTGGCGGCGGCGAGGTGCGTTATTCTATCGACTGGAACGATACGGGTGCGCAGCGGCAGGGTGCCATTTGGGTTGAAAATGCACCTTTCATGATTACGCAGGAGCCGGCTTTGTCAACGACGGACGCATTGATCAGCAATAAAATGATTACAGTGCTGTTCAATGACGGCGCGGATACGAACATGACGGTGCTGCGTTCCGATGGAGTCGCGGTGAGTATGGATTCGGAAGGCGGTGAATACGGGGTCAACGATGCCGGTTCGTACACGTATGAGCGGATCGACGGAACGAATGCGCTGCTGACGATTGACGTGGAGGCGGCGAACGCGGAGGAACCGGATGTGTACCGAACGGTCGAACTGCAGTTTGCCTCCTCGTCCAACGGCATGGCGATCTGTGCGGGATATGATGCGACCGATCTGCCGACCTGGATTGAAACCAATGCGTTTACGCTGGCCGATGTTTCCGTGGAGGCTCCGCAGAGCCTGTCCGGCAAAGCCGTCCGGCTGGAAATGAGCGACGGCGGCGTGTCTGTGGCATTCCGCGCCGACGGGTCGTATCTGTATGTGAATGACGATGAGGAGTCTGGTTCCGGGACCTATGACTATGCGGTGAAGGCATCCATTCCGTATGCGGCGGATTTGACCGCGGCCGAGGACGGGGAAGAAAGCGCGTTTGATCTGACCCTGATGACTGCGACGACCGGTGTGATGGTTGAAACCGATCCGGACAATGATGATGCGGTTGTGGATGCCGGAATTTTTATGCTGAGCGACGGGGGCCTGTATGCGCTGACGGTTGAAAACGGGACGCAGGACGGGCCCGGCATATACACCGCCGGAACTGAAGTGGAAATTTCCGCCGATGCTCCGGCACGGTATTATCGCTTTGCCGGCTGGACGGGCGACACGCAGGCGGTTGCCGATGTGTCCGCAACGAATACAACGGTGACGATGCCGCAGGCGGATGCAATCGTGACGGCGACGTATGAACTGATTCCTCCGGTCTGGTCGCTCAGTCCGCCAAACGCCGCGCCGGACGGGGTTGCTCAGGACGGGTCCTTTACGGTGACACAGGGTGTGGAGAGCATGCCGACAAACTGGACGGCGGAAGTGATCAGCGGCGGCGGCTGGCTGTCGCTGGCCGGTGCAGCAGCCGGTGTCGGCGGGGGAACCGTTGATTATTCCGTAACGGCCAATGACACCGGGGTGTCCCGGCAGGGAGAAATCCGTGCGGCCGGAAATGTATTTACAGTCGTCCAGGCTCCGGCGCTTGCACCGCCGCCGGCATCGGTCGGGACACAGATGATCAAAATGCTTGAAGAGAACGGCGATCAAAGCATGACCGTGCTGCGTTCCGACGGATTTTCAGTGACGGTGGAACTGTATGATGATGAGTGCGAATTCGACGATGCCGGTTCATACACGTATGAGCGAATCGACGGAACCAATGCATTGCTGACGATTCAACTGGAAATCGCAAGTGGCGAAGTGGTGTCTGATAATCCTTATAAAACGTACGCCATGGAGTTTACGACCGCGACCAACGGAACGGCGGTCTGTACATGGTATTCAGACAGTTCCCCTGGGTGGGTTGAAACCAATGCGTTCACCTTGGCGGATGTTTCTGCAACGGCTCCGCAGAGCCTGGCGGGCAAGGCGGTTCGCCTGGGCTGGGAAGAGGATGAAGGAGAGGTCTATGTGGCATTTCGTGCTGATGGAACATATCAGTATGTTGCAGAAGACGAAGACGCCGGGGCCGGAACATATACGTATGCGGTGAACGAAACCAATTCGTATGCGGCTTCCATGACGACCGTTGAGGAGGAAGAAACCGAGACGTTTGACCTGACCATGATTACGGCGACCAACGGTGTGATCATTGAATATGATCCGGCCAACGATAATGCGGTGGTGGACGCGAGTGTTTTCGCATTAAGCGACGGCGGGCTGTACGAACTGACGGTTGAGAACGGTACGTATGATGGTCCCGGCATATACACCGCCGGAACCGATGTGGGGATTTTCGCCGATGCCCCGGCGCAGTATTACCGCTTTGCCGGCTGGACGGGCGACACGCAGGCGGTTGCCGATGTGTCCGCAACGAATACAGCGGTGACGATGCCGCAGGCGGATGTGAGCGTGACGGCGACGTATGAGCTGATTCCCCCGGTCTGGTCGCTGAGCTCCAGCAATATCGTCCTGACCGGAAGTGCCCAGACGGATTCGTTTGAGGTGACTCAGAGTCCGGACAGCCTGCCGGCGAACTGGACGGCGGAGGTGGCCTTCGGGTCAAACTGGCTGAGTCTTGTCAGCGGGACGTCCGGAACCGGCGATGGAACGGTGACGTTTGCGGTGACGGATAATGATTCGGGCCGAACCCGCGAAGGGGATATTCTGGCCGCAAATGAAATCTTTACCGTTCGGCAGGCTTCGCTGCCGCCGGAGGCACCGCATTCGCCCGATCCGGCGGACGGGGAACCCGGTGTGGACCGCTATGTGACGCTCGGCTGGACCGGCTGCAGACAGGCACTGCAGTACGAGGTGTTCTTCGGCACGAACGCGGCGAATCTGCGTTATGCGGCGCGGCTTGCCTCGACGAATTATCAGACCGGCACCCGGCCGGCCGGCGAGACGGCTTTCTGGCAGGTGGTTGCCTCGAACGAGGCGGGCGCGGTGACCGGTGCGCTGTGGCGGTTCACCACGGATGCTTCGCAGACGACGGATGAGTCGCTCAACACCGATGGGCAGGGTCTCGACTGGAGCGGCGCGGGCGAGTCGGCCTGGTTCTCGCAGACGAATGTGACGCATGACGGAACCAATGCCATGCAGAGCGGAGCCGTTGCGGACGGTCAGGAGTCGGTGATGCAGGTGGCTCTGGAAGGTCCTGGAACACTGTCGTTCTGGAGCAGGGTTTCTTCCGATCCGTCCGACGGACTGACTTTCTCGCTGAACGGAACCGCGCTGACGAACTGGTCCGGCGCTGCGGACTGGTCGCAGACGCTGGTGGATGTGACCGACGGGTCGCAGACCGCTCAATGGGCGTATGTGAAGGATGCTTCCGGCGATGCCGGTGAGGATGCCGCGTGGGTGGACGAGGTGTCGTGGCAGGGCGAAAACAAGGTGGTCTTCCCCGTGTCGTTTCCGGGTACATGGATCGCCGCGTACGTCTGGGACGACACCGATCAGGAGTGGATCGAACTGGGATATCAGTACAGCCCGACAGAAATCGAATTCAAAAACATGCGGCTGGGTCGCTGGTACTGGCTATGTGTGATGGAGTACAGCGCCGGTTCCAAACAATGGAACCTTGCGCACGGAAGCTGGTTCCAGCGGTTTGAGGGATATTGAGGAGCTTTGCTCCTCAGTTAATCGTTATGGGTTAATTGGTTGTCAGACTCTTCAGATAACAGATAACCGGGGCTGTGCCCCGGAAAGGAGATGTGAAATGAAAAAGCCATGGATAGGTCTGGCGGTTACAGTTATCGCCGGTCTGGTGCAGGCCGGAAGTGTGAGTCTGCCGACAGAACACATTGCCATTCCGCTGGTGTCCGGCACGGCAACCATCAAGGTGTGGGATGTGGAGGATCAGCGGTGGATTTTTTCCACGACCTCCGAGCAGCCGACCAAATTTGAGTTTGAAGTGCCGGAATGGGACAAATGGTACTGGGTCGGCGTGTGGGATCATACCGCCGGCAAATATGTGCTGGGCCGCTGGATCGGCCATGAAAAAACCGATTGAGGAGAATGACGAAATATAAATGTGCAGAAGAAGCTTAACCGCGAACAAACGCAAATCGACGCGGATAGAGAACGTTGGACGGAATTATAGAATGGCCAGGATCGAAAAGAAAAGCACGGGAACCATGAAAAAATTTTCAGGTCTGCAAACCGGTTTGTGTGCTCAACCCTCTTTTCATTTCCTGTTTCGCTTTGCGGAATGCCGGACCTCGACTGGATGCTTTCCTTTTTTGTGTTTTATGCGCCTTTTTGCGGCTGAGGATATTAGCGGAAATCCGTGTTCATTAGCGGTTCCTGCATGTAACAAATTCAATGACTTTAACGCTTCAACGAAAAAGGAGTTCATATGAAACAGATACTGACGATTACAGTTCTGGCGATTTTAATGACCATTCCGGCGATGGCGGAACCTCAGGGACATTTCGCCGCCCGCAGCACAGAGTCGGGCAGCGGCTACTATGAAGCAGGAGTGAAATTCAGCACATGGTCGGATCTGACCGCCCTGTTTCGTCCGTCGCGCTGGAAACAGGCGCTGGAGCCGGGTGGAATGATTTCGTGGGTGAACCCGTTGGCTTGGTCAAAGGCGCCTGCCCGGACCGGCAAGGTGCTGCTGGGTGAGGTCGTAGTCGTTGGCGCCGTTGTCGGAGTGGCGGTCGCTGGCGGCGGTGGAGGAGGAGGCGGATCATCCAGCACTGGAGGAACTCCATCCGGAACTGGAGGCGGAGGCACTCCTTCTACACCTCCAACACCTTCTCCGTAGAATGCGGAGAGTTCCAGATCAGTCCAGCGTATTGACCAGGAGACCGGAGCGCAGCTTCGGCTCGAACCAGGTGCTCTTCGGCGGCATCAGCAGTCCGGCGTCGGCAACGGCCATGAGCTGGTCGAGCGTGGTCGGATAGAGCGAGAAGGCGACGACGGCTTCGCCGGCGTTGACGCGCCGTTCGAGCTCGGCGGTTCCGTGAATGCCGCCGATAAAGTCGATGCGGTCGCTTTCGCGCGGGTCGTCGATGCCGAGGATCGGGCCGAGCACGCGGTCCTGCAGTACGCTGACGTCGAGCGATGCCACTGGATCGTCCGAGACGGCTTCTTTCGGCATCAGTTCAAACCATTTACCGTCGATGTACATGCAGACCGAGCCGGTTGCATCCGGCACTTTTTTACCGTTGACGTCGATCACGAACGCTTTTTCCAGGGTTTGGAAAAAGGTGTCTTTGGTCATGCCGTTGAGGTCGAGGACGACGCGGTTGTAGGGCAGGATTTTGAGCTGTCCGGCCGGGAAAATGACGCTGAGGAACCAGTTGTAGGGCTCGTCGCCGGTGTGGTCCGGGTTGGCGGCGCGGCGCGATTTGCCGACGCTGACGGCGCTGGCGGAGCGGTGGTGTCCGTCGGCGACGTAGAAGGCGGACACTTCGGCGAAGGCGGCGGCGAACTGACCGGTCTGTTCGATTTTCCAGACCGTATGCACGATGCCGTCGGGTGCGGTGAGTTTATAGAGCGGGTCGGTGCAGGAGACCTGCTGCATCAGGCTGGTGATGAGGTCGCTGTCGCGATAGGTCAGGAAAACCGGACCTGTGTTGGCATTGAGTTCATCGACGTGGCGGGTGCGGTCCTGTTCCTTCACCTTGCGGGTCTTTTCATGAATCTTGATCAGCCCGTTTTCATAGTCTTCGATGTGACAGCAGGCGACGATGCCGTACTGGACGTGCTCGCCCATCTGCTGGCTGTAGAGATAGATGCACGGCTGGTCTTCGCGAATCAGCGCGCAGCCCTGTTTGAGCGCATTGAAGTTTTCGACCGCTTTGGCGTAGACGGCGTCGGAATACGGATCGGTGCCGTCCGGCAGGTCGATCTCGGAGCGGACCACGTGCAGGAACGAGAGCGGATTGCCGTTGGCGAGGATGCGCGCCTGTTTGGTATCGACGACGTCGTAGGGTACGGATGCAATTTCCCCGGCTTTGTCCGCCGCCGGCCGCCATGCTTTGAAGGGATTGATTTTCATAGTGCGGCGCAGTGTAACGCACCCGTCCGAAAATGGAACCGCTATCCCGGAGAATTTTTGAAGCCGTCGCCTTGACAAACCGGCCCCTTAACCAGACCATTCAACTCATGTTTAACCTGCCCGTCCGTCATATCCGGTTCTTCACACCGGATGTTTTTGAACTGTCGCTGGAGCGACAGGGCTATCACTTTGTGCCCGGCCAGTGCGCGGTGCTTTTTGCGGACAATGACGACTCACGGCCCTACAGCATCTCCTCCGGGGCGCAGGAACCCGTACTGAGCTTCCTGATCCGGCGGATTCCGGGCGGCGCGCTCAGCACCTGGCTGTCCGAACGCAGGCCGGGCGATACGGTCCGCGTCAGCCTGCCGTTCGGCAGTTTCCGTCCGTCCGGCGAGCAGCCTTCCGCCGTCTTCGTCGCGACGGGCGTCGGCATTTCCCCCTTCCTCAGCGTGCTGCGCGGCGGATCGTCTGGGCGCTGGACCTGTCTCTACGGCGTGCGCCAGGCCGAAGATGCGGTCGAGCTCAGTTTACTGCGCCGCTCGAGTGAACTGCATCTGGCGGTATCGCGCGAGTTGGCCGAAGGGTGTTTTCACGGCCGCGTCACCGGACTGCTGGGCAGCCGTCCGCTGCCGGCCGACGCCGACTGGTTCCTGTGCGGCTACGACGCCATGGTCGACACGGTCTACGACCGGCTCTGCATGGACGGCGTCAACCCGGCCAACATTCACACCGAAGTGTTCTTCAACTCGCCGGTCGACGAATTCACGACCATTGCGAAAGAGCAGATGTTTCTCTGAGTTTCCAATCATTGGAAACTCGGTTCTCAGGCAGAACGATGTAAAGGCAGGATCATTTTATAATCTGCATGAAGTCATGAATCATTCTGCCCCGAAAATGATTCTGCCTGTTTGTCTGCGTTATGGACTCCGTTGCTTTTCAATGACAGCAGCACAAAGCTGACCGTTACGCGCAGGCCCGGAAGTCCCGCCGCCCGCTGTTTGGCCTCCGGCGACGAATTCCAGAAAATCGGCGTCATTTGAATCAGGTTCGCCAGCTGCGCCGGAGAAAGATCCAGCTCATAAGACAGGTTCTGCCGGTCGCTTTCCGTAAACTGCGGCGCACACTTTGCGACCGCCTCGTCCGCCTTCTCTTCAAAATCGCTGACGTGCTGCGAGAGCAGCGAGCGCAGTTCAATCAGATGGTTCGGTCCCGGAACCCCGAGAATCAGCGTGCCGCCCGGTTTCAGCACCCGCGCAAACTCCGCCGGATTGCGCGGAGCCAGAATGCTCAGAATGGTATCCATCGATGTGTCGGCCAGCGGCAGCTCGCGCATTCCGTTGGCGACAATCCACAGCGCCTTTTTATAGCGCTTCGCCGCGCAGCGGACCGCTTCTTTTGAAATGTCGATGCCGATGAACTGCCCGTCGTTCACTTCACTCAGCGCGCCGGAAAAAAATCCTTCGCCGCAGCCGCAGTCCAGCACGTTCGAGCCGGCGATCAGTTCGGCCGCGAGTTTCTGCAGCGGATCAAACGCACCCGAGTCAAAAAAGCGCCGCCGCGCCTGAATCATGGCTCTGCCATCGCCCGGATGGCGGGATCGACGCTGATGGCTCAGCAGCAGGTTCAGATAGCCTTCTTTAGCCCGGTCGAACGAATGACCGTTTGCGCAGCGGAACGTTCGTTCCGCTGCGCACATCGCTTCTTTGCAAACAGGGCAGGTCAGATTCATTCGGGAGAGTAAATCACGGATGTCGATGAAATTCCAGAGCGGGAAAAAATTACGCCGTCATTCTTTTTTAGACGCAGGATCTAGACATGAATGCTACCGCTTTTTAAGCGGAGCTCGCGTGTTGATAAACCTCAGAGAAATGCAAAACCTTCAAAACTCCGAACAACAACATTTTTCAGACAGAATAATTAACGGCAGAATGATTTTTATAACCAACTGTAATTGAGGTGGTAATCATTCTGTCTGCAAATTATTCTGCCCATTTTCCGCAGCGATGGGGCGATGCATTCCTGAATGGTTACTGTGAACATGACGTTCTTAACAGTCTGTGCTACCGCTTTTTAAGCGGAGCTTGCGATAAAGTGAAGGTGTTCGGTTATTCTTCTATATCAGCTTTTTGACGGTTCTTTTCTGCTTGTGCTTTTACGGACAGGGCTTGTGCTTTCATAACCTCTGCCTGAACTGCCGGCATAACATCAGCCATGTAAGCACCCATTTTTGACATAGCCGATTTGCCTACAGGAGAGCCATAAAAGTCGGCGAGAGCTTTGAGTTCATCAGCAGTGAAGTACTTGGTCATTGCATCTAGCATTGCTTTCTCCATGGCGACAACATCAAAGTATGTTGTCATCATTTCCTTAAAATCAGATCTTTGTTTCGGTGGTAAGTTTACGGCCATTTTCTCTGCCATATCTTTCATCATTTCGGCCGGGGGAGTTGTCTTAAGGTAACGTTCAGCCTCCTTTTCTCTGTTTGACGGAGTATCTTCTAGTGCCAGGGACGATGTGGCGATAAGTGCTATAAGTGACAGAAGAATCATTTTTTTCATGTTAGCTCCTTTCTTTATACGTCTGCGATAAGGGGCGGGAAACACCGCCTTGTTCATCGCAACCTCAGTTAATTTTCTGCCGGGGTTTCCCGTACCTCTCGATTGCCTGATTGGGATTATTTCTATTCATTATGATGACTCCAGCTTTAGCCAAAAGCTGACAGAAAAAATAATATAGCAGAAAAGAAAATCCAGTAATAAGCATCGCGCCATACATAGGAATCCCCAAATCCTGCAGGACGTTTTCTCTAAGGACATTCAGATAAATATTTATGGTTAGCGGAATAGAGCAGGAGATTCCAAGAAAGCGGATGATAAATTGATCACTGAAGTTTTTGCAGAAGCGCTTCATGAGAATGGCGCACAGCATTGGGAAAAGGAAAAAGATCAGTCCGAAGATGCTTAAAAATAAGATTGCCGATATATTCATTTTTTATCTGATCCCAACAATTTATTAGAGAGAAACGGACTCTGCCTATTTTCGTGTGAAAAGTCATTTCTTCTTGGTGATAGGTAGTTTCTATAACCGCTTTCCGGATATCTTTCAATGAATTTATGTTCTTGTGTGGAGCGATTGGCGCATGAATGCGGTGTGATTTGCTTTCTGCCTAATGCCGTATTTAGACAGGAATGATAGGCAGAAAGAGGATACGTACGCTTATCCATTCAGCTCGGAGCCGCGCTGAATGCTTTTGCGGCCGAACTTAGCGCGGACGGCGTCAACGGCGCGGCTGAGCTGTTCGCGTTTGGTCGAGGTCTGTTTTTCCAATGATTGGAACAGATCGAGCTGCGGTGCGTCGGCGGTTTCACGCAGGCCGGTTAAGCCGAATCCAATCAGTCGAACCGGGCTGTGTACGCCTTCTTTACGGAGCAGTTCCAGTGCGGTTTCGCGCAGCGTAAAGTCGTCGCAGCAGGGCGGGTCGAGCCGTCGTTGACGGGTAATGGTCGTAAAATCTTTCCAGCGCACTTTGATCTGCGCGGTGGCGGCATAGAACCCGGCTTGCCGCAGGCGCGCGCCGACTTTATCGGCGAGGTCGAGCAGCGCGGCCTCGACGGCGGCGGGGTCGCTGAGGTCTTCGTCGAAAGTCGTCTCGTTCGAAATGCTTTTTTCTTCGCTGCCGGTTTCGAGTTCGCGCTGATCGATTCCAAAGGCCAGCCGACGGAACGACGCGGCCGCGCTCTCGCCGATCCACGCGGCGAGCTTTTCGGGGTCCGCCGTCTGCAGGTCGCCGATGGTTTTAATCCGGTGGCTTCCAAGGAGGGCCTGTGTCTTTTTTCCCGCGCCCCACATCCGTTTGATGGGCAGCGGCGCGAGAAAAGCCGGGATCAGCTTGTCGGAAAACGGGACGAGCGTCAGCCCGTCGGGTTTGTTCAGGTCGCTGGCGATTTTGGCCAGAAACATATTGGGCGCGACGCCGACCGAACAGGTCAGCCCGGTTTCCTCAAGTACGGCGGCTTTGATTTTTTTCGCAATGGCCGGGCCGTCGCCGAACAGATAGCGCGCGCCGGTTACGTCGAGGAACGCTTCGTCGCAGGACAGCGGTTCAACCAGCGGCGTGAAGCGGTGGAAGATTTCCATGATCTGTCGCGAGACCTCGTGGTAGCGCTTTCCGTTAACGGGTAGGAACACGGCCTGCGGGCAGCGCTGGTACGCCGTGCGCGACGGCATCGCCGAATGAATGCCGAATTTTCGTGCTTCATAGGAGCAGGTCGACACGACGCCGCGCCGGTCGGGCGGCGCGCCGATCACGACCGGCAGCCCCTTGAGCTCGGGATGGTCGTGCTGCTCGACCGACGCGAAAAATGCGTCCATGTCGATATGTAGAAACGTTTTCTGTTCCTTTCCGGTCATTGGAAAAACTCTACGCGGTTTTTCCAGGCATTGGAAAAAAATCTTCCAGACATTGGAAACTTCAGCTGATTGTGGTAGTAGTTCAGTCATGTTTTGGAGGCTGTAACGATGGGAAGCAATGGAAGCTGCTGCACGCCGGGCGAAAAGCGGTGTAACTGCGCGGAAAAACCGGTCGAGTTCAAACGGATCTGCACTGGATCGACCGACGGTATGGTTCGTCTGGCCGGCGGCGCTTTTCTGATGGGCACGGACGACCCGATCGGCTTTCCGGCCGACGGCGAAGGACCTGTCCGCGAAGTGACCGTCGATCCGTTTTATCTGGACGAAACCAGCGTGACGAATGAGCAGTTTGCAGAATTCATTCGGGCGACCGGCTATAAGACCGATGCCGAAAAGTTTGGCTATTCCTATGTCTTTCACCTTTTCGTCGACCGGGCGATCAAAGGCCGGCTGATGATGATGGGCCGCCAGCTCAAAGGCGTCGAATGGTGGTTTCACGTCGAGGGCGCCGACTGGAATCATCCCGACGGGCCGCAGTCGAGTCTCGACGGGCGGATGGATCATCCGGCGGTGCACGTTTCGTGGCGCGATGCGCAGGCCTACTGCGAGTGGGCGGGCAAACGGCTGCCGACCGAGGCGGAGACCGAATACGCCGCTCGCGGCGGATTGGTGCAGAAACGCTACGTCTGGGGCGACGAGCTGACGCCCGGCGGCAAACACATGTGCAACATCTGGCAGGGCGAGTTCCCGAAAGTGAACACGGCCGAAGACGGCTACGTCGGAACCGCGCCCGCAAAGAGTTTTGAGCCGAACGGCTACGGACTTTACAACATGGCGGGCAACGTCTGGGAGTGGGTGTTCGACCGCTGGAGCCCGACCTTTCACGTCAACGGCCCGCGCATCAACCCGATCGGCCCGCCGACCGGCGACCGGCGCGTGACGCGCGGCGGCTCCTATCTCTGCCACCATTCCTACTGCAACCGCTACCGCGTCGCCGCCCGCACCTCCAACACGCCGGACTCCTCGACCGGCAACACCGGGTTCCGCTGCGCCCGCGACATTTAACGGTCTCGACGTTTCTACTCGTCTCGACTACCGTTGCGGCGCTTGAAATCAAACTTTCCAGAACTGCTTGCACCGGCCGGCACGCCGGACGCCGCGTGGGCCGCGCTCGCCTATGGGGCGGATGCCGTCTATGCCGGCCTGCCGCGCTTTTCCGCGCGCGCCGAAGCGGGAAATTTTTCATTCGAGGCGCTTGATGAGCTCATCGGCTATGCGCACCACCTCGGCCGCCGCGTCTACGTCACCTTCAACACGCTCGTACAGGACAGCGAACTGCCTGCCGCGCTCGAAACGCTCGCACAGCTGCGCGACCTCCACGTCGATGGCGTCATTGTTCAGGACATGGGCGTCGTCCGGCTGGCGCAGAAAAATTTTCCACAGCTTCGCCTGCACGCCAGCACGCAGCTCGCCGTGCACAATCTTGACGGCGCGCGGCAGCTCGCCTCGCTCGGCTTCAAACGCGTCGTGCTCGCACGCGAACTCAGCCTGAAAGCGATCGAACAAATCACCCGCGACTGCGGCATCGAAACCGAAACCTTTGTTCATGGCGCACTCTGCTATTCCTACAGCGGACTCTGCCTCTTCTCCTCGCACCTGCTCGGCCGCAGCGGCAACCGCGGCCGCTGCGCCTACTGCTGCCGCCAGCCGTTCAGCGACGACGGCGAAACCGCGCTGGCCTTTTCGATGAAGGATTTTTCGGCCGCGGACCATCTGGCCGAACTTCAGAACGCGGGCGTCGCCTCGCTCAAAATCGAAGGCCGCATGAAAAGCCCGCTCTACGTCGCCGCCGTCGCCGACTTCTACCGCAAAGCGCTCGACGGTACACTGACCGATCCGGCCGAACTGCTCTCCGACATCCAGACCATTTTCGGCCGTCCGTCCACCGATCTGTACCTGACCGGTAAAGCGGACGACCCGATCGATCCGGTCAATGCCGGGCACCACGGTGCGCTTATCGGAACGGTCGGGGAAATCCGGCGCGGCGGCTGGCTCATCCTGCACAGCAGCCGCGCGCTGGGCAAACACGACGGACTCAAAATCGAAATGCCCGGCGAAACCGAGGCCTACGGATTCGCCGCGAACGACCTGCGGCTCGCGTCCGACCCGGATACCCGGCGGCGCGTCGAACTTCCGGCGGACGCCGACATCGCCGTGCGCCTGCCGCCGAATCATCCAGACATTGGAAACGGCGCGCCCGTCTACTGCTCCATTTCGCAGACCGTTCGTCATCGTTACCGTTTTGCCGCGCCGCGGCCCGGACAGTTCCGCCAGCGAAAGCCGCTAGACATCCATGTTTTCCAAACATTGGAAAACGTGAAGTTCATCGCTTCGGTCGACGACGTGCAGAGCGAACTGATTCTGAACGGACCGTTCGAACCCGCGAAAAAACCGGAGAAGTCCGCCGCCGCGATCCGTCAATGCTTCGAAAAACTCGGCGATACCGACTGGCAGCTCGGCGAGCTGATCCTCGACGGACCGGCGGTCTTTGTTCCCGTCTCGGTTCTGAACGACGCGCGCCGTCGACTGATCGGGCAGTTTTCCAATGTCTGGACCAATCGGCCGAAAAACTTCCAAACCCTGGAAACTTTTCCGAGCGTACCTGCTTTACCCGAAGTCTTTTGGTCGGTGAAATCGAGAATTTTCCAAGGTTTGGAAAACATCGATGAGTTTGTGCTGGAGATCGATCCGGCGCGGCCGGGGGAGATTGAAAAAGCGCGGGTGTTTTACGGCGAAAGCCTGCGGCTGGCGCTGCCGGTGGTTATTCGCGATGAAGACACAGAAAAATTTCGCGCACTGATTGCTCAGTTTTCCAACCATTGGAAATGGGAAGCCGCCAATGTCGGCGGGCTGCATTTGCTGAAAGATAAACAGGACCTCACGGCGGACTGGCCGCTGTACACGCTGAATTCGCAGGCGGCGTTGCAGTGGCGCGGGCAGGGTGTTCAGCGGGTTGTGTTGTCGCCGGAGGATGACGCGCAGAACCTGTTCGCACTGATTGAACAGCTCGGCGACGCGGCCATCGTTCCGGTTTATCAGCATACGCCGCTGATGATTTCCGCGACGGAGCCGGCGATTCACGGTGCGGAACTGACCGACCGGTCGCAGCGTCATTTTCGCGTGGAGCGGGCCGGCCGCGAGTTTGTGCTGCTCAATGAGGTTCCGTTTTCACTGAGCAATCATCTGGACGAACTGAAGGCGCGCGGCGCGCGCCGGTTCCGTATCGATTTGTCGTACGGTGCAGATGACCGCGCCGCAGAAACGGTTCGGACCCTTCTTGCCGGAGGCGCGGTGTCCGGCGGCGATGCGAATTTTGTGCGCGGTCTGCGCTGAGTTTATTCAGCAGATTTAAGTTTGCGCCAGAGCGTGGCCTGGCTGATTCCAAGTATTTTTGCGGCGCGGGATTTGTTGCCGCCGGTGAGTTCCAGAACCTGACGGATGTGTTCTTTTTCGATATCGGCGAGCGAGTTCTGCGGCGCGAACGAGGAGCTCCCGGTGTTTTCCTCCGGATAAATGATTCCCGGCGGAAGGTGTTCGGGCTGGATGACATTTCCGGTGCAGAGAACGACGGCGCGTTCCATGGCGTTTTCTAGTTCGCGGACGTTGCCGGGCCATGCGTAGGACTGCAGATAGTTGAGGCATTTTGCGTCGAGGTGGATGTCCGCTTTTTTGAATTTTTTTGCGAAGCGTTCGACGAAGTAGCGTGAGAGCGGAAGGATGTCTTCCGGGCGCTTGCGCAGCGGAGGGATTTCAATTTCGATGACGCGCAGGCGGTAATAAAGTTCGTCACGGAAAGCGCCTTCGCTGATGGCCTGGACGAGGTCGCGGTTGGTGGCGGCGAGAACGCGTACGTCGACTTTGCGGGTGCGGCTTTCGCCGACGCGCATGATTTCCCGTTCCTGCAGGACGCGCAGCAGCTGAATCTGGAGCGACAGGGAGACATCGCCGATTTCGTCGAGAAACAGGGTTCCGCCGCTGGCTTCTTCAAAGAGTCCCTGCCGGTCGCGGACGGCGCCGGTGAAGGACCCGGCCTTGTGACCGAAGAGTTCACTGGCCAGCAGTGTTTCGGGCAGGGCGGCGCAGTTGACGGCAACGAACGGCCCGCTGTTTCGGTGCGAGCAGCGGTGGATATGGCGGGCGAGCACTTCCTTGCCGACGCCGCTTTCGCCGGTGATGAGCACGGAGGAGTCGTAGGCGGCGACGCGCGTCGCGAGGTCGATCACCTGTTCGAAGGCGGGGCTGTGGACTTCGAAGAAGTGCGGTCCGTTTTTCTGTTCGAGCCGCTGCAGTTTTTTCTGCTGGCGGGCGAGTTTCTGTTCGCTCTGGCGGAGCTGTTCGGTGAGGTCGAGCACCCTCTTGTGGATTTCGATTTCCTGAAAGTGAACGAGGTGCTCGCTCATGTCTTTGCCCCAGGAGTCGAGATCGCGGCCGGTGGCGGCACAGGCCGATTCGCCGGCCGCCCGGCAGCGGGTTTCGACAAAAAGAACTTCTTTGTCGAGGCAGAACGAGGTGTATCCGCTGGCGTAACCGGTGAGCATCCAGCAGACCGGTTCGGAGGAGGGACCGTAGGTTTCCAGATGTTCGGCGGCTTCTCCGGAGTTGTGCCAGATGACTTCCATGGAGAGGCGCTTCCGGTTTTCGTCGAGCTCCATGGACTGCACGACGGTTTTGGCGACGCCCTGCAGAGTGTGCATGACCGGTCCGGCGCGCAGCCATTCCTCGAGGCTGTCCCAGTGGAAAATGCGTTTCATGGCGGCGGCATCTTCCTGTCCCCAGAAATAGCCGAAGCGGGTGAGGATTTTACGGGCCGGGACGGGGCCGAGTCCGTCGAGCAGGTCTTTGCGCAGCTGCGCAAAAGCGCGGATGTCGTGCAGGACGAGCCGGCGGCCCTGGAAGTCCAGGCTGCCGGCGGAAAAATCGAGCATTTCTTTGAGAAGAAGGTCTTCGGCTTTCATGGCGAGTATTTTATTTTGAAACATAGTTATTTCAAAATAAAACGATTTATAATTTGCGACTGTTTAAATTTTTTCATGTAAATATTTTGTAAATAACATTTTATGGTAATTATTCTTTTGTGGTCTGATGCATGCTTTTCTTATGGGTAAAAAATGATGCGGGCAGCGCGGGGCGCTCCCGATCCATGGAAAGGCGGTGTGCGATGTACAGCATATTAAAAGGAAAAAATACGGGACTGCGGAACGATGAAATCGGGTTTGCCCAGAAGCTGATTCAGACTCCGAGCACCAGTCTGGAGGAATCGGCGATTGCCGATGTGGTTGAAAATGAAATGAAGAAAATCGGCTACGACCGCGTGTTCCGGGATGAATCCGGCAATGTGGTCGGCATTCTGTTCGGGAGGGAGTCGGCTCCGACGGTGCTGCTGAACAGTCATATGGATACGGTTTTGCCGGAAGGGCCTGAGGGCTGGAGTTTTCCTCCGTACGCCGGGCAGATTGACGGAGATATCCTGTACGGCGAAGGTGCGGCGGACTGCAAGGGCGGCCTGGCGGCCCAGGTCTACACCGGTGCGCTGCTGAAGCGCAGCCTGCTTCCGCTGCGGGGCAACCTGGTGGTCGCCGCGACGGTTGCCGAGGAGAACGGTGCGAGCGTCGGGGTTCGTGGGCTGCTCGACAAGACGCTGCCGAATATGGGGCTGAAGCCGGATTATGCAATTCTCGGAGAACCTACGGGGCTGGGGCTGTATTACGGTCACGACGGATGGGTTGAAGTGGATATTCACATCGAAAGTTATAATCCGGCTCTGCTGAAAGATGCGGAGCGGACGATTGTTCGTGATTGCGAGGTGCTGGCCGGTTCGTCGGGCGGCCGGCAGATTGAACGGCTGGAGCCTGTGCCGGTCGGCGCGGCGAGTTCGTCTCAGCGCGATCTGCGACTGCTGCACCGTGTTGCGGAAGGAGTGAATGTGGGAACGGCGGTTGAGCAGATTGAACATGAAGTGCAGCTGGCGGCTCATCCGAACCCTTCCGTTAATGTTGCCGTGCGGGTTCATGAAGAACCGCAGCGGCTGCAGAACGGGAGGATGCGGACGGTCCGGCGTATTTCGAATGCATGGTCGACCGATCCGTTCAGCCGCCTGATCGAACGGGCGCGGCAGTCGCTGGCTGCGGCCGGCTGCGAAGTCCGTCCCGGCAAGTGGACGCTGGGGCGTCTGGGTATGGGAACCGCCGGAGGCGTGCTGGTGAACGATTTCGGGATTCCGACCATCGGATACGGTCCGGGCAGTGAAGAAAAGGCCCATGCGGTGGATGAGTCGGTCAGATGCAGCGATCTGTCGCAGACGGTTTACGGCACCGCGTCGATGGTTCACGCGCTGATCGGCGTTCCGGTCTGCGGCTGGACCGCCGACGAAATCTGACGGAGTGAACCATGAAGATCCTGGTTTTCAACTGTGGAAGTTCGTCGCTGAAATACCGGCTGATCCGGATGCCGGGCGAGCACGAACTGGCGGGCGGAGAGGCGCAGCGGGTGGGGCCGCCGACGGCGGCCCCGGCCCGCATTTACCACGCGGCCGGCGGCGGGCCCCAGACGGTGCATTATGCCGATATGCCGGATCACGGCGCGGCGTTTGATGCGGTGATGAAGCTGCTGACAGCAGACGGAATGACGTTCGATGCGCTGGGGCACCGCGTGGTGCACGGCGGCACACTGTTTTCGCGGCCGACTCCGATGGACGAGGCATCGATTGAAAAGCTCGGAACGCTCAACGATCTGGCGCCGCTGCACAACCCGCCCGCGCTGAACCTGATCCGCCGCAGCCGCCGGGCGTATCCGGACCTGCCGCAGATTGCGGTGTTCGATACGGCGTTTCATTCGACAATTCCGGACTATGCCTATACCTATGCGATTCCGCGCGATCTCAGCCGGAAATACGGCCTGCGCAAATACGGATTCCACGGAACGAGCCACGAATTTGTTGTCGAAGAAGCCGCGCGGATGCTGGGGCGGCCGCTGCCGCAGTTCACTGCGGTGAGCTGCCATCTGGGCAGCGGCGGCGCGAGCCTTTGCGCGGTGGTGAACGGGCGCAGCGTCGATAACACAATGGGCTATTCGCCGCTGCAGGGGCTGATTATGAGCACGCGCTGCGGGGATATCGATCCGGCGCTGACGCTAAGCATGCTGGCCTACATGCAGGGCAGCGAAGACTCGGTGGAAAAAGTCCTGAACAAACAGAGCGGTGTGCTGGCGCTCAGCGGATTTTCCGGCGATATCCGGGACGTCCTGGCCGAAACGGAAAAGAGCGGGCGCGTCAGCAGCACGGCGGAAACCTATCTGTGGCGGATCCATAAATATCTGGGCGCCTACCTAGCCGTGACCGGCCGCCCGGAGGCTGTGATTTTCACCGACACCATCGGCGAAAATGTTCCCGAAGTCCGCGAACGCGTCTGTCGCGGGCTCGAAGTGTTCGGGCTGAAAATCGATTCAGAAAAAAACCGCGCGGCGAACTCGCTGCCCTGCGATGTGGCGGCCGATGACAGCCGCATCCGCATTCCGGTGATCCGCACGAACGAAGAACTGGCGATTGCCCGGCGGGTTTATACAACGCTGACGCGCGGGACGGACCCTCATCCGATGGAGGGAGAGGAGGTGTGCTCATGAACACGCTGGTTCTGAAAGCGGATCAGGATCTGCTGGAGTACCGGTTTTTCGCCGACGGCGAATCATCCGCCGTGCTGTCCGGCAGCATCCGGGGTTTTCGCACCGGACATACGATTGAAGAAACGCTGAATGCAGTGTTCGCCGAAGTGACCGCGTATGGCGACAGAGTGGAGGCGGTTGCCCTGCACGTAGAGTTCGGCGGAGAATTCTTTACGGGCCCGGCGGCGGCGACACCGGAAACGGTTCGTCATCTCGAAGCGCTTGTTCCGGCAGCTCCGCTGCACATTCCCCCGGTACTGGCGATGATCCGCAGCTGCGCGCAGAAACTGCCGGACTGTCCGGTGACGCTGTTCTTTGAAACTGCGTTTTTTGTGAATCTGCCGGAGCGCGAACGCGTATATGCAATCGATCCGGACCTTCGGAAGGATCGGGGCCTGCGTCGTTACGGATATCACGGGCTGTTCCACGAAGCGGCCTGCCGGTCGGCGGGTCCGGGCGTGCGCATCGTCTCGATCTGCCTGGAACCGCATCCGGAGATCGCGGCCGTTGTCGACGGCGCGCCGGTCATGGTCAGCGGCGGATTAACGCCGCTGGAAGGGCTTCCGGGCCGCACATCCTGCGGCGAAATTGATTCCGGGCTGCTGCTTTCGCTGTCGCGCAGGGAGCACTGGGGGCCGGAACAGATCAACACGCTGCTCACGCAGAAAAGCGGCCTGCTGGGGCTGACCGGGCAGCCGGTCACGCTGGCTGAAGTCATGTTGTCCGGGCGCGAGGAATTCCGCCTGGCCCGCCGACTGATGAACTACCGCATCCTGCAGCAGACCGGAATGGCACTGGCCGCCATGAACGGGTTCGACCGGATTCTCTTTTCGGGCCGTTATGCAACCGTTGGAAGAAAACTCGGGCCGTGGCTTGTGGCCAGGCTTCCGGTTTCCGGGTGTTCCGGGGAACCGGCATGGGACTGTTTTGAAATCCCTCTGATGAAAATCATGGCGGACCGGGTGTCGGCCGCCGAACCGCTCTGCAGCGAATCAACTCACTGATGAAAGGAAGAAACCGATGAATTTCCCAAAAACCTTCTATCGCTGGCGGCCGCACCCGTGGCACGGACTGGAGATCGGAGAAAATTCGCCCGATGTGGTGAACGCCTACATTGAAATGACGCCGTTTGATTCGGTAAAATATGAAGTGGATAAAACCACCGGCTACCTGCGGGTCGACCGTCCGCAGCTCACGTCGTCCATGCCGCCCACGCTTTACGGATTTGTTCCTCAGACCTATTGCGGAACGCGGGTTCAGGCGCTTTCGCCCACTTCTAAACGGGGCGACCACGATCCGCTGGATATCTGCGTGATTACCGAGCGGCCGATCAACCGCGGCGAGGTGATTCTCCACGCCCGCGTGATCGGCGGCGTGCAGATGGTCGATCGCGAAGAAGCGGACGATAAGATTATCGCCGTGCTTCAGGAGGACCGGTTCTGGAAAGACGTCAACAACGTGGACCAGATTCCCGGTATCCTGCGCGACCGCCTGCACCACTATTTTGAAACCTACAAAAAGACGCCGGAAAACGGTGCAGACGTGAAGATCGTCGAAATTTACGGTGCGGAGCATGCCCGGCAGGTAATTCTTGCCGCGCAGGAAGACTATCGCGAGATGTACGACAGTTAACCGGCCAGTTCGCCGAGCGTCTGCAGCGCATGGACGATCCGGTCGCTGACGGTGAGTGCACCGTTGAGGCGCAGATATTGTTTGTAATGCTGCCGCGACGAGAAAACGGTGCCGGGCGCGATGGAGATTCCCTTCTGCATCGCTTTTTCCGCCAGCTGGACCGCGCTGCCTTTCGGTAGCCGGACCCAGAGAAAATGTCCGCCCGCCGGATGCGTCACCTGCGTGCCGGACGGAAAGCGATCCAGAATGATCTGTTCCATCAGGCGCAGGTTTTTTTCGTATTTGCGGGAGAGCCGGCGCAGGTGGCGCTGCAGCCCGCCCTGCTTGAGGCAGGCGGCGACTGCCAGCTGGGTGACGGGCGGTAGCGAGAGCACGCTCATGCCGTGGCAGCGCAGAATATCGTTGTGGTGTCGTCCGCCGGCAATCCATGCGATGCGGTAGCCGGGCGCGAGGATTTTACTGAGACTGCCGAGATAAATGGTCCGGTCGGGCAGGAGCGCCTTGACCGGCGGCGGGCGGCGGGCGCTGAAGGCGAGCTCGCCGTAGGTGTCGTCCTCGATCAGCGTCAGGTTGTATCTGCGGGCGAGCGCGACAATCCGTTTGCGGTTTTCATCCGGAATCAGCGCGCCGGTCGGATTTGAAAAGGTCGGCGCGAAAATCAGCGCTTTCGGTGGCTTGCGGCTTTTCAGTACGCGTTCGAGCTCGTCCGGGTCGAGCCCGCTCTGCGGCGAAGTCGGGATTTCGATGGCGTTGAGATGCAGGAAATTCAGCACGCTGTAGAACCCGTAGTAGCCCGGCGATTCGACGGCGATGGTGTCGCCCGGTCCGGCAACAGCCCGCAGGGCGAGCAGCAGCCCCTGCGTGATTCCGGCGACAGTGACGAGGCCGTCAGGTGACACGGTGCTGCCCGATCCGGCCATGAGGCGGGCGAGCTGGCGGCGCAGTTCGGGAACGCCTTCGCCGATGGCGTAACGGTTGATGCGTTCGGGATCGGTCCGGGCCGCCCGTGCGAGGTGACGGCTCAGTTCATCGCTGGGCAGGTCGGCCGGATCGGGAAGACCCGCGCCCAGCGGAATGAGATCGGACTGCATGGCGGCCTTGAGCAGCCGCTCGGTCTGGGCGTGGAGCTTTACCGTCTCGGTGCGGATTTCAATTTTTGCCGGCGGCATATCCACGGTCCGGTTCCCGGCGGCCGTGCGGCGGAACGAAGCGGGCAGGACGCGATAGCCGCTGCGGGGCGCGCTTTCGATGACGCCGTCCGATTCCAGCCGGCGGTAGGCCTCGAGTACCGTCATCGGGCTCAGCCCGGTGATCTGCGCCATGCCGCGCACCGACGGAATTTTTTCGCCTTCCTGAACGACTTTCTCGCGGATCAGCTGCAGGACGTGCTGCATGACCTGTTCGTACTTTTTTTCAGACATGATTCAGAATCTAAAAACTAAATCTGTTACAGGTCAATTTATAATTTTCTGTATCTGTTCTGTTTTTAGAGGTTGCCGTAACCTGTCTTTCGAAAGCAGAGGAGATTGTTATGGCGGAAATACTCATCAACCTGACCGTTGCGGCGGCGGTTCTTACCGTCTGGTACTGGCTGGCGGTGCGGGTGTTCCGTCTTCCGGAGCACCGCGCCTTTCACCGGCGTCCACCGGTCCTCTGACGCGGCGGGTTCCGCCGGTTTGTCTTCGGTTTGCGTTTGCGGACGGACCAGCCGAAGTGGCCGAGGACTTTGCCGAGCGTCATGTATTCGCCGTGGACGTAGGCGAGCAGTCCGGCTTTTTCGAGACAGAGCTTTTCTTTGGCGTCGATGAGATGCTCGGAAACCTGCACGGCGACGACGTCGGCGATGAAAAGAGTATGCGACCCGAGTTCGATCGTCTGCCGGACGCGGCATTCGATGTTGACGGGGCCTTCGAGCACGGAAGGGCAGCTGTTTTTCTCGCCGGGTGCCGGGGTGAGGCCGGTCTTTGCAAATTTATCGTGTTCACGGCCGGACGCGACGCCGCACCAGTCGACCGCACGGGCCTCGTTGACGGTGGGAACATTGACGGTGAATTCGCCGCTTTCCCGGATGAGGTCATAGGAGTGGCGCTCCGGCCGGACGGAGATGGAAAGCATCGGCGGATTGGTACAGACAGTTCCGGCCCACGCGACGGTGATGAGATTGGCGCTTTCTCCACTGCCGCAGCTGACGAGGACGGCGGGCACAGGACACAGCATATTGCCGGGTTTCCAGGAACGTTTGTGAATCGGTTGTCTGTCGGGTTGCATGCCGCGGGTCTGCGAGGAATTAAAGGCGGTAGGTGCCGGTTTCGCCGAATACGCAGGTTTTGGCTCCGCGGTTTTCAATGCGGTAGCCGCGCAGGCGCAGGTATTCCGGCGTATCCGGGCTGTTCTGCTCGTCGTCGGTGAGGTTGACGAGTTCGAAGCCGTCGTTTTCGATTTTCAAATCTTTTGCGGTCACCTGTGCGCCGTCGGCGGCTTTGATGACGAGCGCGGAGCCGTCGGTGACTTCGACGTTGTCGAGGGTGATGTCTTTTCCATCGAGCACGAGTGTGGCCTGCCCGGAGATGTTTCCGCCTTTGATTTTTTCGCGGACTTCGGCGAGCGTCATGGCGAAGGAGGGGCGGAGAATAACGCGCGGGCCGGGCGTGAAGGGAATGCCGAGGATGAGTTCTTCGTCGGCGGTTTCGATGGTGACTCCGGCGGCGGCGAGTTTCATGCGGCCGGCGCGGTAGAAGTCGGATTCGGCCGTGGCGCCGGATTCCGGCGGGCCGCCGGCGGTATGTTTGGCGGCGGCATCGTTGATGTTGTTTTTGTTGGCGGAGAAGGACCACCTGCGGTCGAAGACGGTGACGCCGGGTTTTTCGTCCGGGCCGAAGAGTTTCGGCAGGTCCTGCATCATGGTTTCGAGGCGGGTCGGCTTTTTGAACGTCGTTTTGGTTTCGTCGGCGTATTTGGGATTGACGAATTCAGCAATGATGCCGCGCGTGCGCTCAAGGATTCGAACGTAGGACGCGAGTTTGATGACGAGAACGTTGATGTTGCCGGGGAACATGGAGAATCCCTGTTCGTTCGGTACGTCGCCTTCCGGGCTGACGGTGGCGCGCAGCAGCGGGTCGAGCTGGTTGTATTCGACGTTGAGGGTGAGCGCCGTGTCGCCTCTGACGAGTTTGGCGAGTCCGCCGACGGCTTCGCCGGGAATGCGGTTGACGGCGATGGAGTTGAAGTCGAAGCCCTTTTCGACGGAGACGCCGAGTGCGGCGGGCACGGCGTTGAAGACCTGGCCGTTGGTGTCCTGAATGAAGACGAAGTGCTCGATGCCCTGTTTCTGCAGTTCGGCAGCGAGCCCGCTGGTATAGAGGAGCATATGAATATCGCCATGGCCGTGCGGCTTGAGAATCAGTTGATACTTTTCCTTCAGGGCGAGGCGGCCGTCGTTGTCGGCGATGGCGGGGACGAGTTCCTGTTTCAGGATATGCACCTGTTCTCTTTTGAGTCCGAACCAGTGGTTGGCTTCGAGCGACGCGCGGGTTTTGGCGTCGGTGTCTTCGGAAACCATGATGATGAGCGGGACGGGGTGCGGGGTGTCCATGCGCGCTTCCATAGCTTTGAGGCAGGCCGCGTAGTGGGCGAGGTAGGGCGTGGTTTCGGTGACTTCGACGGGAATGTCGAGTTTGATGCCGGAGTAGCCGAGGCGTTCCCCGAGTCCGCCGGCGACGAGCACGACGGCGGTTTTGCTGAAGTGTGCTTTGCCGAGGGCTTCGTAATGGTCGTATGAAGTGTCAAATTGAGTCAGATCGACTTTGTCGGGCTGGTGCGGAACGAATCCTTCGAACGGGTTTGCGCCGGTTTTGGCTTCGGCCAGCAGGCTGCGGGCATTGGCAATGTAGCCGGTCAGCCCGCCGGGATAGGAACCGTTGATACGGGTCAGCGTGTCGATAAATGCGGTTTTTTTCTCGTCGTTGATACCTGGCGCATCCCAGTCTGCAAAGAGATGGTCCTGTCCGGCGTCGAGCAGTTCCTGAATGAGAGCCTGATCCTTTTGTTTGTTCGCAAAATCTGCACCGTTCATGTCGTTTTCCCCCTGAAAATGAAATGCAACACTATGAAGAAAGAAAAACGAAAATCAATTCAGGAGGGATTAAAATCGTGTGGTGGTGCCCGGGGCGGGACTCGAACCCGCACTTCATTGCTGAAAAGGGATTTTAAGTCCCTTGCGTCTACCGATTTCGCCACCCGGGCATATTACTGTTCAACATGTTCCTTCAGCCACTTTCGACCCTGGCCGCTTTTCAGCCAGATCTCGCGTCGGCGAGCATCTGTATAGTTATCAAAGTACTCGTAGTAAACCAATTTCAGCGGGCGTCTGTTTTTTGTGCGCGAAACTTTGCCGCACAGATGCAGGTGAATACGTGCTGCCAAGTCCTTTGTGGAGCCTTTATAAATCCACTGTCCGCCGCTGCTGAGAGCATAAGCGGCCGGTTTGTTTTCCAGTTTTTCCATTCTCCATAGCAGTCCGGTTTTGGATTTTTCCGCCGGAGGCGGATCCGCCTCCGGCGGAAAGTCCCTTGCGTCTACCGATTTCGCCACCCGGGCGGAAATGGAGCCGTGTATCATGCGAAGATCCTGAGCAGAACACCATCAAAAACTGAATGCCGGGGCACAAAAAACCCCGCAGCCGTTGCCGGCTGCGGGGGCCGAGTCTTCCTGTTAACGGAAGCAGCGGAGAATACGGCAACAAACCCCTAAGCGCCTTCTTCCCCGAATCTCGAACTGCGGACTATACTGATGCGGCCCGGCTTCAAAAGTAATTTTTTGTGGGGGTCTTCCCCACAGATAAACGGCGGGTCCTTGGAACTTGATGCAGGTCAATGAAAGGTTTTTGCGATCTGGTACGCTGTGCCCAGTAAATGGAGAAGCCGATATGCGCAAGATTATTGAAATTGATGAAGAACGCTGTAACGGATGTGGTGCCTGCGTGACCGGCTGTGCCGAAGGCGCGCTGCAGATTGTGAACGGCAAGGCGAAGCTGGTGAATGAGGTTTTCTGCGACGGGCTCGGTGCCTGTATCGGGGAATGCCCGACGGGCGCTCTGAAAATTATCGAACGCGACGCACCGGAATTTGACGAAGACGCCGTGAAGCAGCATATGCAGAGGAAAGTTCCTCCAGCAGGCGGCTGCCCCGGATTACAGATCCGGTTTGAGGGAGAGCCGAAGGCCAACGTATCGAAAGTCGAACGTTCGATGGTTTCCGGGCAGGTGATCCGTTCTGAACTGAACCAATGGCCGACCCAGCTGCATCTGGTGCCGCCCGAAGCGCCGTTCTTCAAAAACCGTGAACTGGTGGTTCTCAGTACCTGCTCGCCGTCCGCCTCGCCGGACGTCAACTGGCGCTTTATCCGTGGACGCGCGATCGCGATCGCCTGCCCGAAGCTTGACCGGACGGAAGGGTACGTCGAAAAGCTCACCGCGATTCTTGCGTCGAACGGTATTCCCAAAGTCATCATTGTCCGCATGGAAGTTCCCTGCTGCGGCGGGCTGACGATGATGGTGAAAGAGGCCGCGCGGCGCAGCGGGCGGACGGATCTGATCGTTGAAGAAGCGATCATTGGACTGGATGGCGAACTGCGCGAAGTAAAACAACTGGAGATGTGAAATGAATGACTTAAAAGGCAAAGCACTGAATCTGAAGACGTTGGTGGACTACGCTGACGGCGCGGTGGTCAGTCGCACGCTGCTGAAAAAAGAGACAGGCAACATCACGCTCTTTTCGTTTGATAAAGGGCAGGGGCTGAGCGAGCACACGTCGCCGTTCGACGCGGTGGTTGAAGTGGTTGACGGCGAAGGAGCCTTTATCATCGATGGCGAATCGAAAACGGTCAAAGCCGGGGAAATGATCATCATGCCGGCGAATATTCCCCACGACGTGCAGGCCGCAGAAGCGCCTTTCAAAATGCTGCTGATTATGATTCGCTCTGAATCGTGAATATTCACTGGCTACAGCATGTTCCGTTCGAAGGGTTAGGGTGTATTCACCCTTGGCTGACAGCAGGCCGTCACGCAGTGACCTGTACGCGGTTGTGGGCCGGCGACGTTTTTCCAGATATTGGAAAAGTCGACGGCCTGATTGTGATGGGCGGGCCGATGGGGATTTACGACGAGAATGCTTATCCGTGGCTGGCGGATGAAAAACGCTTCATCAAACAGATCATCGATCAGAATAAGCCGGTGCTCGGCATCTGCCTCGGCGCGCAGCTGATTGCGGACTGCCTCGGTTCCAGGGTTTGGAAAAACGAGCAGAAGGAAATCGGATTTTTTCCAATCATTGGAAAACATTCGCTGCTGCCGGAACGGTTCACCGCATTTCATTGGCACGGCGATACGTTCGGCATTCCGGACGGGGCGGTGCACCTGGCGTCGAGCGAGGCGACGAAGAATCAGGCGTTTCTCTATAAAGACAACGTGCTGGCGCTTCAGTTCCATTTGGAGACAACCGAGGCGAGCCTGATGTCGCTTCACGAAAACGCCAAAGATGAAATCACCAATGGCCCGTTTATCCAGACCTTGGAAGAAATGCGTCCGTTTTTTCCAACCCTTGGAAACGCCAATACGCTGATGTCTGATCTGTTGGGTCGTTTGTTCGGAAAAATGACCGAATCGGCATAATTCTCATGCAAATTTATTCACATTTTTCCCTCATCCTGATAAATCTTTCAGCATGAAGAGCCCCACTCAGCAGGAGATTGCGGATCGGCTTGGGATATCCCGGGCAACGGTCAGCCGTGTGTTGCGAAATATAACCGGACCAAAGTCCCGGACCGCAGTCCGGATTCTTGAAACTGCCAGGGAAATGGGGTATCGACTTCCCGCAACGGAACTTTCTGTTACACGGAAGGGCGCGGGGCGGCAGAAAACTCTCGTGCTTGGCGTAATGGTTCGGGTTCTGAAAGAACGGACTCCAAACAGCACAGAGGCGGCTATGCGGATTCTGCATGGTGCAACAGATGCTGTTCGGCAATATGGGGGGTTGCTGCACGCAGAATATGTTGCTGAAGAGGACTCCGCACGGATTCTTTCACGACGCGATCTGCCGGCATCGCTGCGCAAGCCTCAGGTGTCTGGAATTCTTGTGGTCGGTGCGCTGCCGTCGGCAGCTGTTGCGGCGGCGGCTTCGCGCAAACCCTGTGTCGGACTCGGTTTTCATGACACCAGTGTGCGCATGGACTTTATTGGACAGGACAACTGCTCAGCAATGGAAGAGATGATTAAACGGCTTAAGGCGAGGGGCCATCAGCGAATCGGTTATTACTGCAAAGGGCTCAAATCCGCTTTTTCCCGCTCCCGTTTTGCCGGCTACGTTGAAGCCTTGGCGCTTGAGGGTCTTTCTTATCATCCGGATTATGCCGTGAGTATCCCTGATCCGCAGCGCAACGACGGCCTGAAGCAGGTGATCCGGGGCATTCAGTCCGGGGTCCGGGCGTGGATTTGTGCGCATGACGACTGGGGATATGAACTGATGGAAAAACTTCAGGCGAACGGATACTCCGTTCCCGGTGACGTATCTAT
>JBFWJN010000007.1:0-28405 GCA_050253185.1 Kiritimatiellales bacterium | reverse complement strand
ACTGGGGCGATGCGCGGTATCTGATTCAGCAGATCCCTGACAGCTCAATGGACATTGTGTTTCATGATCCGTTTTCGAGCCAGCATTGCCCGGAACTGTGGACAGTAGAGTTTTTTCAGCAGCTGCATCGCGTGATAAAACCGGACGGTGTCCTGCTGACCTATTCATCCGCCCTGCCCGTTCGCGGCGCAATGCTTGAGGCGGGCTTTACGATCGGTGAAACCGAACCGGGCTATCAGATGGGCAATGGCACGATTGCCGCAAAAGGTGAAACGGCGCTCGCCGGTTTTCCAAGGATTGGAAACCTGGACAAGCGCCGTTCCATTCCCTATCGCGACCCGACCCTCTGCGCAACATCGAAGGCGATTCTGCGTCAGCGGCAGGAAGCAATTGAGAACTACGCCGCCGATCAGTCGGCGTAGTTCTGGGCGACTTTCTCCCAGTTGATGACGCTGAAGAAGGCCTCGATATAGTCGGGGCGCCGGTTCTGATAGTTCAGGTAGTAGGCGTGTTCCCAGACGTCGAGTCCGAGGATCGGCACGCCGCCCACGGTCATCAGCGGATTGTCCTGGTTCGGCGTCGAGCTGATGCTCAGCGTTCCGTCGGCCTGCTTGATGAGCCAGGCCCAGCCCGAGCCGAAGCGCGTGGCCGCAGCAGCGCTGAATTGCTTTTTGAACTCCTCAAAGCTGCCGAAGGCGGCTTTGACGGCGTCCGCAAGCTGTCCGGACGGCTCGCCGCCGGCTTTCGGCCCCATGATTTCCCAGAAGAGCGAATGGTTGGCGTGGCCGCCCCCGTTGTTGCGAACGGCGGTCCGCTTCGCTTCCGGAACTTCGTCGAGCCGGGTGATCAGTTCGTTGACCGCTACGCCGTCGAGCGCGGTTCCGGCCAGTGCATTGTTGACGTTGTTGATGTAGGCCTGATGGTGTTTCGTATGATGAATTTCCATTGTGCGCGCATCGATATACGGCTCCAGCGCATTGTATGCGTACGGCAGTGCCGGCAGTTCATAAGCCATGATAACCTCCTCAGTTTTTTATTTTCAATGCGGCTATTTTCCGACCTTGGCAAAGGAAGTCAATATATATACGATTAAAAAGGTCTTGTTTAAAACAAAACTAAAATATACGGATTTTAAATGAAAGCGATTCTGATTATTGCGCATGGAAGTCGACGGGAGGAATCCAACGTCGAGGTCCGCCGATTGACCGATGCGGTCCGATCACTGGCCGGCCCGGCGATCCGGCAAGTGGCGTGCGCCTTTCTGGAAATTACTGATCCCAAAACGGGCGAAGCAATCGATGAGCTGGTTCGATTGGGAATTACCGACGTGCTGGTGTTCCCCTATTTTCTAGCGGCCGGGACGCATGTCGTCCGCGATGTGCCGCGTGTGATTGAGGAAACGACGAAACGCCATCCGCAGATGACGTTTCGTATTCTGCCCCACCTCGGGGCTCTGGCTGGAATCAGCGAACTGATTCTCCGGCAGGTCGAACGGGCTTAAGCCTCTTCTTTTTCCTGCTTTTTCGGCAGGTTCAGCTTAATGTGCAGTTCGCGCAGCTGTTTGAGCTCCACTTCGCCCGGAGCACCCATCAGCAGGTCTTCGGCTTTCTGGTTCATCGGGAAAGCGATGACTTCGCGAATGTTCGGTTCGTCGGCGAGCAGCATGACCATGCGGTCGACCCCGGGAGCGATTCCGGCGTGCGGCGGCGCGCCGAACTGGAAGGCTCGGTAGAGCGCCGGAAATTTTGATTCGACGACTTCCTTGCCGTAGCCGGCGATTTCAAAGGCCTTGATCATGGTTTCCGGGCTGTGGTTGCGAACCGCGCCAGAGGACAGTTCAGTGCCGTTGCAGACGATGTCGTACTGATAGGCCAGTACATCGAGCGGATCTTTGTTCAGCAGTGCGTCCATGCCGCCCTGCGGCATGGAAAACGGATTGTGGCTGAAGGCGACTTTACCTTCGTCATCGAGTTCGAACATCGGGAAGTCGACGATCCAGCAGAAGCGGAAGACGTTCTTTTCGAGCAGGTCGAGGCGCAGGCCGAGTTCCTTGCGGACTTCGCCGCCGATGGCCTGGGCATTTTTGAGCGTATCGGCGATGAAGAACATGGTGTCGCCGTCAGAAACGCCGCCGAGGGCTTTCAGTGCGGCCAGTTCGTCGGTGGAGAGGAACTTGGCGATCGGACTCTTGACTTCGCCGTCGATCCAGCTGATGTAGCCGAGGCCTTTGGCACCGACGGATTGGGCGAACGTGATCATGTCGTCGAAGAACTTCCTCGGCTGCCCGGCACATCCTTTAACGGCGACCGTCTTGACAACACCGCCCTTTTCGACGACTCCGGCGAATGCCTTGAAACCGCAGGTGCGGAAAATTTCACTGGCGTCCTGTATGATCAGTGGATTGCGCAGATCGGGCTTATCGGTTCCGTATTTATCCATCGCTTCGCGGTACGGAATGCGGACAAACGGAGCGCTGTCCGTTTTCTTATTGCTGAATTCCCTGAAGATCGTGGACAGCACGCGCTCGTTAACTTCAAAGACGTCCTCCTGCGTAGCGAAGGCGAGTTCCATATCGAGCTGGTAAAATTCGCCCGGCGAGCGGTCGGCGCGCGCGTCTTCGTCGCGGAAGCATGGGGCGATCTGAAAATAACGATCGAAGCCGGAAACCATCAACAGCTGTTTGAACTGCTGCGGCGCCTGCGGCAGAGCGTAGAATTTGCCGGGGTGCACACGGCTCGGCACGAGGTAGTCGCGCGCGCCTTCCGGCGATGAGCTGGTGAGGATCGGCGTCTGCATTTCCATGAAGCCTTCGGCCGTCATCAGCTCACGGATGCGGGAGATGACTTTCGAACGCAGCACGAGGTTGCTGTGCAGCGTTTTGCGGCGCAAGTCGAGGAAGCGGTATTTCAGGCGAAGCGCTTCGGAACAGTCTTCCTCTTTACTGACCTGGAACGGGATGACGGCGGCATCGCCGAGCACTTCCATGGATTCGGCGACCAGTTCGATTTCGCCGGTCGCCAGTTTGGGGTTCACGGCCGCGGCGTCGCGGGCGACGATTTCGCCGGTGAAGCAGAGGACGGTTTCAACGCGCCAGTGTTCGATGTCTTTATAAAACGGTTTTTCGGGGCTGATCACGATCTGGGTGATGCCGTAGTGGTCGCGCAGGTCGATAAAAAGGACGCCGCCGTGGTCGCGGATGGTGTTGACCCAGCCGGAGAGACGCACGGTCTGCCCGACCTGTTCTTTGCGGAGATCCCCGCAGGTGTGTGTACGGAAAGGATGCATAATTCTATTCTCGTTCGTTGGTTAACTGTTCCAAAAGTCCCGGAAGATCCAGCTCCTGCTGGGTTCCATCGCCCATGTTCTTGAGAACAAAGGTGCCGTTTTCAAGTTCGCTGTCGCCGCGGATGATGACCTGCTGTGCATCGCTTTTGTTGGCGCGCCGCATCTGGGCCTGCACTTTGCGCCCGGCGAGTTCCATTTCGCAGGCGATGCCGCGCTGACGCAGCATCTGCATCAGAAGCATGTTTTGTTTCAGTGCCGCGTCGCCGAGCGAGACGATGAAGACCGGCGGCGGCGGCGCGAACTGATCGGCCGTGATGCCGCAGGCTTCAAGGGCGGCGATAACGCGTTCGACGCCCATCGCGAAGCCGACGCCGTCGACAACGGTTTTACCGATTTGGATGCGGTAGCGTCCGCCGCCCGCGAGCGCGTTCTGTGCGCCGAGACCGCCGTGCGCGATTTCCCAGACGGTGTGGACGTAGTAGTCAAGACCGCGAACGAGCGTCGGATCGATTTCAACATCGATTTCGAGGCTGCGCAGCGCATCGACGACGGTGTCGAGATAGGCGCGCGATTCAGGGCTCATGAATTCGATGACCTTCGGCACATCCGCGATGACGTTCTGTACGGCGTCATCCTTGGAGTCGAGCAGGCGCAGCACGTTGGTTTCGAAGCGCTGCTGCGCATCTTCGGGCAGTTCAGACAGACGCGGGCGGATGGCTTCGCGCAGGCCGCTGACGACGGCGGCGCGGTCCTCGGGCAGGCCGATGGTGTTGAGGCGGATTTTGGCTCCGGTCAGTCCCCATTCGGCAAGCAGCTGAACCTGAAGGGCGATGACCTCGGCGTCGGCCAGCGGTGCCGGTTTGCCGATGGATTCCACTCCGATCTGGTGGAACTGACGTTTGCGCCCGGCCTGCGGGCGCTCGCAACGGAACATTGGGCCCATGTAATAGACGCGGGCGGCGGCGGTTTCATCGCCGCCGGAGGCAACGTAGCGGATGGAACCGGCGGTGCCTTCGGGACGGAGCGTAAGATGACGTCCGCCGCGGTCTTCGAGGGTGTACATTTCCTTGGTGACGACGTCGGTGGTGTCGCCGAGCGAACGGGTAAAGAGTTCGGTTTTTTCCAGAATCGGCGTACGAAGCTCCGAAAAGCGATAACGCGCGAAAACTTCGCGCGCCCGCTGTTCGATGTGCTGCCAGAGAAAGCTTTCCGGCGCGGAAATATCGGACATCCCCTGTATGGGTTGAAAGGAACTGGAGGCCATGGTCTAAATGCCGGTAATGCGCTGTTTCATAATCTTGCCGGGCTTGAATTTCACCACCCGGCGTTCCGGAATCGTCACGACGTCTTCCGGCTTGTTGGGGTTGCGGCCGACACGGGATTTTCGCACATTAATTTCGAACACGCCGAAATTGCGGAATTCCACGGTCTCGCCCTTTTCCAGCGCTTCGACGATGTAATCGAGCGATTTCTGCAGAACTGCGGCAACATCCTGCTGAATCAGTCCGGTTTCATCGGATATGCGAACTACTAAATCTCTTTTGGTCATATCATCCCCCGTTCTCTTTCGAATTGTCTTGAGTATAACAGGTTACAACTCAAGGCAGGCACGTCATCTTAGTCCAGCGCGCGGACCGGTCAAGCCCTATCCATTCCCTTTTGCCTACTTTGAGGCAACCCGGTGAAAAATCAGGCCGATGATCGTTCCCAGAAACATAATCACAGCCAGTGTTTTGTTAAACAGATAAAAACTGTCGTGCGGGCTGATTGCAAGCACCGGTTCCCCGACATCAACCTGCGTGGCAGGCTTTGCAATGATTCGGCTGACTGTTCCCCTCAGCGGCTCTTCGCCGTGGGAGCTTTTCCAGATGATATCCGTGTTTTCAATGGTGCAGGCAGCCAGTTCTTCGCGGGCTTTCATCATTGCCGCCAGTTTATCTTCCACATCATCGGACCGGGCGGCCTTGGCCGCTTCAAATGCCGCCTCCGCCTCCTGTGCCCGAACCCGGTATGAATCATCATGAAGAACTGCCAGAACGGTTTTCCCGGCAATCTCCTGTCCGACTTCGACCGAAATATGCTGAATGACTCCGGGCACCTCGAAGGCAACGTCAATCTCCTGCGGATGCTTTTCCCGAATTTTTTGGGTTGGGAACCAGGCGTCGCGAATCGACCAGATGCAGACAAACCCGCAGAAGACCGCCATGACCAGAAAGTCCTTGGTTCCTTTGATGTTGAATCTGCTCTTTGCCATTACATTGCTCCTCGTTAATAACTCTTTGCGAAGACTACACGACCTTTGCTCAGCCGGCCGCTGACGATGCAGCGCCCTTCGCCGCTTTTCTCATAATCAAACGGAATACAGCGGATGGTCACAGATAATTCATCATTAATTTTCTGTTCGGTTTCCGCCGAACCGTCCCAGTGCGCCATCGCAAAGCCGCCGCGGCCGTCTTTGAAGAACGCAACGAAATCCTCCCACGCATCAATTTCCCGGGTGTTTTCAGTGCGGAAGGCACAGGCGCGTTCGAAGAGGCCGTTCTGCATGTCGTCCAGCACATCGGCGACCGTGGCAGCGAACTCCTCGCGGCTCTGGCCGTATTTTTCCTTCGGCCCTTTGTCGCGCCGAGCAACGTAGACCGCGTTGTTTTCCATATCGCGCGGACCGACTTCGACGCGCAGCGGAATTCCCTTTTTCACCCACTGCCAGCCCTTTTCTCCGGCGTTAATGTCACGGCTGTCCACCACCACCTCAACCGGTCGCCCGTTATAGGTCTGCCTGCGAATCATGTCCGCGGTTTCATTGCAGTACTGCAGAATCTTCTCACGCTCCTCCTCCTTACGGATGATCGGAAGAACAACGACATGTGACGGAGCCAGCTTCGGCGGCATCACCATGCCGTCGTCATCGGCGTGCGTCATGATCATGCCGCCGATCAGACGGGTCGAGACTCCCCACGACGTGGTCCACGCATATTCCTGGCGACCTTCGCGCGACTGATACTGAATGCCCGACGCTTTGGCAAAATTCTGACCGAGGAAATGGCTGGTCCCGGCCTGAAGCGCCTTGCAGTCCTGCATCATCGCCTCGATGCAAAGCGTATTCACCGCGCCGGGGAAACGCTCGCCGGCGGTCTTCTCACCGGTCAGCACCGGCATCGCCATGTATTCCTCGGCAAACTGCTTATAGACATCCAGCATCTTTACCGTTTCGTCCCACGCCTCTTCTTTCGTCTCATGTGCGGTATGCCCTTCCTGCCACAGAAACTCCGCCGTGCGGAGAAACAGGCGGGTGCGCATTTCCCAGCGGACCACGTTGGCCCACTGATTCACCAGAATCGGCAGGTCGCGATAGCTCTGCACCCATTTGGCATAGGTTGCGCCGATAATGGTTTCGGAGGTCGGACGAACAATCAGCGGTTCCTCGAGCTCACCCGCCGGGACCAGTCCGCCGTTCGGACCGGCTTCAAGACGGTGATGGGTCACGACGGCGCACTCCTTGGCGAAACCGTCGACATGCTCCGCTTCCTTCTCCAGATAGCTCTTCGGGATGAACAGCGGAAAATAGGCATTCACATGACCGGTCGCCTTGAAATAACCATCGAGCGCCGTACGGATATTTTCCCACAGGGCATAACCCCACGGCTTAATCACCATACAGCCGCGCACATCGCTGTTTTCCGCCAGCTCGGCGGCGCGCACCACCTGCTGATACCACTCCGGATAATTTTCCTCCCGTGTCGGGGAAATTGCTGTCTTCGCCTGCTTACTCATCAATCTGTCCCTTCTCAAACTTTTCCTTCAAATCCGCAATGCGCTGCATAATCAGTTCGCCGATTTTTCCATAGGCTTCACGTCCGCTGCCGAGGCCCTGAATCTCCTCCTGTGTGATCAGCTGTCCGAAAATCACGGTAACCGGCACTTTTTTCCAGCCGCCGCTGTGCTTGGACATCGCTTCATACGACCCGTGAATATACACCGGAACCACCGGGGCATTTCCCTTGGCAACCAGAAATCCGATTCCTGGCTTGGCCGACTGCAGATTTCCATCCTCCGTGCGTGTTCCCTCCGGAAACAGCGACACCGCACCGCCGTGATGCAGCAGCTGAATTGCGGTTTTCATCGCCTTCAGGTCGCCGCCGCGCTCGCGGTCGAGCGGAATCACGCCGACACCGGTCAGGAACCAGTCCATAAATCCTTTAAAAAGCGTGCTTCGTGCCATGAAATGAATGGTGCGCATCCGGCAGAACGAACCGATCGCTGGCGGGTCGATATAGCTGGCGTGATTCGAGGCAATAATCAGGCCGCCGGTTTTGGGGACATTCTTCAGGCCGACCACTTTAATATCGTTCATCACCTTCAGGCCGAACCCCAGCACATTGCACGCGGCACGGTACAGCTTCGGACGAACCATCGTCTCGCTGCGCGGTGCATCCAGATCCTCAATACGATCGATCACGATTTTCGTCACACCGGCGGCATCATATTCCGATGTATCCACCACATAGGCGCCGTCTGCAATTTTTAACGGGGCGGTTTTGCGCGAAGAATCCTTCTGGTCCCGCCGCTGGAGCGACTCAAGCACCTCCTGCGCCTTTTCAGTCTCGCCGCGCGCAACCAATTCGGCATGCCGGCGCTTGGCCCGTTCCTCCGGATCGGCATCAAGATAGAACTTATACGGAGTCTTTGGAAAAACCACGGAACCGATATCGCGGCCTTCCATCGCCAATGAACCGAACTGTTTCATTTTCCGAAGCTTGGAAACCACGAACTTGCGAACCGGCGGCATGGCGGCAATATCCGATACGGACTCGCGAACATCCTTGTCGCGCAGCGCTTCGCCCGGTTCAACCCCGTCGATCGCGAATACAACGGCGCCGTTACGTACTTCAAAACTCCACTTTGACTTCAGCAGAACCGGAAGCACGTGAAGTGGGCTTTTCGTACAGATTCCCTCCTGAAGCATCTTCCAGGTCACGCCGCGATAAAACGAACCGGAGTCTACATAGGTGCAGTTCAACCTCTTCGCGACCTCGTGTGCCACAGTTGATTTCCCGGATGCCGCCGGGCCGTCAATTGCAATAATCCGTTGTTTACTCATTCAACCTTTCCACCCAGTGCCGTCAAATGATCCCAGAACTCGGGATACGATGTCGCCACGCAGTTCACATTCTTCAATTGGACCGGCCCATCCGAAAACGTCGCCAGCATGGCCATCGACATCGTGATGCGGTGGTCGCCGTGCGAGTCCAGCGGCTCCGAGGGCGCGTGCAGCCGAGCGGGCCCGTAAATCGTCATGCCGTCGGGATGCTCCTTCACACGGACACCGAAACTGCGAAGATGTTCGGCCGTCACCGCAATCCGGTCCGATTCCTTCACGCGAAGCTCCGCCGCATCGCGAAACATCGTATCGCCGTTAGCCAGCGCACCCGTCACCGCCAGCATCGGCAGTTCATCGATCAGGTTCGGGATCTCATCGCCTCCGATCCGGGTGCCGCGCAGATCGGCCCCGCGAACAAACACCGTGCCGATCGGATCCCCCTCGCCGTCCGTAATTTCCGTTTCAATCAGCGCACCCATTCGCTTCAGCACATCCAGCATTGCCGTGCGCCGCGGATTCAGCCCGACACCGCGAACAATCAGCTCCGCGCCGGGCCGCGCGGCAACCGCGGCAATCCAGAAGGCTGCGCTCGAAAAATCGCCCGGAACCGTCAGTCGGCGGGCCGCGACCTGCGGGCCTTTGGGTCCAAACCCCTGCAAGCTGATTTCCAACCCGTCAATATTCACCGGAATATCCAATGCCTGGAACAGTTTTTCAGTATGGTCGCGCGTCGGGCGCGGTTCAACCACTGTGGTCTTGCCGTCAGCAAACAGTCCGGCCAGCAGAACGCACGACTTCACCTGAGCCGATGCCACCGGCAGTTCATAACGGATTCCGTGCAACGGCGAACCGCGAATCGTCATCGGCAGCGTGCCCTTTTCACCCGTCAGTTCAATCCGCGCGCCCATCTGTTCCAGCGGTGTCTTGATGCGGCCCATCGGCCGGCGCGAAAGCGACGCGTCGCCGGTCATCGTCACCGCCATCTTCTGCCCGGCCAGCAGTCCGGCCAGCAGGCGCGTACCGGTTCCGGAGTTGCCCATATCCAGCGGGTTCGCCGGCTCCTTGAATTTTCCGCCGGTACCGGTGATTCGAAGCACATCGCCGTCAAAACGCGTCGAAGCACCCAGCGAACACATTGCACCGAGCGTACTCATTGCGTCCTCGCTGCGCAGAAACCCGCGCACTTCAGAGGTTCCCTTTGCCAGCGCCGCCAGCATCGCGATGCGCTGCGAAACGCTCTTATCGCCGGGAACGCGCAGTTCCCCGCCGAGCGAAGGAACCGGAAAAACAGTTTTGGAGTGCATCAGCTCAAAAGCTCCTTGCGTTTATTGCGGGCGGCGGAAAACCAGTCGGCCAGTTTTGCGCCGTCACCGCACTCGATCAGATGGTCGAGCTCGTCAAGATGTTCACGAAAATTCTTCAGGGCCTCTTTCAGCGCGGGCGCATTGGTGCGGACAATATCGCTCCAGACCTGAGGTGAGCCTTCCGCGATACGGGTACAATCCCTGAACCCGCTGCCACAGAGAATACCGTTGCCGTTTTCCGACAGAACCAGTGCGGCCGCCACAACATGCGGCAGATGACTCGTCGCTGCGAGAATTTCATCGTGCCGGACCGCATCCATCAGCATCACGCGCGAACCCACGCTGTTCCAAAGGTTGGAAACTTCTTCCGTCGCGGCGGACGGTTCCGCGGCAATCACCGTCATCGCGCCCTCATACAGATCGGCGTCGCCGGCTGTTATGCCCTGCTGCTCTGAACCGCAGATCGGGTGCGAGCCGACAAACAGGGCGTCTTTTCCTTCAAGAATCTGGGGAATCCGTTTTTGAAGGCAGGCTTTCGTGCTGCCAACATCCGTCAGGATCGCCCCGGGTTTCAGTCCGGGCAGGCAGCGCTGGACCAGTTCCGGAATCGTTAGAACCGGCACACAGAACACAACTAGGTCCGCGCCCTGCACGGCTTCCGCCGGATCGGAAAAAACCGTATCGGCCACACCGTCCTCCAGAGCCTGGCGACGGGTTTCCGCCCGCCGGGCACAGGCGCGAACCGTCACCGACACCCCGCGCTTTTTCAGCGCGAGTCCCAGCGAGGCGCCCATCAGCCCGGTTCCAAGAATCGCAATCGTGTCCATAAATCTGCTTTTCCAAACAACCGGAAGGTTCTACCGGTTTTTTCCAGATATTGGAAGCGCAAGGGCCTTGGTTTTTCCACACCGGCGGAACCATCGTACCAGCGCGCGCACGGCGGTGCCGGCAAATCGCCATCATGGATAGGATAACGACAGCGGCCCTGTTCGGGAAAACCGAAATCTAAAACTGAACGGTCGGAACCGTGGAAGCTTCCGGCGACGCCTCGAACGGCGTGCGACGCTCAAAGCCGAACAGGCCGGCCCACATCGCGCCGGGAAAACGGCGAATCGTCACGTTATAGGCCTGAACCGATTCGTTGTAGCGGCGGCGCTCCACGGCAATCCGGTTTTCCGTTCCGGCCAGCTCGTCCTGCAGGGAAAGGAAATTCTGGTTGGCCTTGAGCTGCGGATAGTTTTCCGCCACCAGCATCAGACGACCGAGCGCACCCTGCATCTGATTGGCAACCGCGACCTTTTCGTCCGGTGTTCCGGCCGAAGCCCACTGGCTGCGCAGGCGGGTCACTTCCGTCAGCAGGCTTTCCTCGTGCGCGGCATAGCCTTTCACGGTATTGACCAGGTTCGGAATCAAATCGAAGCGGCGCTGCAGAACCGTTTCCACATTCGCCCACTGCGCATCCACGCCCTCTTCCATTGTCACAAACCGGTTGCGCGACCCGATGGCCGACCCAAAAATCAGCAGAATAACCGCCGCAATCACACCCAGAACAATCCACATTTTTTTCATCTCATGCTCTCCTTTTTAAAGCTGATCCACCGCGTCGACCACGGCTTCGATTGATTTCAACACGCCTTCAAACAGTTTTTCCGCATTCACGGCGCGGATTTTCACGGCACCGGTCTTGATCTGCTGCACCGCGCGGAATCCATCGACATCCACCGCAACGTGCGCGTTCAGTTTTTCCAATGCCTGGAACTTTTCGGACGGCGGCAGCTCATCATAGAGGCGAAGAGCCGCGCGGAAGATAACGAGCACGCCGGAGAGCGACCCGCTCAGCAGCGCCGCCAGTTTCCGCGGGCTGCCCGCGGCCGCCAGGTAACTGCGCCGCAGCTGGATCAGCGCCGAGCGCAGTTCGCGCTCGACCTGCAGGCGCAGGTTGGCGGTGCCGATTTCCAGGCCGTCAATCACATCGTCGCCGAACAGCACCTTGCGCGCATCGCGCATATCAAGCAGTTCGATCGGAAACACGTCGGCCGCCTCGGACAGCCGTTTGCGCGTGAAAAGCAGCGGCGGCGGATTGCCGGCCTGCTGCCACGCGGCCACCGGTTTGGCCAGACCATTCAGAACGGACGGCTGCAGGTCATTAAGAACAACAAGCAGGTTGTAGTCCGAGCCTTTGGCGGCGTAGTCGCCCGCCGCGGCCGAACCGTAGAGGATGACCGACTGCAGGTTGCCGCCGCAGACCGTTTCCAGCGTTTCAGTAAACTGTTCGGGTGTCATTGTTTTCATAAATTCTCCTTACCATCCTCCGGACGCGCCGCCGCCGCCCGACATGCCCCCGCCGAATCCGCCGAAGCCTCCGCCTCCTCCAAAACCGCCCCCGCCGCCGCGGTAATATCCGCCGCGGCCGCCACCCATGAAAAGCAGCAGAAGCCACGGATGACGAATGACGGCGATCACGGCGATGATCAGAAAGATCAGCTGAAAAATTCCTCCGCCGCGGCGGTCGCGTTCTTTGACAACATAGCGGTTCTGCTGCGGCAGGCCGGTCAGCTGAACGCCGTATTCTTTTGCGGCCGTCGCGGCCAGCACGTTTGCGGCACTGCGCAGGCCGCCGCTGTAGTCGCCCTGCCGGAATGCTGGGGCAATGACTTCGCGAATGATACGTCCGGCGGCCGCATCGGGCAGCGCGCCTTCGAGGCCGTAGCCGGTTTCAATGCGCACCTTGCGGTCGCTGATCGCGGCCAGCAGCAGCACGCCGTTGTCTTTGCCTTTCTGTCCGATGCCCCAGCGCTCAAACAGGCGGTTTGCAAAATCGTCGATCTGTCCGCCATCCAGCGTCTTGACCGTGACCACCGCGACCTGCGCGCCGCTCTTCCGGTCGAGTTCGATCAGCAGCTGTTCCGTGGCCGCACGATCGGTCGAACTCATGACGCCGGCAAAGTCGTTGACGTGCCCGGACGATTGGAGCGATTTCAGCAGACTGTCGGTGTCGGCCCGAAGCGGCAGCCACCCGGCCAGTAGAAAGATTGAAGCGATAACAAAAAATCTGCGCATGCCTGACACCGTAGCGGATTTCCCAGACATTGGAACTTTTTCATCCGTTTTTTCCGGAATTTGGAAATATTCCGGCGGGGGCTTCCGATTCAAGACCGGGCAACAGATCACGCATCGCGATGACACGAAAATCATTCGCCGCCAGATAGTGGATGTATTCTGTAAACAATTCCGGCGGCGTGTTGACCCATGGGTGAGTGTATTCGGGAATGCCGTGAAACATCAGTACAGGAATCACACCGGGTGACGCCTGCGCCACCGCATTATAAAAAAGGCTCTTATCATCTCCATGGACCGGAAAACTTGGAACCAACAGCGGATGATCCTGTCCCGGAATAAATGAGCGGCTGCCGCCAATGCGGGCCAGGCGATACCCTTTTTGCAGGAGAACCGGAAATGCACTCTCCCGAATATGACAGGACGGATAGGCGAATGTGACCGGATGCGTAATCCCGTGTTCAGCGCAACGCTTCTCGACAAGCTCCAGCTCATTAACCAACTCTGCATCATCCATTTCTGCAATATTCGCATGTGTGAGGGTATGGTTGCCGATTTCAAATCCGGCCTCATCCAAACCCTGAATCTGCTCCCACGTCATGTATTGCTGCTTGTTGGTAGAAAAATCCGGCGGAAACTCACAAATATAAAACGTTGCACCAAAGCCGTACCGACGCAGCAGTGGACCGGCCAATGTGGCATGGTTAGACACGGCATCGTCAAATGTCAGTGCAATCGTTTTTGATTCGTTCATAGGGATATCTACATTTCATGCTGTTAAAATTACCGAACGCTTTCAAACATCTGCCTCGCAGGAAATAAAAAACGAGAGGAAAGTGTAATTCCGTAAACTATGATATTTTTTATCACTTTTCAGCTTCCAGCCTATTGACAGAGCAAAAAAATCATGTATCTTGCGCTTCATGCATTCAGAGAGGCGTGAGGGAAACGCCCGGCAACCTGACAACAAAGGTGCCACGGCCTTGTTAAAAGGCGATGCGCCCCGCACGGGGAAAGTTGACGGTCAACCGCATCTCACCTCC
Source organism: Kiritimatiellales bacterium (assembly GCA_050253185.1). Taxonomy (GTDB): domain Bacteria; phylum Verrucomicrobiota; class Kiritimatiellia; order Kiritimatiellales; family Tichowtungiaceae; genus Tichowtungia. The sequence goes on along the minus strand of JBFWJN010000007.1, from coordinate 14,615 downwards.
GCCCTCTCGACAGAACTGTAAAAGGTAAAGAGAGGGAAGAAATGAGCAACAAAACTGAAACACTGGCACTGCATGCCGGTTACCAACCGGATCCGTCCACCAACAGCTGCGCGGTTCCGGTCTACCGCACAAGCGCTTATGTATTCAACAATACGGAGCATGCCGCAAACCTGTTCGGACTCAAGGAACTCGGTAACATCTACACCCGCCTGATGAACCCGACCACGGACGTGCTCGAGCAGCGCGTCGCCGCGCTCGAGGGCGGAGCCGCCGCGCTGGCACTGGCTTCCGGAACGGCTGCAATCTTCTACAGCATCATCAATCTGGCGCAGGCCGGTGACGAAATCGTGTCGTCGAGTAACCTCTACGGAGGCACCTATACGCAGTTCAATAACATCCTGCCGCAGCTCGGGATCAAGGTGCACTTCGTCGACCCGTCCGATCCGCAGAATTTTGCCAAAGCCATCACGAAAAAGACCAAAGCGGTTTACACCGAAACCATCGGCAACCCGTCGCTCGACGTCGCCGATATCGAGGCCATTGCTAAAATCGCCCACGACAACGGTCTGCCGCTGATCGTGGACAGCACCTTCACGACGCCGCACCTGCTGCGCCCGATCGAACACGGCGCCGACATCGTCGTGCACTCGCTCACCAAATGGCTCGGAGGCCACGGCAACGGCATCGGCGGAGTCGTCGTCGACTCCGGAAAATTCAACTGGGCGACCGGCAAACATCCCCTGCTCTCCGAACCGGACGACAGCTACCACGGCATCCGCTACGCCATCGACCTGCCCGACGAACTCCGTCCGCTGGCCTACATCCTGCGGATGAGGCTCGTGCCGCTGCGCAACCTCGGCGCGTGTATTGCGCCCGACAACGCATGGCAGTTCCTGCAGGGCATTGAGACGCTCGCGCTGCGCATCGAGCGCCACAGCGAAAACGCACTGGCCGTCGCGAAATTCCTTGAGCAGCAGCCGGAAATCGAATGGGTCCGCTATCCGGGCCTCGAAAGCCATCCGTCGCACGCCGTCGCCAAACGCCTGCTGAAAAACGGATACGGCGCGACCGTCGTATTCGAACTCAAAGGCGGTGAAGCGGCCGGACGGGAATTCATCGAAAAGCTTCAGGTCTTCACGCACCTCGCCAATGTCGGCGACGCCAAGAGCCTGGCGATTCATCCGTCATCCACAACGCACTCGCAGCTTACCGCAGAGCAGCAGGCCGAAGGCGGCATCACGCCCGGGCTCGTGCGGCTGTCGGTCGGGCTGGAGCATATCGACGACATCCTCACTGACCTGCAGCAGGCTCTCAGCTGAACCCGATGCCGGACAGGGATTCGCCCCCTGTCCGGCCCGAACCTTTTCTGTTTTACGGATTCATAACCGGGTTGAAATCCATTAACCTGCGTCCATGACACACCACCCGGTTATCCTGCTGCTTACCTCGGCGCTGCACTTCACCGCCTTCATTCTGGTGACCCTGCATTGCCTTCAGCGGCGGCGGAATGCCAGCGCGACCATCCTGTGGATATTCGTCGCGTGGTCGTTTCCAATCATTGGCCCGCTGATTTATCTCGGCTTCGGCGTCGACCGCGTCAACGACCGCGCCAATCTAAAATTTCTCGCCGACCGCCGGGTTCTGAAAGCCCGCAACACCATCAGCGACGTTGTCTCCTGCGCCTACTGGAACGATCTGGCTGATGCGCACGCCCCGGCCGCCAACGAACTTGAGCAGTCCGTCAACAGCATTTTCGATGCCCTGCTGCCCGACCATCCTGCGCTCGCCGGCAACCGGATCGATCCGCTGCTCACCGGCGACGAAGCCTACCCGGAAATGCTCGCCGCCATTCGCGGCGCCACCGACCATATCCACCTGCAAAGCTTCATCATCGGCAACGATGCGGTCTCCCGCGAATTCATCGACGCTCTTACCGCCAAAGCCGCCGAAGGCGTACAGGTCCGCCTGCTCTACGACCGCTTCGGTTCCACATCCGCCCTGTTCGGCGGACTCTTCCGCAGGGCCCGCAAAACACCCGGCTTCAAGGTTGCTGGGTGGACACAGGCCAATCCGTTCAAGCGGCAGTTCCAGATCAACCTGCGCAACCATCGCAAGGTGCTGGTCGTCGACGGAACCGTCGGCTTCTTCGGCGGCATCAACATCTCCGCCAAAAACCGGACCGCACCGGGCGTCGAACCGATCCGCGACTATCACTTTCGCGTCGAAGGTCCGCTCGTGCAGGAACTGCAGTTCGCCTTCATGCGCGACTGGTATTTCATCACCCGCGAGCCGCCGGACAAACTGCTCGCCCGGAATTTTTTCCCGCCCATTGTCAAAGCCGGCGACATCGCCGCCCGGCTCGTCAACAGCGGCCCGGCCTCCATCGAAAGCCTCGCGGCCGAAACCTTCTTCAACTGCACCGTGCTCGCCAAAGAGCAGATCCTCGCCGTTACGCCCTACTTTGTTCCGAACGCCGACCTCCTGCGCGCCCTGCGCTCCGCCGCGCTGCGCGGCGTCGACGTGCGGCTCATCGTTCCCAAAGACAACAACCACCGTTACGTCAAATACGCCAGCCGCGCGCTCTACGACGAACTGCTCAGCGCCGGCGTGCGCATCTTCGAGCGCCACCCGCCCTTCATGCACGCCAAGGCGTTTATCATCGACGGGCACTGCTCCATCGTCGGAACCGCCAACCTCGACGTGCGCAGCCTGCACCTCAACTACGAAACCTGCGCTGCCGTCTACAGCACCTCCTTCGCCGACCGCATGAAACTCATCATTCACGAAGACCTCGACTGCAGTGACGAAATCCTGCAGCCCGACTGGCAGAAACGGCCGCGCGCCACGCGACTGCTCGAAAACTTCGCCAGCCTGCTCACGCCCGTCCTTTAATTTTCCAAACATTGGAAAACACCCTTGTTCCCGACCGCCCCGGTTCGCTAGCCTCCGCTCCTGCCATGAATCAGAAACTGGACATTCTGCAAACCGTACATCAGGCGCTCGGCCGCCTGCTGCAGCAGGATCGCGTCCACCTCCAGTTCCTCATGCGCAGAATCAGACAGCGCATGCGCAGCCGTCAACCCGTCGACCGTCAGCTCGAAACCCTGCAGCGGCACTGCGCACAGGCCGTCGAACGCGCGAAAAAACGGTCCGCGATGCGCCTCGCCGTCCGCTATCCGGAAAATCTTCCAATCTCTGGAAAACGCGATGACATCCGTCGGCTGATCGAAAACAATCAGGTCGTTATCGTCTGCGGAACCACCGGATCCGGAAAAACTACGCAGCTGCCGAAAATCGTCTATGAAGCCGGATTCAGCAAAAACGGCCGTATCGGCGTCACCCAGCCGCGGCGGCTCGCCGCCACCGGCATGGCACGTCGCGTTGCCGAAGAAATGAACACCGACTACGGCAGAGGCGTCGGCTGCCAGGTGCGTTTCGACGACAGCACGTCCGACGAAACCGTCATCAAGTTTATGACCGACGGCATCCTGCTCGCTGAGATCCAGCGCGACCGCCAGCTGCTGCAGTACGACTGCCTGATCATCGACGAAGCTCACGAACGCAGCCTCAACATCGACTTCCTGCTCGGCTATCTCAAAAGCATTCTGAAACTCCGTCCCGACCTGAAAGTCATCATCAGTTCCGCCACGCTCGACGCCGAAAGCTTTTCAAAATTTTTTGACGACGCGCCCGCCATCGAAGTTGAAGGTCGCACCTATCCGGTCGAAGACGTTTTCCTGCCGCCGGGAAAAGATGAAGAACTCGCCAACCACATCGTGCGCGCCATGCGCTGGATTTCCGACGTCGACGACCGTGGCGATGCGCTGATCTTTCTGCCCGGCGAACGTGAAATCCGCGACGCCGCCAAAAAGCTCGAGGGCCGCCACTGGGACCACACCGAAATCCTGCCTCTGTTCGGCCGACTCAGCATGAGCGAGCAGCAGCGCGTCTTCAAAACCGGAAGCCGGCGGCGCATTATTCTCGCAACCAACGTCGCCGAGACGTCGATCACCATTCCCGGCATCTGCTATGTCATCGATTCCGGCCTCGTGCGCCTCAGCCGCTACAATCCACGCACGCAGGTGCAGGGCCTGCAGATCGAACAGGTTTCGCAGGCCAGCGCCCGCCAGCGGCGCGGCCGCTGCGGACGCGTCGCTGACGGCATCTGCATCTATCTCTACGATCAGGAAACGCTCGAAAACAGCGCGGCCTACACCGATCCAGAAATCCGCCGCACCTCGCTCGCGGGCGTCATCCTGCAGATGGACCTGCTCGGCCTGCCGCCGATTGAAAACTTTCCATTCATCGATCCGCCGCAGTCCGCGCTGATTCGCGAAGGCTACAAGACCCTGCAGGACCTCGGTGCGCTCGACGAACAGCGAAAGCTCACCCAAACCGGACGCGACATCGCCGCCTTCCCGACCGACCCGCATCTCGCCCGTATGATCGTACAGGCAAATGACGAAGGTGCGCTCACCGAAATCCTCGTGCTCGCAGCTTTCCTCTCCATTCAGGATGTTCGCGAGCGACCGACCGAAAAAACGGATGCCGCCGACATGGCGCATAAACAGTGGCTCGATCCGAAATCGGATTTTATCACCATCCTCAACCTGTGGAATTTTATCGAAGCGGAAAAAGGCACCGGCGCCTCGCACGGGAAACTGCGGCGGCGGTGCAATAAAAACTTCCTCAACTACCGCCGTGTCATGGAATGGAATAATCTCTGGCGCGAGCTGTGCGACGCCGGACGCGAACGCGGATGGAAAATTCCAAAACCGAACGGTCCGCTCGAAACCGTGCATTACGATCTCGTCCACCGCAGTCTGCTCGCCGGGCTCCCGGTCAACATCGGCATCAAGGGCGAAGGCAGCGAGTTCTCCGCCGCGCGCAACCGGAAGTTTTTCATTTTTCCGGGATCGGGGCTCTTCAAGAAACCGCCGCAATGGGTCATGGCCTTTGCTCTGGTTGAAACCACGCGGCTCTATGCGCGCACCGTTGCCGAGATTGATCCGGCGTGGCTCGAAAAAGTCGCGCCGCATCTCTGCAAAGCTGTTTACACGCGACCTGAATGGAATGCGGAACGCGGCTTTGTTTATGCGACCCAATCCATCGTTTCCGGCGGACTTCAGATTGTCGACGAGCGCCGCGTGCATTATGGACCGATCAATCCCGAGCAGTCGCGCGAAATCTTCATTCGCGACGGCATGGTGCCGGGCAACCTGCAGACGCGCAGCGGATGGATCAAGCTGCACCGGCAGATGCTCGACCGCATCACAGAAGCCGAGGAAAAAATCCGCCGTCCCGGATCACTGCTCAACACCGAAGCGATCTTCAACCATTTCAACCGGCTTCTGCCCCCGGATGTCTATTCCGTCCAGACTCTGGAAAAATGGATTTATAAAACCCATGCACGGATTGCCATGCGCCAGGAAGACGCGATGTTTTCAACACCGGCAGAACTGTCGCAGCGCAGTTTTCCGGACCGCATGGAATTTTCCGGCCAGTCGTTTCCGCTTCACTACAGCTTCGCACCCGGCGACGAGCTCGACGGCGTTTCGCTGCTGTGCCCATCTGACAAACTCACTCTCGTGCCAGAGTGGGCGCCCGACTGGCTGGTTCCCGGACGGCTCGAGGAAAAGACCGCCGCACTGCTGCGCACGCTGCCGAAACGGCTGCGCCACCGAATCCAGCCGATCGAGCAGACGGCGAGGGCTTTTTTCCAAACCTTGGAAAACGTTCGCCCCGACAAATCGCTCATCGAAACACTGTCGGATTTTCTTCAGCAGGAATACAGCCTGCCCGTCGATGCCGGCGATTTTGATGAATCCGCCCTGCCCGATGATCTCAAAATGAAGATCATTGAAACCAAAGGGGAGGAAATCGTCAGCGTGCATACGTCGGTATCCGACGAGCATCGGCAGAATCTGCAGCGCCGCGGCGCACGCTCGGCTTTCGCGCAGTGGGAGTGCCCGCCGCAGAAGAGCTGGCCGGACGGCGACCTGCCGGAGACCGTCACGGCTGACGGGCCGCAAGAGACGAAGGGCTGGCCGGCGCTGACGGATGAAAACAACGGCGTCGGCGTTCGCGTGTTCCTGAACGAAACCGATGCGGACTGTGCGCACCGCGACGGACTGGTACGGCTGTTCCGCATCGAGCAGGCCGATCAGGTCGCCTATGTCCAGAAACGTCCGCCGCTCAATCCGATGCTTCAGCTCACACTTTCTGCGCTCGATTCCGGATTCCTGAATGATTTCATGGACACGGCGATTTTCGCGGCTCTAACGAAAGACGGCGAAGTTGACATCCGCACCCGCGAAGCGTTTGCGGCGCGCGCTGCAGAAGCCCGTTCCGAACTGTACGCTGCGGCGGCGGATCAGGCCCAGGCGCTCGAAGAGATCCTCGAACAGCGAAATAAAATTTTCCAGACATTGGAAACATTGAGTAGCGCGCAGCGCGAGGATTCGGAGCTGCAGATTGACTTCCTGTTTAGACCCGGCTTTTTAAAAACGCCGGACCTGTACAGCCGCTATCCGCGCTACCTGAAAGCGCTCTCCATCCGGCTCCAGCGACTGGTGAACAATCCGGATGCCGACGCTAAAAAATTCGCCGAAGTCGAACCGTTCCAGAACCGACTGACGGAACTGCTGCTGGACTGCAGGCAGCTCTCCGGCGCGTGGCAGCTGATTGAACTGGCGATGATGCTAGAGGAATTCCGCATCAACCGCTTCGCACCGGAAGTCGGCACGCCGTTCAAGGTTTCAGCCAAGCGCCTGGATGAGCTGTTCAGCAGGTATTCCTGAGCATTTTAATTCAGCTGAATGACGGCTGCGGCGGCGGCTACCGAATCAAACCGCGCGGTAAACCGCGCTTCCGGCGGCTGAATCCGCTGCGAGCTGATTACGGGATACGGCGATACGTCTTTGCGGGCAATCTCCGTTCCGGTTTCGTCCAGCAGTGTCACGGTCACCCGGTTCCGCACCGGGGCAACGGCACTGCGGGACCGCACGCGACCGGACACGACCAGGCCGCTCTTCGTTTTTTCGGCGGTCACCATCCGGAAAGCCTGACGGCTCTCCGGTACGGTAACAATCCGATAGCTTCCTGAATCCGCAGTCTGCAATGCGGCGCAGCCGCTCAGCAGGATCGCGACGATGAATGAAGCATAAATTTTCCAATTCGTTTTCATGGTATGTTCCTTAATCTTCCAGTGTTTCATAGGACTGCGGCAGACGGCTTTCGACGAGGCTGTAAACCGCAGGGATCACAAACAGCGTCAGCAGGGTCGAGGTGGTCAGGCCGAACACCACCACAACGGCCAGCGGACGCTGGACTTCCGAACCGATTCCGTGCGACAGCAGCAGCGGAAGCAGTCCAAGCACCGTGGTCGAGGCGGTCATCAGCACCGGCCGCAGGCGAAGCGATGCGCCTTCGGCCACCGCTTCGGTCAGCGCCATTCCTTTCCGTCGGAGCTGGTTGAAATAACTGACGAGTACCACGCCGTTCTGTACCGCAATCCCGAACAGCGCGATGAATCCAACCGCGGCCGGCACCGACAGGTACTCGCCGGTGATGAGCAGTCCGGCAATTCCGCCGATAAGCGCAAGCGGAATGTTGATGATGATGATCACCGCATCACGCCACGCCCCGAAGGTCATCCACAGCAGGACAAAGACCGCGGCGATGACGATGGGAACGATGATCGAAAGCCGCGCCATGGCGCGCTGCTGGTTTTCGAACTGTCCGCCGTATTCGACGAAGTATCCGGGCGGCAGTTTGACGCGATCTTTAATGCGCTCACGAATATCAGCGGCGACGCTGCCGAGGTCGCGGCCGCGCACGTTGCCCTGTACGATCCAGCGCCGCTGGTTTTTCTCGCGGTTGATCTGGATCGGCCCGACGACTTCGCGCACGTCGGCGACCTGCTCAAGCGAGACGATCGCGCCGCCGGCCGCCGGCACCAGCAGATTGCGGATCGCCGCCGGGTCTGCACGGAACGGTTCCTGATAGCGAACGTGTATGCCGAAACGACGGGTACCAAGCAGAATCTGATCCACCGGCTCTCCGCCGATCGCCAGTTCGACGATTTCGAGTACGTCACTGACGGCGATGCCGTACCTCGCACAGGCTTCGCGGTCGACTTCGATTTGAACCTGCGGCTGGCCGAAACTCTGTTCCACCGACAGGTCGACAAGCCCCGGAACGTCTTCGACGGCTTCGTGGATGTCCGAAGCGATGCTCTGCAATGTGTCGATATCCTCGCCGAACACCTTCACAGCAATCTGCGCCTTGATACCTGAGAGGAGTTCATCGAACGCGTTCTGGATCGGCTGCGTAAAATTCAGCTGTACGCCCGGAACCTCGCCGAGGGATTCATTCAGCCTCGCAATCAGTGCGGCCTTGTCGGCACCGGGATGCAGTTCAACATGAATTTCGGCATAGTTGACCGGATGCGGATGGCTTCCCGCCTCGGGCCGGCCAATCCGCGAAACGACTTCTTCGACGTCCGGATGTTCCATGATTTCGCGTTCGAGGCGCAGCGTGGTCTCCGTCGCTTTTTCGAGCGAAATCGACGGAGCCATGGTCACGCCGACCAGAACAGAGCCTTCTTCCAGCGTCGGAATAAACTCGGTTCCAATCCTTGGAAACAGCAGCAGGCTACCGATAAACAGCGCAGCCGCAGCGCCTGCCACCCAGCCGCGATGCGACTGAACAGCATCCAGCAGTTTTCGATAGCCCGTCTGGAGCCTGCTGAACATCCGCTCCGAGCGCTGTCCGCCCGGACGGACCAGGCAGCTGCTGAGCACCGGCGCGGCCAGCAGTGCGACGGCCATTGAGCCGAGCAACGCAAAGGTGATGGTGAAGGCCATCGGCGTGAACATTTTTCCTTCCGTTCCCTGCAGGGTGTAGATCGGAAGAAAAACCATGATGATGATGAGCGTCGAAAAGAAGATCGGACGACTCACTTCACGCGCGGCAGAGAGAATCACCTCCGTTCTGTTCCGGCGCTGATTTTCCGGCAGGTTCAGGTGACGGCTGATGTTCTCGACCATCACAATCGCACCGTCGCCGAGCATTCCGATGGCAACGGCAATACCGCCCAGCGACATCAGGTTGGCCGAAACACCGCGCAGGCCCATCATGATCACAGCAATCAATGCACAGACCGGAAGCGACAGTACGACAACCAGCGCACTGCGCAGGCTGCCCATGAACAGAAGCAGCGTGACCATGACCAGCACCGCGCCGGTCAGCAGGGCGTGCCGAACCGTGTCGGTGGCTTTCTGGACCAGCTCGGCCTGTTCGTAATACGGAGCGAGGCGGACGCCGGACGGCAAAGCCGCCTGCACCGCATCGATTTTTTCGTACAGTCTGCGAATGACCTCCGACGTGTTCTCGCCATAGAGCTTCATCACCAGTCCGGCGACGACCTCTTCGCCGCCGTTGCGCGTGACAACGCCTCGACGGATTTCGCTGCCGTAGTCTACTTCGGCCACATCGCCGATGCGCAGCGGCACGCCGCGAACTGTGCGAACGGGGATCTCGCGGATCTGGTCGAGATTTTCTAGCAGTCCGATTCCGCGCACCAGCGACTCTTCTGAACCAAGCACGAGGAACTGTCCGCCGGCATTCCGGTTGCTGCTGCGGATTGCCTGCACAACCTCGTCGAGCGTCATGCCATAGCGATGCAGGTCATAGGGATTAACCCGCACCTGATACTGCAGGACATGGCCGCCCATTGACAGGATGTCCGTAACGCCCGGCACGGTCTGCAGCTGAACTTTCACGACCCAGTCGTTGAGTTCACGCAAATACATATCGAGTGGTTTTCCGTCCGTGTCGACAGACTCATCCGCGGTCAGGTAATACATGAACACCTGCCCCAGTCCGGTTGAAATCGGACCGAGAACCGGCGGTTCATGAAGGTCCGGCAGGTTGGCCATCGCGGCGGCCAGCCGCTCCGCCACGAGCTGGCGGGCAAAATAGATGTCGGTGTCGTCCTCGAAATAGACATAGATCACGGCCATGCCGAACGCGGAAGTCGACTTCACCTGCGTCACATCCGGCAGGCCGCTCATCGCGTTTTCGATCGGATAGGTAATAAGCCGCTCCACTTCTTCGGGAGCCATACCGTGTGCCTCGGCAAAGACCGGAACCATGATCGGTGAAATATCGGGAAACGCATCCACCGCCATGCTGCGATAGGAATAGATTCCCAGCGCCGTGATGCCGATCAGGCACGCGGCAGTCAGTCCGCGAACGCGGAGCGAAAATTCAATCATTCGATTAATCATGAGTTCACCTCCTAATGTCCGTGGCCGGCGTGCGGATCGAGACCGCTCGTCACAAGTTCGGCTTTCAGGTCGAATGCGCCGTGCAGGACATACGATTCGCCCGGGTTCAGGCCGGAACGGATTTCGATATAATCACTGCCAGCCAACCCGATCTGTATATCGCGCGGCTCAACACCGTGTGCATCGCGAACGAAAACAACCGGTTCGCCGTTGACCTGCTGGACCGCTTCGCGTTCAACACGGACGCGAGCCTGCGCCGATTCCACCGCCAGGCTTGCCTGAACAAGCAGACCCGGCGTAAAGGCAGAAGCGCCATGCAGAATCGCGCGCGCGGTCAGCGTGCGGGTTTCCTGATCGATCAGCGGACTCACATAGTCAACTGTGACTTCCGCGACTGCATCGTCCGGCGCGGTCAGCAATACGCGCTGCCCGATCCGGACGGCGGAACGATACTGCGAAAACAGGTGGATTTTGATCCAGACACTGGAAAGATCCGCGAGATCGAACAGCGCGGAATCTTCGCCGACCGTTTCGCCGGCGGCGATGTGTTTATCCGTAATCACTCCGTCCTGCGGGGCAATCAGTTCATAGTTCGACAGCGTGTCGCGGCTTTCGATCCGCGCCAGCCGGTCGCCCTGTTTCACACGATCACCGATTTTGACAAACAGCTCTTTAACGGTTCCTCCGTACGGAGGCGTTACCGCGACAAACCGGTCGCGGTTCACATTCACCTCGGCCGGGAAAGTCACCAGTCTCTCTACAGGACCGCCCTGCGCGACGGCAAACTCCATCTCTTCATCCTGATGCGCTTCGACAGCGTGGTCATGGTCATGATCCTGGGCAGCAACACTCAGGCTCGTCAGCAGCAGAAAATACAACAGTTTCATTCTTCAACTCCTTCATTCAGTAAAACATTCAGACGAATACGGGCGTTCCAAGCCGCCTGCTGGGCATCGATGAGCCGCAGACGGATTTCGGAGAGCGTGCGGCGGCTTTCGATCTGTTCCAGCCAGCCGAAGCGACCTGACGCGTAACCGGCATCAATCAGCTCAGCAGCCTTTTCCGCGCGCGGCAGCAGAGCGGAACGAATCCGTTCGACTTCCAGAACCGCCGATTCAAATTCCGCAGAAGCGGCATCCAGCTCGACATCGAACCTGCGGCGCGCAGCCTGCATCTCAAACCGCACCTGTTCCGCATGCAGTCCGGAGGCAATGGTTTCCGCGCGACGGCCGCCGAACAACGGAAGCGGAATCGATGCTGAAACGAGATAGGAGTGCGCGTTGCTCTCGTCTTCATATTTAACACCGGCACCGAGTGTGAGATCGGGAACCGCCGAGCGTCTGGCCAGCACGGCTTCGGCGTTAGCCCGGTTTTCCAATGCCTGGAAACGGCGCAGTACTGGATGATCGTTCGCAACGGTTTGCATCGACGGTTTTTCCAGGGTTTGGAAAAACTCGCCGTCCGCTTTTCCAAGGTCTGGAAAACCGGTGAGCCGCGCAAGGTTTCGCTGCGCTGTTTCACGCTGGCTGTCCGCGCGGCGCTGTTCGATCTGTAGGTTTTCGAGTTCGAATTCGGCCTGCAGCACATCGATTTGCGATCCGGCGCCGGCGGCCTGACGGCGGCGGACTTCGTCGAGAAATTCGCGCGCGGTTTCCTGCTGTTCGTCCAGTACGCGCTGCCGTTCCTGAGCGGCGAGCAGTTCGATGAATGCGGTGCGGACAAGGGCCGCGGATTCCAGTGCGGCGATCCGTGTTTCCGCAGATGCCGCCTCAATTTCATATCGGCCGACGGCCCGGATTTCCGCGGTTTTTCCAATCATTGGAAATTCCTGTGAAATACCGAGCGTGTATTCTGCGGAGTCTAATCCGCTGTAGTCGCCGCCGAGACCTTCGGCTTCGAATTCCAGTTCCGGGTCGTTCCATGCGGCCTGCGCGCGGCTTTCGGCTTCGGCGGCTTTCGCCGCCGCGCGCGCGGCGCGTAGTTCCGGACTTTGCCGGGATGCCTTTGAGAGCGCCTCATCGAGCGTCAGCGCCCGCGAGGTCAGCGACAGGCCGATGAGGCCTGCCGTAAAAAATATACGGTTCATTTATTCTCCTGATTTAATGTGCTTTGTTCTGTGGGCGGAACAAAGAGGCATCAAATCAGAAGCTGAACGGTGAGAAGCCAGTTGACCGGCGGGATGGCGACCAGTCTGGACCGGCAACCTGCCGGCCGCGTGACGACGGCCTGATACCGGACAAAGGTTTCGGCCGGCGGGATGAGATCAACGGTAACGGTTTGCTGTCGGAGTTCCGGCTTTACCGAACAGTTGAGTTCGGAACCGCCCCGACAGCAGCTGTGCAGATCGCGGCAGACCGTTTCCTGAGGTGCCGCTTGGTGATGATGGATTTCGGCATGGACGCACGGAATCAGCAGTGCGATCAGCGCCAGTACCGAAATGGCAGTCCATCGTTTCATGGGCACGGAGTATAACGGGAAACACGGGGGTTTCCAGCATTTTCAGAAGGCCTGGCTCATAGGACCAAACATGGTGGAGGTGGGGGGAATTGAACCCCCGTCCGAATAAGAGTCACAACAGCGTCTACGTGTGTAGTCAATCATTAAGGATTCGCCCCCGCAGCTGCCGATTGACGTGGCCACCTTGGTCGCTAGGGCCCTGTTTAGTTCTCGCCCCTCCGCCCGGACTCCCGGCTTTGGTGCCAGCCTGTTGTCGTCGCCTTTATCCCCTAACAGGCGTCAGGGTAAAGACGTCGCGCCGTTAATTAGGCAGCGAGTGCGTACTCTTCAGTAGCAGTTATTGTTTGGACTCCTTTTTACGAGGCCAGGAGACCAACCTCGACACGCGACTGAAGCTTCAACCTACCCGTCGAAACCAGTCACCCCCGCAAAGGGAAGATCATTGTCTCACAAGATGCCCGGAACGCAATCCGGAAGTTTGCCGTTTCCAATGATTGGAACTCTACCGTTTTTTCAGTGTCCGACTGAACCAGAGAAGCGCCACAACGCCGGAAAACATGTAAGCCAGCGCCATCCCGCCGTAAACGCCGGGGACCCCTGCGAACCGGGACCCGAGCCAGGCCATCGGAAGCGTAAAGCCGACCAGCCGCACGGCGGTCAGGCCGGCCGCATGCATCGGCTTCTCAACCGCGTTGAAGGCAAAACCCGTATGGACGGTGGAATGAAGAAGGATCGCGCCGGTGAGCAGGATGCGAAGATACATGGTAATCAGATGAACGACCTGTGCGTCGTGACTGAACAGTCCGGCGACCTGCGGCGCACAAAACAGCGCAACCAGCAGAATCGCCACCGAATAAATAATTCCGTACCAGTTGGTGCAGATCCATGCGCACCGAACGCGATCAGCCCGTCCGGCGCCCCAGTTCTGGCCGATGATCGGTACCAGCGTCGTGCCCATTGCCATCGGGATCAGATAAGCGAAGCCCTCGATCCGCTGACCGGCCGTGGTCGCCGCAACGGCCATGGGGCCGAAACCGGCAATAATCCGAATGACCAGTCCCGCCGTGATCGGTTGCAGCAGGTTGGTCGCCGCGGCCGGCGCGGCCACAAACAGGATCGAGCGCCACGCATTAAACAAAGCCGTCCAGCCGGTCCACTGGAACGTGAGCATCCGGTAGCGGTAGCGGAGCAGGCAGAACGACAGCACCAGTGTCAGTAGGCGCGAAATTCCGGTCGCCAGCGCCGCGCCGGGCACCCCCATGGCCGGAACCCCATGCCAGCCGAAAATAAAAATCGGGTCGAGAATAATGTTCAGGATCGCGCCGGATGCCATCACGATCCCCGGCCGAACCGTATCGCCGGTTGAACGGATCGCATTGTTTCCAACCATTGGAAGAGAGGCAAACGGAGCAAAGATGAACCAGATTCGCATGTATTCACGCGCCGGTTCATAGATTTCAGGGGTTGTCGCCCCCATCACTCGCAGAACCGGCGACACCGACGCTTCACCGATTACTGCCAGCAGACCCATCAGCAGCAGAGTCAGCAGCAGGCTGTACGTCGTCAGATGATTCACCTTATCGTGATCGCCCTGACCGATGGCGCGGCTGACGCAGGACGCCGCGCCCAGGCCGATTCCCATGCTGATGCTGTGAAAGACCATCACCAGCGGAAAGGTATAACCGATGGCTGCCAGCGGTAGCGTGCCCATGCGCGAAACGAACCACGCGTCGGAAAGGTTGAATGCCATCATGGCAAGAAAACCGACCGTCATCGGCGGCGTCATTCGCAGAATATGTCCGCTCAGGGAGCCTTCAGTTAAGTCAATATGGCGTTTCATGAGCCCGCCATTGTGCCGTTCCAGAC
>JBFWJN010000006.1:0-28542 GCA_050253185.1 Kiritimatiellales bacterium | reverse complement strand
TCGCTAAGATGTATTTTCTGGGTCTCGGAGGGCTTCCGAAGGATGAAGTTGAAGCGGTCGATCTGTACCGGACATCGGCGGAACAGGGCAGTGTCGGCGCGCAATATGAGCTCGCTCTGCTTTATGAAACCGGTACTGCCGTCGAAACCAATCGCGCACAGGCGGAATTCTGGTTTGAAAAAGCTGCCGAAAAAGGACACGCGGGGGCTCAGTACAGGTTGGCTGAGTTGAAATTTGCAGAGGCTTGCCGACGACAGGATGCAGCAGAAGCCTTCGCGGAGAACACAGATGTTCGGATGCACAATACGGGGCAGTACAAGGCGTTGCTGTCTGCCGCTCTGGAGTGGTGCCGCCAAGCTGCAGATTCGGGGAATCCGGATGCACAGTATCTGTTGGGCCGCCTATATGCATCCGGCGAAGGTGTGCCCCGGAACTATGACGAGGCCTTACACTGTTATGAAATGTCTGCGGCGGGGAAAAATGCCGATGCGATGTTTTATCTAGGCATGATGTATCACGCCGGACTGGGCGTCCCGAAAAATCCGGACCGTGCTGTTACGCTCTACAGGCAGGCCGCCTCCGCCGGGTCGCGCGGCGCCATGTTTTATCTGGCTAATCTGTACCGATTTGGTCGCGATATAGAGAAGAACTCCGAAAAAGGCCGTGATACCTATCGTAAAAAAGCTCTGGCCGGCGTGAACCTTCCGGTCGAAAATCTATTGCAGCTCAAAGACCGATGGATTCTGCGGGCTGCACTTGAATATGGAATTATCCAATGGCAGGACGCGGAGACAGACGAACAAAAAAGCCGTGCCCGGGCATGGGTCAGTCTGGCCGCCGCCAGCGGCATTTCAGGAGCTCGGGACGTTCTTATCGGCATGGCCCCGTATGGTGAACCCTCCTCCGCAATTTCCGAAACCACAGTGAACCCGGCGGCCGATGCCGTTGAGAAAAAACGTGACGCCTCCATTCTCTTTCCCTGCATCGAGGAAGAGCATCGGAAAATCTATCCCGACTTTCAGGTGCTGCGGGTTCTCGCTGCCGTTACGGAACGGGGAAGCTCCATGGACATCACCGGCGACCAGCCGTGGGGACTGGTTGTTGAATACCAGTCGCCCGTCATTGCCGGAAGTGTCGGACTGAATGGAGTTCTTCAGATCGGGATTGAATTCGAAAATGTGAAAACCGGCGAACCTTACTGGTCCTTCAGTCGCATTCCGGACGAACACACAGTGTCCAGGGAGGATATCAAAACCGAGGTTTCCGCGTATTTCAAACTCAGTCGCTATCCCGGCTTGCGCCTTAAAGGATGGCGTGTTGAATACGGACATTTGTTCGATGACGGACGTTTTGTCGGGATCTTGGACGAGCGACACAAGTCCGGTACGCCCGGCACGCTGGAGGAAATGGCTTTCCGCAACCGGACCGCAGAACAACTCCCGGTAACCGTAATGGTGACCACTGACCTCTCCGGCATCAATATGTCGGCTGAGAGCACA
Source organism: Kiritimatiellales bacterium (assembly GCA_050253185.1). Classification (GTDB taxonomy): domain Bacteria; phylum Verrucomicrobiota; class Kiritimatiellia; order Kiritimatiellales; family Tichowtungiaceae; genus Tichowtungia. The sequence continues at coordinate 27,043 of JBFWJN010000006.1, read as the reverse complement.
GAAGCGACTGTTGACGACAGTGAATAAACCCAGCAGAGATGACCGGACTCTACATTCATATTCCGTTCTGCTTGAACAAGTGCTCCTATTGCGCGTTCTATTCGATCGTGGCGCGGGGGCGCGACCGGCAGGAACGGTTTTTCCAAACCCTGGAAAAGGAGCTGGGCGATCTGCCGGCAGAGTTCAGTCCAGAGACGATTTTTGTCGGCGGCGGCACGCCGACCGCCGTGGATTTCCAATGTCTGGAAAAATTTTTTCCAGGGTTTGGAAAATTCAGTCCACAGGAATTTTCCGTCGAAGCCAATCCGGGAACGGTTACTGTCGAAAAGCTGGATCTGCTGCGCCGCAGCGGTGTAAACCGCCTGTCGGTCGGGGTGCAGTCGTTTGATGCCCAGTGCCTGAAGACACTGGCACGGATTCATTCGGCGGGTGAGGCGGAGGATGCGTTTCGGTTGGCACGCGCCGCCGGGTTTGCAAATCTCAGTCTGGATCTGATTTTCGGTGTGCCGGGGCAGACCATGGCCATGCTCAATGCCGACCTCGACCGTGCGCTGGCTCTCGAACCGGAGCATATCGCGATCTACAACCTGATGTATGAGGAGGGGACGCTGCTCACACGGCTCAACCCGCCGCGGCTCGACGAAGGGCTGGAGCGCGACATGTATGATCGGATTCGCGAGCGGCTCGCCGCCGCGGGGTTCGCACATTACGAAATTTCAAATTTCGCGAGGCCGGGATTCGAGTGCCGGCACAACCGGCTCTACTGGACCGGCGGGGACTATATCGGCTGCGGGCCGGCGGCTCATTCGCACTGGAAGGGAACGCGATGGGCGAATGTTGCGGATCTGGACGACTACTGTGCAAACGGCCCGCGCCGCGAATTTGAAGAGACGCTTGATTCGGATGCCAAGGAACGCGAAACGCTGGTGATGGGCCTGCGGCTGCTTGAAGGGGTCGAGGTTTCTTCCAGTGTCTGGAAAAAACAGGCTGAAGTTTTCCAGACATTGGAAAAACAGGGGCTGCTGGAAATCCGCGGGCGTCATATCCGGCTGACGGAAGAGGCTCTTTTTGTCAGTGATTCGGTGTTCTGCGAACTGGTGTAGTCGAAAAACCGTCGCTTCAAAGTCATTATCTGTGCGGATTCTGCCGGTCCATTTGTTTCTGTGTTCCCGGGGATGTTGAGAATATCGGATATGTTTACTGCACATCTGAACATTCCTTGCCGGGCGTTAACTCTGTTTAATGTGCCTGTATGAACGGTTTTGCGTTTTTTCGCGAGTTGAAAGGACGGCGCAGACTGTGTGCAGGGTCGTAAAGATGGTTGGAGGTTCCGGCAAAACAGTAGAAAGCCGGAACCTGTGAGTACGGATGTGAAATGGTGCGAAAATCTGCGGGATGCAGATCACGTGAAGGATAGGGAATGAAACGATTTATAGCAGGATGTATTGTTGCAGGTCTTGTGGCTTCCGCGCAGGCCGAATGGAAAGCCGCGGAGAGTCCGCTGATGACCCGCTGGGGAAAAGGCGTGACGCCTGAAAATGCCTGGAGAAGTTATCCGCGCCCGCAGATGGTTCGCGATGACTGGATGAATCTCAATGGGCTGTGGCAATATGGAATAACCGAAAAGGATGCCGCCGCTCCGGCGGAATGGATCGGCGAAATCCTGGTGCCGTTTGCCGTTGAAGCTCCTCTTTCAGGGGTCGGACGGAAACTGCAGCCGACTGAGGCTCTTTGGTATAAAAGGGATCTTGAACTCGCCGATCCGGCGGGCCGGCGTGTTCTTTTGCATTTTGAAGCGGTTGATTATGCGTCGAAGGTCTGGGTGAACGGACAGGAAGCCGGCGGGCACATTGGCGGGAATCTTCCGTTCAGTTTTGATGTGACGGAGCTGGTTAAGGCCGGATCCAATGAAATCCTGGTTCGTGTCCTGGACGCCACGGATGAGCGCGGCACCTACCAGCTCCGGGGGAAGCAGGTTCAGCATAATCATGGCATCTGGTATACGCCGGTTTCCGGGATTTGGCAGACGGTCTGGCTGGAATGTGTTCCGCAGAATTATATTCGCGGTCTGAAAATCAGCACCGATCTGTCCGGGAAGATTACAATCAGCCCGGACACGGTCGGGACGGGAACGTTGCGGACAACCGCCTTTTTCAAGGGGGAAAAGGCCGGGGTGGGAGACTCAGCGGTTTCTATTGCATCTCCGGCGCTCTGGTCGCCGTCGGAACCGAATCTCTATGACCTTCAGGTCGAACTGGTTCAGGCTGACGGAACGGTGCTGGACGTGGTGAGATCCTATGCCGGGATCCGTGAAGTCGGGAAGGTTAAGGATGCGGACGGCAACTGGCGGCTCACGCTGAATGGAAACGTTATTTTTCACTGGGGTCCGCTGGACCAGGGCTGGTGGCCGGACGGCCTGCTGACTCCTCCTTCCGAGGAGGCCATGCTGTTTGATATGAAATATCTGCGGGCTGCCGGATTTAATATGATCCGCAAGCACATTAAAGTGGAGCCCCGGCGGTATTATTACTACTGCGACAAAATGGGTTTTCTTGTCTGGCAGGATCAGGTTTCCGCCGGTACGGAGGTGATTGCTCCGCGCGATGCCACTCCGGAGCAGCGCCGGCAGGCGCTGGCCGAATCCGAATGGCCGGAGTGGAAGCGGCTGAACAAGCCTGATTCGCCGATCACGCGGCTGGATGCGGACTGGCCGGACTGGGCGCACAACCAGTGGATGACTGAACTCAAGGGAATGGTTGATCACCTGTACAATCATCCGTCGATTGTGGTCTGGACACCTTTCAACGAGCGCTGGGGTCAGCATCGGACTCTGGACGTCGGCCGGTGGATCAAGCAGTATGACCCGACCCGTACAATTAATATTGCGAGCGGCGGGAATTTTCTTCCGGTTGGGGATATTGCCGATCACCACCAGTATCCGCATCCCATGTTTCCATTCGATGTCCCCGAGTTTAACGACTACGTCAAAGTTGTCGGTGAATTCGGCGGGCACGGATGGCCGGTGCAGGAGCATCTCTGGCTGCATGACAAGCGCAATTGGGGTTATGGCGGTCTGCCGAAAACCAAAGAGGAATATACGGGGCGCTACGAAGAGTCGATTCGCCGGCTGATCGACCTGAAACAACAGGGCGTTGCCGCCGGGGTGTACACGCAGACGACGGATGTGGAAGCGGAAATCAACGGACTGATCACCTATGACCGCGAGGTTATCAAACTGGATCCGGTCCTCCTCCGCAAGCTGCATGCCCCCTTGTGCGAGCTGTCGCCGGCCGGTGTGCAGGCTTGGGACTAAGGAACCGCAGCGGAAGATGCGGTTTTCGCCGGGTGCATACGATTAAGCACCCGGCACCATCTGCAAGCCCGTGTTCCGGCGTGCGCGGCACGCCGGAACCGTGGGGTATTGTGTGGTTCTGGCCTGTGTCTGCCACTCGCGGGACTCTTTCGGGCTGATGCCCGCATAGCGCTTGAATGCCCGCGAGAATGAAAAGGGCGTTTCGTATCCGATTTCATCAATGATCATCGAGAAGGTGCAGGTTGTAAACGAAAGCAGTTCGGCGGCCCGCTCCATTCTCATGACGGTGACCATGCTAATGGGAGTGGTGTTATGTATTTTCATGCACAGTCGGTAGAGATTCGGCTTGCTCTGATGGATAAAACGGGCCATTCGTCCACTTCCCAGCTGTGAGAGAGGTCGTAATGGACCGCTCCAGTTCTATGGGCTCAGGTCAGCTTGATGTGCTTGAGCTGGGCGTTGGGGCGTGATCTGCACGGCCGCATGTTTGCCAGTGATTTGGTTTTTATTCAACCTGTGCGAATCCGGTTGCCACTTTCTTTTCTCTTTCGTATGGTAACAATGCGGGAATTTAAACTTTTAATGCTTAATGAATATTAAGTAAGAAAGGGGAGGGAAAATGGACAGTTCGGTAATTCCGGGTATCTGGTGGCTGGCACCGGCAGCTTCGGTTCTTGCGCTGGGATTTGCGGTTTATTTTTACAGGAAAATGATGGCGTCGAACGAAGGTACGCCGACGATGATCGAAATTGCCGGACACGTCCGAGAGGGCGCAATGGCCTATCTGGTTCGGCAGTACAAAGTAGTCGCGGTTGTCTTTCTGGTTCTGCTAGTGATCCTTCAGGTTCTGGCCTTGTTCGGAATCGAGAATCCTTTCGTTCCGATTGCGTTTCTGACCGGCGGGTTCTTTTCCGGTCTTTGCGGTTTCATTGGAATGAAAACCGCCACGGCCGCTTCCTCGCGCACGGCGCAGGGCTGTTCGGAAAGTCTCAACCGCGGACTTCAGGTCGCCTTCCGTTCCGGCGCAGTCATGGGACTGGTCGTCGTTGGGTTCGGCCTGCTCGATATTTGTCTCTGGTATCTCATCCTCGACAAGCTGGTTTACACGCCCGCTCACATGGCGGAAGGCTGGACCCTGTTCGGGATGACCCTCGTCCCGGCAGACTGCACGATCATTGAAAAACTCGTCGCCATGACAACGACTATGATCACCTTCGGCATGGGGGCCTCCACACAGGCGCTCTTTGCCCGCGTCGGCGGCGGAATCTATACCAAAGCCGCCGACGTCGGCGCCGACCTCGTCGGGAAAGTCGAAGCTGGCATCCCGGAAGACGATCCGCGCAATCCGGCCACCATCGCCGACAACGTTGGGGACAATGTCGGCGATGTCGCCGGCATGGGCGCCGACCTGTACGAATCCTATTGCGGATCCATTCTCGCGACCGCCGCGCTCGGCGCCGCGGTCGGCGCTCATCATGCGCTGAAGGCGGTTCGCGCCGGCGGGTTTGAAGATGCCACGGCGGCGCTCGCTGCCGGCAGTGCCGATGTCGCTGCGGCGGTGCATCAGGCAGTCGGCCTGGTGACGGCGCCGATGGTTGTTGCCGGGATCGGAACGCTGCTGTCCATCATCGGCATGTTTCTCGTTCGTTGCAAAGAAGGCGCCAGCCAGAAAAACCTGCTCAAGGCACTGCTCACCGGAACGCTCAGCAGTTCCATCTTCATCGTGCTTGCACTGGTCGGCCTGTGGCAGTTCAATCTGATTGCCGGGGGTATTGTTCTTTCGGTGATCTCCGGTCTCGCGGCCGGAGTGATCATCGGCCAGGCCACCGAATACTACACCTCCGACGAATATAAACCGACTAAAGGCATCGCCGCGCAGGCGGTCATGGGCCCGGCCACGACCATCATTGATGGACTGGCAACCGGCATGTATTCCGCCGGCATCCCCGTCATTACCATTGTCGGCGGAATCATCTGCGCCTTCGGGTTTGCCGGAGGGTTCCACGACATGTCGATGGGCCTGTATGGCATCGGCTTTGCTGCGGTCGGCATGCTCGCCACACTCGGCATCACACTCGCGACCGACGCCTATGGCCCGATCGCCGACAACGCCGGCGGCAACGCCGAAATGTCGCATCTGCCGGCGGAAGTGCGTGAACGCACCGATGCGCTCGACTCGCTCGGCAATACAACCGCCGCCACCGGAAAGGGGTTTGCCATCGGTTCCGCCGCGCTCACCGCCATGGCCCTACTGGCCGCCTATATTGAAGAAGTCAAAATCTGGATCGGCAAGCTGGCCGGAGATACAACTTTCATGGGCTTTAATGCCCATGAAGCCAAGTGGGCCGACATGATGGCGTTCGTCGATAAATTCGAGCTGCATATCATGAATCCGCTCCTCATCTGCGGGCTGTTTATCGGCGGCATGATGGCCTTTGTCTTCTGTGCGATGACCATGAAGGCCGTCGGCCGCGCCGCCGGTTCGATGGTCGAAGAAGTTCGTCGTCAGTTCCGGGAGTTCCCCGGCATCATGAAAGGCACGCAAAAACCCGACTACGCCCGCTGCGTGGCCATCTCCACCAAAGGCGCGCAGAAGGAAATGCTCGTTCCCTCTCTGCTGGCCATCATCGCGCCGGTCGTGACCGGCCTGATCCTTGGCGTGCCCGGTGTGATGGGCCTGCTCGCGGGCGGGCTCACCACCGGCTTTGTACTGGCCACCATGCTCAACAACGCCGGCGGCGCGTGGGACAACGCCAAAAAGTACATTGAACGCGGAGCTTACGGCGGCAAGAAGCTGCCGGACGGAACCAAGAACCCGGTTCATGGCGCGGCGGTGATCGGCGATACGGTCGGCGATCCGTGCAAAGACACCTCCGGTCCGTCGCTGAACATTCTCATTAAACTGATGACCATGGTCAGCGTCGTCTTTACGCCGGTGGTTGTGAAGTTCGCGCCGGTGGTTCAGGAGTGGCTCCACATTGTCACCAAATAAGCGCATGGCGCCGGAACCGAAAAGGCCGTCCTTCGGGGCGGCCTTTTTCAGCTGAGTCTGCGGCGTATGCCCGATTATGAAATATTTCAAAGAGGCTCGAAACCGTCCGGTCTCGCGAGTAAAGTTGCGGGCATTCAAAACCGGACCTCAACCATGAATGATTTATCTGCACCTGAAAAACTGAAACCCAAGGCGCCGCGGCTGCCGCAATGGATGCGCCGTCCGATTGCCACGGATCAGAGCTATCCGGATGTCCATAAGCTGCTTGCGAGCCTGAATCTGAATACAGTCTGCGCGAGCGCAAAATGTCCGAACCGTCACGAATGCTGGAACCGCGGCACGGCGACGGTGATGATTCTCGGCAATACCTGCACGCGAAACTGCCGCTTCTGCAATGTGAACACCGGAAAGCCCGAGCCGGTCGACCCCGACGAACCCGCCCGCGTGGCCGAGGCGGCAAAACGGCTGAACCTGCGTCATGTGGTGATCACCAGTGTGACGCGCGACGACCTGCCCGATGGCGGCGCGCAGGCATTCGCCAATACAATTTCCGCCGTCCGGGATGCAATGCCGACCGCTTCGGTTGAAGTGCTCACGCCCGATTTTGTGGAGCATCTTGATATGGTGCTCGATGCGAAACCGCATGTGTTTAATCACAATCTGGAGACGGTGAAGCGACTGCAGGTTGCGGTCCGCCCGCAGGCGAGCTATGAAAAATCGCTGGCAACGCTGCGTCATGCAGCGACGCGGGGCGGAGTGATGGTGAAATCCGGCCTGATGCTCGGCCTTGGCGAAACCGATGAGGAGATTTTCCAATGTCTGGAAGATCTGTATAACGCGGGGGTCCGCCTGCTGACGCTGGGCCAGTATCTGGCTCCGACCCGCGGGCATCATCCGGTTGATCGCTTTGTCTCGCCCGAGCAGTTTGATCAACTGGCGGCAACCGCCCGCCAAATGGGTTTCGACGGCGTGGCCGCCGGTCCGCTGGTCCGCTCCTCCTATCGGGCGGACGAACTGGTCGGCGACAAAGGGTGAACGGATGATCACGATTGCTCAGCATAAAACGGTGGAAAAGGTTGCCGTCCTGATTCCGGCGTTCTGCGAAGAGCATACGGTCGGGCGGATCATCTCCTCCGCCCGGAGGTACGTGAACGATGTGATTGTGGTCGATGACGCATCGATTGATCGGACGGCCGCCCGAGCCGAAGCGGCCGGTGCGCTGGTGATCCGTCGCGAAACGAACGGCGGCAAGGGCGCTTCTCTGACCGAGGGCTTTAAATATGTTCTGACTCACGGTTTTGATGCCGTGATTGCGCTGGATGCCGACGGCTTCCACGATCCGGACGAAATCCCCAAATTTCTGGAAACCTACAACCGCACGCATTTGCCGGTGCTGATCGGCAACCGGATGGCCGATGCCTGCCGGGTGACGATGGTCCGCCGCTGGACGATTCGCCTGATGAGCTACTGGCTCAATCGGCTGCTCGGCGTGTATGTTCCCGATCCGCCGTGCGGCTTCCGGTTCTATCGCTGCGATGTGCTGCCGTTTCTGCTCGCAGAAGGCTCTTCGCTTCCGGCGGAATTTGAGACGCTGCTCAACATCGCCTCGCGCCGAATACGGGTGGGGTCGGTCCGGATCACAAAATGCTCGATGAAACACAAGAGCATGATTTCACCGTTCAGGGATCTGCTCCGCTTTGCGCGGGTTCTGCGCCGGTTTTATCGGAAGCAGCGGATCAAGGCCTGTTCGATCCGGCTGACGGACGAAGAGGAGTAGCCTCAGCTTCTGTGCCCGGCGCTTTTTTCCATCAGCGTCAGCAGGACAATTCCGGCCGCCATCACACCCAGTGCAATCAGCGTTTCGATACTCAGGTCCGGCAGCGCGTAGTGATAGCCGATCACCTTTTCCTTCACCTTGCCGGCCGACTCAAAGGTCTGGAAAATGGCCGTTTTCCACGGCCAGAGAATACTGAGCGACCCGAAAATAAATCCGGTGAGCAGAGCGATGGTCTGGTCATGGAAATGTTTGAACACCCAGGAGAGAAACCGGGTGAAAACCGCCAGGCCGGCGACGGCCCCGACGGCGACCGGCAGCAGGATCTCCAGGCGCAGGTGCACCACGGAATCAATCATAACCAGCTGGTAGTTGCCCATCAGCAGCAGAACATAAGACCCCGACAGCCCCGGCAGAATCATGCTGCACATGGCCACGATGCCGCAGAGAAACAGATAGGGGACGGACGCATTTTCTCCGGCCGGCGGCAGAAAGGCGATTCCCGCCGCGAGGACTGTGCCGAGCGAAAAAAGAAAAATTACTGCAGTCGAAACCCGTCCGACTTTTCGGATGACAAAAAAAACCGACGCCAGAATCAGGCCAAAGAAAAAGGCCCAGACATACAGCGCATGCGTTTCAAACAGATATTCCAGCAGTCGCGCAAAACTGAGGATACTCACGACAATGCCGATGCCGACCGGAATCAGAAACGACAGGTGAACGTGCTGCACGGCGTCTTTGATTTTTCCGCGAAACAGCAGCTTCAGCGCCGTCAGGTCGAATGATTTAACCGCATTGATCAGCGGCTCAAAAATACCGGTCAGCAGGGCAACTGTTCCTCCGGACACGCCGGGAATCACATTGGCGGCGCCCATCAGCGCGCCTTTCACAGTCAGGGTCAGAAACTGTTTCATGGAGATCCTTTCAAAGAAGTTCCGCGAAGGTACGGGGAGTGCCGGAACTTGTCAACCGAACGTGTTTTATCGATTCGCTTTTTGACTGAAATGAGCGGTTCGGTTACATTTTCGACCAGTTAAGGAGTTGGATATGAACGATGCAGAAATTCTGGACGCCGTAGAAAAAATTTTTGAAGAGGAAATCAATCCGGCACTCGCCACACACGGCGGCGGCGCCACGATTGTAACCGTCAAAGATGCCAAAGTGTATGTCGAGCTGCAGGGAGGCTGCCGCGGCTGCATGGGCGCGCGCATGACGATGAAAAACGGGATCGAACGTCTTCTCAAAGAAAAAGTGCCGTCCGTTGTGGAAGTGGTTGATGCCACGGATCACGGTTGATCCGGTTCGGCATGAACTCAATGAGCACCCTTCGGCAGCTGGAAAAACAGATCGGCGTTCGCTTCAGAAAAAAAGCACTGCTTGAAGCCGCCCTGACGCACCCCTCGTTTCGCTACGAAAACGACGCCGTTCCGGCAGATAATCAGCGCCTCGAATTTCTGGGTGATGCCGTTCTCGGCCTGTTGGCCGCCGATGCGCTGATGCAGCTCTGCCCGCAGGCCGACGAAGGAGAGCTCACCCGCCGGAAAAGCGCCGTCACCTCCGGCGCGGCACTGGCCGCCGCCGCGCGGAATCTTGGGCTCGGTGAGCACCTGTGCCTCGGCAAAGGCGAATCCGCCAGCGGCGGCGCAGACCGCGACTCGAACCTGGAAGATGCGCTCGAAGCGCTGATCGGCGCCGTCTGGCTCGACGGCGGCCTCAAAGCTGCGCGAAAATTTTTTGAAAAGCATATTTTCCAACCCCTGGAAAAAGCCGGACCGGTTCTGACCAATCCAAAAGGCATGCTTCAGGAATATGCTCAGAAAAACGGATACTCCATTCCGGCCTACAATGTGATCGAAGAAAGCGGTCCGGACCACGCCCGTCGCTACTGCGTCGAAGTCTGCGTGTCCAGCTACGCTTTCCGCGGCGAGGGAACCAGCCGCCGTGAGGCAGAAAAAGCGGCCGCTGAAAAAGCCGTTCGCTGCATGATTCCAAACTCTGGAAAATAAATTTCCAAACATTGGAAACATCCCGGTCGCTCCGCGGCCGGCCGGCGGGCAGAAGGCAGGATTCCCTTCTGGAGCACAAAGAGAGGATCTGCCGGAATGAGCTGAAAATAAGGGTTTTCGGTCCGGGGGGAACGGATTAGAATAGCCTTAGAAAAAGGGGCGACGTGATGAAACACATCCTGATTGTTGATGATGATCCTGTAACCCAGGTGGTTTTCTCTCAGTTTCTCGAGAAGAAGGGATTCAGTACATCGGTGACGGACAGCGGTTTCTCTGCGCTTTTGAAGGTGAATGAAAAAGAGCCGGACCTGATTATTGCAGATATCCTGATGCCCGGCATGGACGGGATCACCCTGATCCGGGAACTGCGCAGGACCTATCCGGCTCTTCCCCTGATTGCCGTTTCCGGCGGCCAGCACGGGGCCACGACCGATTTTGAGCCGCAGGCAGAAAAGAACGGCGCGGATTGTTTTCTTCGCAAGCCGATTCACCTCAACGACCTGCTGCAAAGGATCGAATCTCTGCTGCAGCGCGCCTAAACTCGAGATGGGTTATGGGCCTGCTCTGCGGCGGTGTCGCGTCGGGAAAGGCCGGTTCAGGAAAATGACCGGACGACCTGTTCAATGGCCGTGCGTTTTTCGACGAGCAGATTTTCGTTGCGGGCTTCGATGAGCAGCCGCAGCCACGGTTCCGTGTTGGACGGGCGAACGTTGAACCACCAGTCGGCGAATTCCATTCGGACACCGTCAAAATCGTAAACGGCCGTCGGGGCTTCTTCTTCACTGAATTTTTTGACCACTGCGGCGATGGCTTCTTCCTTCTGTTCGATGCGGAAGTTGATTTCGCCGGAGTTGGCGTAGCGCATGAGGCCGTCGATGCAGCTGGAGAAGGGTTTGCCTTCCGCTTTGAGCTTTGCGGCGACGCTGAGGACGATGAGCCCGGTGAGGATGCCGGAGTCGCAGTTGAAGAAGTCGCGGAAATAGTAGTGGCCGGCGAGTTCGCCGCCGACGATGCAGCCGAGTTCGCGCATCTTGAGTTTGGCAAAGGAGTGTCCGACTTTCCACATGTGCGGCTCGCCGCCGAGCTCGACGATGCGTTCGGTGACGGCTTTTGAGGTGCGGATGTCGTGCAGGACGCGGCCTTTTTCGTCGGCAAGGTAATATTCGGCGAGCACGGCGGTGATGAGGTCGGGCTGGACGTAGCGGCCGCGTTCGTCGACGAACATGACACGGTCGGCGTCGCCGTCGAAGATGAGGCCGATGTCGAGGCCGTTACCTTTAACCAGCGCTTTGAGTTCTTCGCAGTTTTTTTCTTCGAGCGGGTTCGGCGGATGGTTGGGAAAGGTTCCGTCGATTTCGTCGTAGAGATAGATCGGCTGGCTGCCGAACAGGTCTTTGACGAGCAGGGCGGCCATGCCGTTGGAGCAGTCGATGCCGATTTTGAGTTTGGAGAGATCCGGCAGGTACTGCCGAAGAAAGTCGAGATAGTCGCCGCGCACATCGAGTTCTCGCACGGTTCCCCGTTTGATGGCAGGAACGATGTCATCTTTGCACATTTTCTGCAGGTCGGAGAGTCCGTTGGCGTAGTCGACCGGCAGTGCGTCGGTTTTGCAGACTTTGAGGCCGTTGTATTCGGGCGGGTTGTGCGACGCGGTGATCTGTACGGCCGCATCGAACTTCCGGGTGGCCGTGGTGAAGTAGACGGTCGGCGTGGTGGCTTCGCCGATGGAGACGACATCGGCCCCGGCGGCGGTGATGCCGTCGCAGAGCGCCTGAAAGATTTCGGGCGAGCTGGCGCGGTCGTCGCGCCCGACGAGCACGGTGTCGGCGTTCAGCAGTTTTGGAAGGAAGAAACCGATCTTCTCAACGTCGGCTGCGGTGAAGTCGCGTCCGTAGACGCCGCGGATGTCGTAGGCTTTAAAGGCTTTCATGGATTTCGGTTATAAATGTTCGAAGCGCGGTTATCAGCAAAATTTTTCCAATGTTTGGAAACCGCCCCGCTTGCGTGGCGGGCATCTTGCCGTTAAGATGCGACGCTTTTGTTGAAGGAGACGTTCATGCAGGACAACGAATACCGCCGCCAGCGCATTGAAAATATGAAGCAGCTCGAAGCCGCAGGCTTTCCCGCCTACGGTTCCGCATTCCAACGCACTGCCCCGCTCAGCGCACTTCACGAAATGTTCGAGGAGGGCAAATCGGTCAGCGCCTGCGGACGGATCGTGGCGATGCGCAAAATGGGTAAAATGGCGTTCGCCCATCTTTCGGACGGTTCGGCAAAATTTCAGCTGATGGTGAAGAAGGACCTGATCGGCGAAGAGGCCTTTGCCGCGTTCAAGCTGCTCGACCTCGGCGATATTATCGGAGTGACCGGTGAGCTGTTTATCACACAGACGCAGGAGCAGACGGTTCGCGTATCCGAATGGAAGCTTCTGGCCAAGTCCGTTCTGCCGATGCCGGAAAAATTCCACGGCCTGCAGGATGTGGAAACCCGCTATCGCCAGCGCGAGCTCGACCTGATTTCGAATGAAGAGGTGATGGACCTGTTCAAGAAGCGCACAGCGGTGCTGAGCGAAATCAGGGCCTTTCTCGCCGCCCGCGGCTACTGTGAAGTGGAGACGCCGATGATCCAGCAGATCGCCGGCGGCGCCGCGGCCACGCCGTTTAAAACGCATTACAAAGCCCTGAGCACCGATATGTATTTCCGGATCGCCCCGGAGCTGTATCTCAAGCGCCTGATTGTCGGCGGCATGGACAAAGTGTTCGAGATGAACCGCAACTTCCGCAACGAGGGGCTCGACCGCACGCACAACCCGGAATTCACTGCGCTCGAAATCTACGAAGCGTACGGCGATATGCGCTCGATGCAGGAGCTGGTCCAGAGCCTGACGACGCATCTGTCGCAGAAGATTTTCGGCCGCATGGCAGTGGAATGGAACGGCAATATGATCAATCTTTCCACACCGTGGAAGGAAATTGCCTATCGCGATCTGATCCAGGAGCATCTGGGCGCCGACTGGTTCGGCAAGTCACTCGACGAAGCGCGGGCGAAGGCCGCCGAGCTGGATGTGCATGTTGAAGAGGATATGGATTTTGCGCACGTGACGCATGAAATCTACGACAAGACCATCGAGGGCACGCTGATTCAGCCGACCTTCATCACCCGTCTGCCCGCCTTCCTCGTTCCGCTCGCCAACCCGTGCGCGGACGATCCGACGCTGGTGGACGTGTTCGAGCTGATTATCGGCGGCAAGGAGATTGCTCCGGCCTACAGCGAGCTGAACGATGCGTTTGAGCAGCGTCGCCGGTTTGAAGAACAGGCGGGCGGTGATCCGTCGAAAATTGATCAGGATTTTCTGGCGTCGCTTGAGTACGGCATGCCGCCGACCGGCGGAATGGGCATCGGCATCGACCGCCTCATGATGCTGCTGACCGGATCGGATGCAATCCGCGATGTCATTCTTTTCCCGCAGCTGAAGCCGCGCAAACGCACGGAGCAGGCTGAGGGCGAGGCATAAGGAGGCTCCATGAATACGGATGTGGCGATTCTCTGCTGGACGGCCGCAACGATCGGCTTTGTTCACACAGTTCTTGGCCCGGACCATTACCTGCCGTTTATTGTGATGAACCGCGCGCGCGACTGGAGCACGGTAAAGACCGCATGGATCACCTTTTTCTGCGGTGTCGGGCATGTCCTCAGCTCGGTGGTTCTGGGACTGGTCGGAATCGCCTTCGGGATCGCGGTCATGAAGCTGGAGTCGCTGGAAGCGCTTCGCGGAACGCTGGCCGCATGGGGACTGATTGCCTTCGGTTTTGCGTATGCCGGATGGGGAGTCCAGCGGGCCCTCCGCAACCGTCCGCACACGCATCTGCATCTGGGCGGTTCCGGTGCGCCGATTCATTCGCACACGCACGACGGCGTGCACTTCCATACGCATGAGCCTGAAGAGAAAGCGAACATTACGCCCTGGATCCTTTTCACGATTTTCGTGCTGGGACCCTGTGAGCCGCTGATTCCGCTGCTGATGTATCCGGCGTCGCAGCACAGCCTGTCCGGAACCGTTCTGGTGGCCCTCGTGTTCAGCGCGGTGACGATCAGCACTATGCTTGCGATTGTGCTGGCCGCTTCGTGGGGAATCAGTTTTGCCCGCTTCGGAAAGCTGGAACGCTGGACGCATGCCATGGCGGGCGGCGCGATCTGCCTGTCCGGGCTGGCGATCCAGTTCCTCGGCCTTTGATTTTCCAAACATTGGAAAAAGGGATTCCTCCTGTCTAGGTTTGGAAAACCAAATGGCCGTCTTTCAGTTCGGCGCGGACGGTGGAACCGTCGCCGATTTCTCCGGCAATCAGGCTTCGCGCAAGCTGCGTTTCGAAGTTCTGCTGAATGAACCGTTTGAGCGGCCGCGCGCCGTATACGGGATCGAAGCCTTCGTCGACGATGTGCTTTTTGGCATCGTCGCTGACCTCGAGCTTGATGTCGCGCGCGGCAAGCCGCTTGCGCAGGTCGTCGAGCAGCAGGTCGACAATCCCGCCGATTTCTTTTTCGGTGAGCGGCTTGAACAGCACGGTGTCATCGAGCCGGTTCAAAAACTCCGGCCGGAAATTTTCCTTGAGCATGGCCATGACCTGATCACGGGTTTCTTCCGTAATGCGGCCCTGACGTCCGATGCCTTCGAGCAGCAGCGTCGAGCCGATATTACTGGTCATGATGACAATGGTGTTTTTGAAGCTGACGGTGTGGCCCTGCGAGTCGGTGAGCCGCCCGTCGTCGAAAATTTGCAGCAGGATGTTGAAGACATCCGGGTGTGCTTTCTCGATTTCGTCGAGCAGGACGACGGAGTAGGGCTTGCGCCGTACGGCTTCGGTGAGCTGTCCGCCTTCTTCATATCCGACGTATCCTGGAGGCGCGCCGACGAGCCGTGAGACGGTGTGCTTTTCCATATATTCGCTCATGTCGATTCGCACCATGTGCTCTTCACTGTCGAAGAGCTCATAGGCGAGTGTACGGGCGAGCTCGGTTTTTCCGACACCGGTCGGGCCGAGGAAGAGGAAGGCGCCGATCGGACGGTTCGGGTTGTTGATTCCCGCACGGGCGCGCAGCACGGCGTCGGCGACGGTCTGGACGGCTTCGTCCTGGCCGATGACGCGCCTGTGCAGTTCCTCGGCGAGCTTGAGCAGTTTTTCGCGTTCGCCTTCCAGCAGCTTGGTGAGCGGAATGCCGGTCCAGCGGGCAATGACTTCGGCGATTTCCTCTTCGGTGACTTCTTCGCGGAGCATGGCCGGAGCGCCATCCTGTGCATTCAGCTTGGCTTCGAGTTCCTTCAGCTGTTTTTCGAGCTGAGGAATGGTGCCGTGGCGAAGTTTGGCGACGCGTTCAAGGTCGTACTGCCGTTCCGCATCGGCGCTTTCGCGCCGGGCGAGATCGAGTGCTTCGCGCAGATCGCGGACTTTCTGGAACGCGCCTTTTTCATTTTCCCACTGTGTCCGCATGGTTCTCGACTCGGCCTTGAGGTCAGCCAGTTCTTTTTGCAGTGCGGCGAGCCGCTCTTTGCTGGCGTTGTCCTTCTCCTTCTTGAGCGCGGTTTCTTCGATTTCGAGTCGCATGACTTTGCGGGAGACTTCATCGAGTTCGGCGGGCATCGAATCGATTTCGGTTCGGATGGAGGCGCAGGCTTCGTCCATCAGGTCGATGGCTTTATCCGGAAGGAAACGTTCGGTGATGTAGCGGTCGGACAGCGTGGCGGCAGCGACGAGTGCTGCATCCTTAATGCGCACGCCGTGGTGGACTTCGAACCGTTCGCGCAGTCCGCGCAGGATCGAAATGGTGTCTTCGACGCTGGGCATGTCGACGATGACGGGCTGGAACCGCCGCTCGAGCGCGGCGTCCTTTTCGATGTATTTACGATGTTCATCGAGCGTGGTTGCACCGATACAGTGCAGTTCGCCGCGCGCCAGCATCGGCTTGAGCATATTGCCCGCATCGGTCGAACCTTCAGTTCGTCCTGCGCCGACAATCGTGTGCAGTTCATCGATGAAGAGAATGATGCGGCCTTCGGCAGATTTGATTTCGTTCAGCACCGCTTTCAGTCGTTCCTCAAATTCGCCGCGGTATTTTGCGCCGGCCATCAGCGAGGTCATATCGAGCGCAAAGATCGTTTTATTTTTTAGACCCTCCGGCACATCTCCGCGCAGAATACGATGGGCGAGGCCTTCGACGATGGCGGTTTTCCCGACACCGGGTTCGCCGATCAGTACCGGGTTGTTTTTGGTTTTGCGCGATAGAATGCGAATGACCGAACGGATTTCGGCGTCACGGCCGATGACCGGATCGAGCTTTCCGGAGCGGGCGAGCTCAACCAGATCCTGTCCGTATTTTTTCAGGGCGTCATATGAGCCTTCCGGATTGTCGGACGTCACGCGTTGATTTCCGCGCACGGTTTTGAGCGCTTCAAGGATTTTATTCCGCGTTATGCCTTGGCTGTCCAAAATCTGTTTAGCGTCCGAGCCGCTTTTTTCGTCGGCGAAGGCCAGCAGCAGATGTTCGACCGAGAGAAATTCGTCGCCGAGTTTCTGCATTTCTTTCTGGGCTTTCACGAGCAGGCCGTCGAGCCGCTGAGTGACGTAGATTTTGCCGGCTTCCGAGCCGGGGCCGGAAACCGCCGGGATTTTCTGAAGTTCCTGTTCGAGCCGTGCAACCGTTGTCGGTGCAGATGCGTCCATCCGTTCAAGCAGCTGCGGGGCGAGGCCATCCTCCTGCCGGAGCAGGGCGAGCAGCAGGTGTTCGCCGTCGATCTGCTGATGGCCGTACTCAGCTGCCAGTGACTGAGCCGATTGAAACGCTTCACGAACCTTTTGGGTCATTTTGTTAAAATCCATGATGCTTTACTCCTTTCAAATCGAGTTGTCTGTATTGAAAGCATCGTGTGTGCCGGTAAAGAGATTTATTGTTATAAGTTGTTGTTAATTAATTGCTAATAAAAATAAATGTATGTTTGAGTGGTGAATAAATAGAGACAAAGTGTCTCAAAATGTGCCGATAAGAGATTCGATGCGGGTAAAGACAGCACTTCCCTGAAAACAGGGAGTGCTGTGGAAAAAGAGTGGCGGAGAGAGGGGGATTCGAACCCCCGGTACCCCTTGTAGGAGTACGGCGGTTTAGCAAACCACTGCTTTAAGCCACTCAGCCATCTCTCCGCAGGAGGGGTTTATGTATGATATTCGACTGCAAAGGGCAAGTGGCAAAAGCCATTAACTTGCTTTTCGCTGTTTTTCCCACCAGGCGAGTTCGTCGGGGTGACGTCCGACGGTGCGGGCGGCGAATTTAAAGTAGAGGAACGCATCGAGAAAAACGCGGTGACGGCTGAAGCGCTGATAGTTTTTCGGTGTTGTGCGCAGAAAACGAGGCTGGCTGCCCATGATTTCCGCGATGTGATGGGTCGCGGCCTTGGGAACCCGGATGCGGTCGAGCTGGCGCAGGTGACGATGGGTGGCTTCCTGCAGGGCTGCGGCGTGAGGGAGTTTTTCCTGAGACATGATCTGAGCGGCAATCCATTCGTGATATTCGCCGAAGATCAGAGCGAACAGCAGGGCCGGATCGACGTTGAACCCGGCGGCGCGCCAACGGTCGATCTGTTTGAAGCTCTTGGAGAGCCAGTGCGTTTTTTCTTCACCGTCCGGGGCATTAAGCCAGGCGCCAAGTTCCGGGAAGAGGTGTTCCAGGACGCGAAACCGGCAGCAGAGTTCAAAAACCTGTTCGGAGCGTCCGCAGTTGAAGAGTTTCTGGATTTCTTCGTAGAGCCGTGAAGAGGAGCATCCTTCCAGTCGGGCGGCATGCTTCCGGATGGCGTCACGGGCGGCGGCTTCAATCTCAAACCCCAGGGAGGCCGCGAAGCGAATGGCGCGCAGGATGCGGACCGGATCTTCGGTGAAGCGTTTGTCGGGGTCGCCGATGACGCGCAGAATTCGGTCGTCTATATCTTTACGTCCGTGGACATAGTCGATGATGGAGAAGTCGGCAATATTATAGAAGAGGGCGTTGACAGTGAAGTCGCGGCGCAGAGCGTCCTCTTCGGGAGTTCCGAAGACGTTGTCGCGCAGTACGAGGCCGTTATCGGCTACGCAGTGGCAGTTCTCATCGCAGCCTTCCGGTTCTGGGCTGAGAGCCCGGAAGGTGGAGACTTCGATGATTTCGTGGTGAAAATAAACGTGTGCGAGGCGGAAGCGCCGGCCGATGAGCCGGCAGTTGCGGAAGACTTTTTTGACTTCTTCCGGGGTGGCGCTGGTCGCGACGTCGAAGTCTTTCGGGGTTCGGCCGAGGAGAAGATCGCGAACGCCTCCTCCGGCGAGGTAGGCCGTGTATCCGGCATCTTTCAGGCCGTAGAGGACTTTTAGTGCGGCGGAGCTGATCTGCTTGCGACTGATGGTGTGGTCGGGGCGTGCTGTTATTTGTGGTTCCATACGGGGGCGTTTTTCCAATGTCTGGAAAATGTAGTTGGCGGGGCGGTCGGGTGAAAGATTTTTTTCCAATGTTTGGAAAAAATCAGGCCGGCTCGCGGATTTGTTCTTCGATCCAGCGGATGATGACGCTGACGATGTAGTTCACTTCTTTTTCGGTGAGCGCAATGCCGGTTTTGATGCCGTGAAATTTTTCGAGGCGGGTGCGATCGCTGGTGCCGGTGGCATGCTGTGCAATGAAGACAGGATGACCTTTGAGCGGGGTTTGGCGGCCGTCGTTTTTCGGATCGGCCGGAGCCAGTCGTTTGCGGACAAAGTCGGTGGCGTGCAGTTGAAGGATGTCGATTCCCCGGGAGATCACATATTCTTTTTCCGGATCTCCCATTTCCAGTTGGCCGATAAGTTTGGACCGGGAGAGTTTAGTTTTCAGGGCCTTCCACTGTTTATCATCTATATTCTGCACGTTGCCGATCGCCCCCTTTTTCGTTTGGTAGATTCCAGCTCCAGCACGGCGCAAAGTATAGGTCGGGGGTGAGGGAGAGGCAAGGTGTAAAGAAAATCGATTTGAATGCGTTGACATTATCCGGAGTTCCTGTTTTATTACGCGCTCCTGTTTACGAAATGCGCTTGTGGTGGAATTGGTAGACACGCAAGATTCAGGTTCTTGTGCCGCGAGGCGTGGAGGTTCGAGTCCTCTCAAGCGCACCATATAAAACAAAAAAAGCGTTCCCGCAAAAGGAACGCTTTTTTGTTTTAGGGGGGCTGCTTTACTCTGCCGGTTCGGTCGGCGCTTCGGCTGCCGGGGCGGTTGCTGCCGCGTCGAGATCCGGCTTTTTGTATTCAATGGCCGCTTTGGCTTTGAGCTCATCAATGTAGGCGAGCAGAGCTTTCTGCTTGTGCTGTCCGGTGAGATAGGACTGAAGCTGATCTTTCACTTCGGACAGAGGGCGGGTGCTGTCCTGTTTGTGATCGGTGACCTTGATCAGATGGTAGCCAAACTGGGTTTCGACCACATCGCTGAGGTCGCCGACGTTGGCGGAGAAGGCGACGTTTTCAAATTCGGGAACCATCTGGCCGCGGGTGAACGATCCAAGGCTGCCGCCGCGCTGTCCGCTCGGGCAGTCCGACTTCTCTTTGGCAATGGTTTCGAAGTCGCCGCCGGCGACCAGCTGTTCACGGATTGCCTCGATTTCTTTTTTCTTGGCGGCTTTGGTTTCGTCGGTGTCTTCCGGTTTGAAGGCAACCAGGATGTGGCTTGCTGTGACGCTTTCCGGGGCTTTGAAGGAGTCGAGATTCTGCTGATAGAACTCGGCCACTTCGGTGGCGGTGGCTTCGGGAACGTCGGCTGTTTTTTCATCCACCAGTTTACGGACGAGCATCTGCTCGCGAAGATTGTTTTTCCACTCGCTGAATTCGATGTTGTTTTCGGCCAGGGCATCTTCGAGTGAAGAGTCTTCCGGAGCGCCGGATTTGATTTTTTCGATTTCGGCATCCACGGCGGCATCATCCACGGTCAGGCTGGATTTGCCGGCGGCTTCTGTCAGCAGGATGTTGGCAATCAGGGTGTCCTGTACATTCTGGTAAATCTGGCCCGCCATCTGGGAAAGCTGCTGCGCCGGGACCTGACGACTGAGCTGCATCATATTCATCTGCACACCCTGCATCACTTCGCCGTGTGTAATGTTCTGCCCGTTGACGGTGACCACAACGTCTTCCGATTGCAGTGCCAGCGGGTTCGGCTGAAGCGGCTGTTCAAAGAGGTTTGTGGATTGGGTCAGATCAAATTCCTCTGTTGCAGGAGCTTCTTTTGAGCAGCCGGTGGCAAAGACGGATACGGCGGTAAAGGCTGCCAGAAGGGCCGCTGTTTTTGTTTTTTCAACATAATGGGTCATGTCAGGATTCTCCTCGGTTAGTTTATATGCCGCACCTGAACGCTTGCGGACAGGCTGGGAATATTTGTATTTAAAGGGTTTAATGTCAAACTATTCACCTAAATAACAATACAGAGGAATGAGACCGCCATGCCGAGTAAACGTTCATTCAAATGTCACCAGTGCGGCGCCTGCTGCCGCTGGAGCGGGCATGTCCTGCTGAACGACGGGGATGTGACCCGCCTGGCCGCCGCAGCGGGGATGACCGAAGAGGCATTGATTGCCCGCTATACGGTTCTGGCGGCCAACCGCCGGCAGCTGAGCCTGGCGGACCAGGAGGACGGCAGCTGCGTCCTGCTCGACGGGAACCGATGTTCCCTGTACGACGCCCGGCCGGACCAGTGTCGCGACTTCCCGTTCGGCTGGCGCGTTTCTGAAGGCTGCCCGGCTCTGGACGAACTGAACGAAACCGGCGACGTTTAAGCGTTGAACCGCCGGCCTGTTTCCAAGATAATCCCGCCCCTGAACTATTGAATAAAGGAGATTTCTGCATGTCCGTAATCGAAGCAAATGAGATTCTGAAGATTCTTCCGCATCGTTATCCCTTCATGCTCGTGGACCGGGTGATCGAATGTGATGACGAGAAGCGGATTGTCGGCATCAAAAATCTTACCTTCAATGAGCTGTTTTTTCAGGGACACTTCCCCGGACAGCCGGTCATGCCCGGCGTGCTTCAGATGGAGGCCATGGCTCAGGTCGCGGGCATTCTGCTGAACAAGCTGTTCGGCGGCGAAGGCAAAATTTCCTACTTTGCCGCCATCGACAACGCCCGTTTCCGCCGTCCGGTGGTTCCCGGCGACCAGCTTCGCATGGAAATCGAAATCGTTAATGCCAAGCCGCGGTTGTCCAAAGTTCATGCCAAAGCGTTTGTTGAAGACAAGCTGGTTTCTGAAGCCGACCTGATGTTCAGCTCCGCGGGATAGTCGCCATGAGTAAGATTCATCCTACAGCCATTATCGGCGCGGGTGCGACGTTGGGCGAAGACGTTACGATCGGCCCGTATGCCGTGGTTGGTGCCGATGTGAAGATCGGCGACGGTGCGGAACTGATGGCGCACGCCGTTGTCGACGGCAACACGACCATTGGCTCCGAATGCGTCATCCATCCGTTCGCCCGCATCGGCGGGCAGACGCAGGACCTCAAATACAAAGGCGGAGCGCCCGGCGTTATCGTCGGCGACAAAACCGTCCTGCGTGAGTGCGTCACCATCAACGCCGGAACACACGACGGCGAAATAACCGAGGTCGGCTCCGGCTGCCTGCTGATGGCCTACAGCCACGTCGCCCACGCCTGCAAAGTCGGCAACGGCGTCATCATTGCCAACGGCACACAGCTGGCCGGCGATGTCATCGTCGAGGATTTTGCGATTATCGAAGGCATGTGCGGCGTCGTACAGTTTCGTCGAATCGGCAAAATGGCCTTTCTCGGTGGCTACACCAAAGCCACCAAGGATGTGCCTCCGTTCATGATTGCCGATGGCCTTGACATCGAAATCCGCAGTTTCAACAAGATCGGCATGGAGCGCCGCGGCCTGCCCGAGGAATCCCGAAACGCCGTTAAAGAGGCCTACCGGGTTCTCTACCGGCAGAAACAGCCGCTTGCCGAAGCGGTCGAAAAGCTCAAAGAGCTTCCCGATGTGCCGGAAATTCGGCATCTCATCCAATTCATTGAAACCTCCAAGGTCGGCATCGTGCGCTGAGCGGAGACCCGCCATGCAGAAAAGCCAGCTAGCCAGTCTGTTGCAGAATACGGAGCTCTTTACGCCGGAGCAGATCGAACAGCTGCTGGCTGCGGTCGCAGAGGCGGGCAGCGGGTTCACCGACGCGGTAGTGGAAAAAACCGGTGTCCGCGAAGAGCTGTTTCTTGAGAAGCTGGCGTCGGCCATGGATCTGCCGTTCATTCGCCTGGCGAAGACGGACATCGACACCGATCTGCTCGCCCGCATTCCGCCCAAAGCCGTCTTCCAGTACAACATTATGCCGGTTGCCGACGAACAGGGCGTGCTGCGCGTCGCAACCGCCGACCCGCTTCAGTCCGGCCTGATCGATGCCCTTCGCCTTGTCACCGGCGGTCGCGTCCGGCTGGCCCTCAGCCCGTCGGCCGACATCGCCTCGGCCGCCAAGCGGCTCTACGGCGTCGGCGCCGAAACGCTCGACCGGATGATGCAGGACGACGATCGTATCAACCTCGACGAAGAGGGCCTCTTCAAACAGGACCTCAGCGAGCTCGACCAGGAGGCCTCCGTCGTCAAATTCGTCAACCAGATCATCTGGGAGGCCCACCAGACGCGGGCAACCGATATCCATATCGAGCCGATGGAAACCGACCTGCGCATTCGCTACCGCATCGACGGCGTCCTGCACCAAACGCCCGTGCCAGCCACCCTCAAGCGCTTTCAGTCATCGATTATTTCGCGTATCAAAGTCATGGCGAACATGGATATTGCCGAAAAGCGCCTTCCCCAGGACGGTCGCATCAGCCTGCGCATCCAGGGCGAAGAAATCGACGTGCGTGTTTCAACCATGCCGACCGTTTACGGCGAAAGCGTCAGCCTTCGACTGCTGCTGCGCGGCAGCGGCATGATCGGCATGGACCAGCTCGGGCTCGAGCCGGACGACGAAAAAATTCTCAAAAAAATGATCACCCGTCCGCACGGCATCCTGCTCTGTACGGGACCGACCGGTTCGGGAAAATCGACCTCGCTCTATGCGTGGCTTCATACCATCAATTCAGTCGACATTCGCATCATGTCGGCCGAAGACCCGATCGAATACGAAATGGCCGGCGTCAACCAGGTGCAGATGAAGCCGGAAATCGGCCTCACCTTCGCCCACGCGCTGCGCACCTTCCTGCGTCAGGACCCAGACGTCATCATGGTGGGGGAAATTCGTGACCGCGAAACCGCCGAAATCGCCATTCGCGCCGCGCTCACCGGTCACCTGGTGTTCAGTACGCTGCACACCAACGACTCGGCCGCCAGTATCAACCGCCTGCTCGATATGGGCATCGAACCGTTTCTCGTCTCCTCATCCGTCGAAGGCATTGTCGCCCAGCGCCTGATTCGCCGTCTCTGCCCGGCCTGCCGCAAGCCCGTCGAAATCGACGAACTGAAAAAAGACATTCTGCGCAAAGAAGGCTTTCCGATTCAGGAACTCGAAACGCATACCATCTACGAGCCCGCAGGGTGCGATGAATGCCGCGGGTCCGGATTCAAAGGCCGGACCGGGATTTATGAAATTCTCATTGTGGATGACCATATTCGTCCGCTGATCATCGACCGCTCATCCGCCAGCGAGATTATGCATGCCGCCAGACAGCGCGGACTGCGCACCCTGCGCGAGGACGGCTGGCGCAAAGTGCTGCACGGCATGACGACCGTGGAGGAGATCCTTCGGGTCTCCGAAGAAAGCGAAGACTGATTTCACTTTTCCAATGATTGGAAAAGTCGGCGGCTGACAGGTTTCTGTTCATCGGCCGTTTCGGCCGAGCGCCTGCCTTCCATTTGGTATATTAACTGCTAGTTATATCATTGATGTTGCTGGTTGGATAAATTTATACACATTTGAATTTTTTATGAAAATAAACAACAAAACTGTATCACAAGATTGGGGGCGTGCCCGACAGCAATCCGCCCGCCGATCCGTGAACTGCAGAAAATCAGACATCAACGTCTGATCGTGCTTTCAATGAGCTGGAGGTGAATGATGAACGATTCTTTAGACATGAAATCCGATGTTGAAAAAGATGCGTTCTGGATCCGACCGGCCTCTGCGGCGGATCTGCCTGCCATGGTTCGCCTTCTTCAGGAACTGTTTTCCATCGAAACCGAATTTACGGTCGATGCGGAAAAGCAAAAGTGCGGGCTTCAGCTTCTGCTTGATTCGTCAAAGGCCGGAATCTGGGTGGCGGAACGTCGCGGCCGGCTCGTCGGCATGGTGACGGTGCAGCTGATGGTGTCCACGGCGGAGGGCGGTTATTCCGGCCTGCTGGAGGATCTGGTGGTTTCGTCGGCCTACCGTCGGCGCGGACTCGGCAGGGCGCTGCTCAATGCAGCCGTCAAATGGGCCCGCGAGCAGGGAGCAACCCGGATTCAGCTGCTGGCGGACGCCCGCAATGTTCCCGCGATCATTTTCTATCGCAAACTGGACTGGCGCCAGACCAACATGATTGCGCTGCGCCGCTCAATCTGACGCTACACGGTTCCCGGTCAGTGGCAGTGCGGGCAGCTTTTCTTTTTCCGCGGGAGAACCGCGGAAATCAGCAGTCCGGTCAGAATCAGCGCGCAGATTGTTTCAAACGCACCGGCGGTGGCGCTGTGGTGATGGACATGCTCCGTAATCGTCGAGATTGAAATCAGCCGGTTCAGAATCCAGCCGGCGGCCAGCGAACAGACCGCCAGAGTCACCAGATACACCGCCACCGTTTTTCGACCCATCGTCTGGAAAACCGTTGCGATCGTTGCGGCATTGGTCGCCGGGCCGGTAATCAGGAAAACCAGTGCCGCGCCGGGCGACAGCCCCATGCCGATCATTGCCAGCGCGATCGGGATCGAGCCGGTTGTACAGACATAGAGCGGAATACCCAGCGCCATCACGGCGATCATCGACAGCCATTCCGATCCTAGATAGCGGGTGAAGAAATCGGCGGGAACCAGTGCGCCGAGCAGTCCGGACACCAGAATGCCGATCAGCAGTGCGCGACCGATATCGCGGGGCAGCGTTCCGAAACCGTAGGTGAAAACCTGTTCCCAGCGATGCGCACCGGGCTTCGGATGGCACGACGGACAGTCATCGTCTTCGCAGCCGTTTTGGGCATCTTCAGACTCCGGCGTGAAGGATTCCACTGCGACACCGCAGATGCAGCCGGTAATAAACGCGACCACCGTCCGGAAAATCGCAAAAACCGGGCCGAGCAGTCCCCAGGTGGCGGCGATACTGTCCACGCCCGTCTGCGGCGTGGAAGACAGGAACGAAATCGCCGCGCCCTTGGTCGCGCCGTGCCGCCGGAGCGATGCGGAAACCGGAATCACGCTGCACGAGCAGAGCGGAATCGGTACGCC
This sequence comes from Kiritimatiellales bacterium, assembly GCA_050253185.1. Classification (GTDB taxonomy): domain Bacteria; phylum Verrucomicrobiota; class Kiritimatiellia; order Kiritimatiellales; family Tichowtungiaceae; genus Tichowtungia. Next base: position 1,518 of record JBFWJN010000006.1, on the reverse strand, counting down.
GAGGAGCGAGGCTTTCACAATCTGCCACAGCCCGCGCTTCCCGAGATGCCGCTCAATAAACGAAACCGGGACAAAGGCCCCCAGCACGCCGGCGACGAAAAAACCGAGCAGCAGATAGGGCGCCATAATTGCCATGACATTCCAGCACTTAACAAGTATGTTAACGACTGTTTCCATAAAATTCACCGTTTTTGTAAAAGTTGACGCAGATCAAGGAGTCGCGTTCAAAAAGAAGCATAATACTCGCCAATGATTGAGCAACCCAAACCGAAAGGAAAGATCATGAGCATGTTTTGTTATCAGTGTGAACAGACCGCAGGCTGTACCGGCTGCACCGCCTTCGGCGTTTGCGGCAAAGACCCCGACACCGCCACCCTGCAGGACCTTTTGGTCGAAGTCTGCAAACAGATCAGTGTCGCGGCAAAAGGGAAAACCAGCCGTGAAGCCGACCTCTACGTCATGGAAGGTCTGTTCACCACCGTCACCAATGTCAACTTCGATGCGCAGGACATTGCAAACGTCATTCGCCGCGGCGGCGCGATCCTCAAGGAACTGGGCGCCGAATCAGCGATCGATTTCTCCGTCGACATGAGCGGTCTTGTTCGCCAAGGCGAAGCCGTCGGTATCGAAAGCCGCAAAAATACGCTCGGCGACGACATCACCGGATTGCAGGAACTCATTCTCTACGGACTCAAAGGCATGGCCGCCTACGCCGACCACGCCTATATCCTCGGTAAAGATGACCCCTCCGTATTCGCCTTCTTCCACGAAGCGCTGGCTTACCTCAAAGAAGGCGAGCCGACCGTCGACGCGCTCTTCAACCTCGCCATGAAAACCGGCGAAGTCAACCTCACCGTCATGGGCCTGCTTGATGATGCCAACACCGGCACCTACGGCCATCCCGTTCCGACGCCCGTTCGCGTCACGCCGGTCCAGGGCAAAGCCATCCTTGTTTCCGGTCACGATCTCAAGGATCTGGAACTGCTGCTGAAGCAGACCGAAGGCAAGGGCATCAACATCTACACCCATGGAGAAATGCTTCCGTGCCACGGCTATCCGGAACTCAAGAAATACAAACACCTCGTCGGCAACTACGGTGGCGCCTGGCAGGACCAGCGCAGGGAATTCGAAGCCTTTCCCGGCGCGATCCTCATGACCACCAACTGCATCCAGCAGCCGAAAGAAAGCTATAAAGCCCGCATCTTTACCTGCGGCCTCGTCCAGTGGCCCGGCGTGCAGCACATCAGCGACGGCAACTTCGCGCCGGTCATCGACGCCGCGCTCGAAGCGGACGGTTTCGCTGAAACCGAACCCGAGAAAACCATCCTCGTAGGGTTCGGCCGCAACGCCGTGCTCAGCGTCGCGCCGCAGGTCATCGACGCCGTTAAGAGCGGTGCGCTCAGGCACTTCTTCCTCATCGGCGGCTGCGACGGCGCCAAACCGGGCCGCAACTACTACACCGACTTTGCCGAAGCCGTGCCGAAAGACTGCGCAATCCTCACGCTCGCCTGCGGCAAA
>JBFWJN010000005.1:0-28938 GCA_050253185.1 Kiritimatiellales bacterium | reverse complement strand
TCCAGCCAAACTGTCAAAAACAAAAGCGTGTTTTGTTATGAAATTATTTTTATAGATAAGGAGTTTCCTCCTGCTTATGGTCGGATTGTATCCGATTAGTTTGCTCACTGTTTGGGGACAGAATAATACATTGAATTATAATTCACGGTTCCAATGTTTATTCAGTGGTTTCTTCTTCGCAATGAATGCGGAAATCCGGCAGATTCTCAGTCGTGCTGGATGTTATTTACCCACGAAACTGTTTGTATTGCGGATCCCCCTCTCCAGATCCGTTAAAACACATTTGCTGGGATTGTCTGAGTGCTGTTCCCAAAGTGGTCCCGCCGTTTTGTCAGCGATGCGGAGACCCGGTTGCCGGAGATGTTCAGCACAGCTACACCTGTTTTTCCTGTTCCCGGGAATCGCCGTTTTTTGATTTCGCCCGATCGGCAGTCCGATATGAAGGTGCGCTTGGCGAAGCGTTGCGGGAATTGAAATACAACGGTGCGCTGTGGCTGGTTCCGGATCTGGTAACCTTTCTATATGCGCTGGTTCGGGCGGAGTACGCGACAGATACATTTGACCTTGTGACCGCGGTGCCGCTGTTTCCATCCCGTTATCGGGAGAGGGGCTTCAATCAGTCGGCACTGCTTGGCGCCGGCCTGGCCCGGCGATTAGGCATTCCGTTTCGCGAACGACTGCTGCGCCGCATCCGCCCAACCGTAACCCAAACGGGTTTGACAGCACCCCAGCGTGCGGCTAACGTATCCGGCGCTTTTCGGATTGGGCTCTTTTCCCGTCCGGCAGGCCGGAGAATTTTACTGGTTGATGATGTAATGACAACCGGAGCCACAGTCAACGCCTGTGCAAAAGCTCTGAAAAAGAGTGGCGCGCAGTCGATTCACGTGGTCACGGTTGCGAGAGGATGACAACAACAGTGGAGTAATGGAAAGCCGGAATAAACAGGACTAATGTCATATTCCAGTCTGTTCGGGGATTTCATTGCTCGCATTCCAAGGTGTTCTTATGGCTTTACGATTCGGGAAAAAGAAATATTCAACGGTGCAGGTTCGCAAACGGGACGTTCCGGACGGCTTATGGGAAAAATGTCCCGGCTGCGGCGAAATCATCTACACCAAGGAACTCGATGAAAACCAGCAGGTCTGCCCCAAGTGCAGTCACCACTTTCCGCTGAGCCGGCAGAAACGGATCGACCTGCTGGCTGACGAGGGAACCTTCACGGAATGGGACGACGACCTGGTTTCCGCCGACCCGCTCGAATTCACCGGCAAGGACTCATACATTGCCAAGCTTGAATCCAACCAGAAGAAAACCGGCTTTAAAGACGCCGTCACCTGCGGGGCCGCCAGACTGAATGGCCGTAACATTGGCCTCGGCGTCATGGACTTCGCCTTTCTCGGCGCCAGCATGGGCAGCGTCGTCGGCGAAAAAATCACCCGCCTCATCGAGCGCTGCACGGCCGAAAAACTTCCCTGCATCATCGTCTGCACCTCCGGTGGCGCCCGCATGTACGAAGGGCTCTTCAGCCTCATGCAGATGGCCAAAACCAGCGCCGCGCTTGCCCGCCACGCCGCCGCCGGCCTGCCGTACATTCCGGTCCTCACGCACCCGACCATGGCTGGCGTCATGGCCAGCTTTGCGACACTCGGCGACGTGATCGTCGCCGAACCCGGTGCCCTCATCGGCTTTGCCGGCCCGCGCGTCATCAAGGAAACCACCCAGCAGGATCTGCCCGACGGCTTCCAGCGCGCCGAATTCCTTGAAAAACACGGACTCATCGACATGGTCGTTCCGCGCCCGCAGCTCAAAGCCCGGCTGGCGCTCGTCCTCGACTACATGATGGACAAATAAGCATGTCCGATCTCCAGCAATCCGTTCAGTCACTCTTCGCCCGCACCGCCCACGGCATCAAGCCGGGGCTGGACGTTACCGAGGCTCTTCTCGAAAAACTCGGTAGCCCGCACCGCGGGCTGAAATGCATCCACGTCGCCGGGACCAACGGAAAGGGTTCCGTCTGCGCGATGATCGAATCCGTCCTGCGCGCCTCCGGCTTCAAAACCGGACTCTACACCTCGCCGCACCTCTTCCGCTTCAACGAGCGCTTTCGGATCAACGGACAGGACATCCCCGACGGCAAACTCGAACAGCTCATCGCCGACGTCGAATCTGTCGCGCAGACCCTGACAACCCGCCCGGCGACCTTCTTCGAAATCTCGACGGCCATGGCCGTCGAATACTTCAAGCGCGAAAAAGTCGACTATGCCGTCATCGAAACCGGCATGGGTGGCCGCTGGGACGCCACCAACGTCATCCGGCCCGTTCTCTCCGTGATTACCCGCATCGACTTCGATCACGCTGAATACCTCGGCACCGACATCGAAAAAATCGCATGGGAAAAAGCCGGTATCATCAAGCCCGGCGTACCCGTCATCTGCGGGCCGATGCCCGTCGAGGCCGAAGCGGTTGTTTATAAAGAGGCGGCCGAGAAAAAAGTTCCAATCCTTGGAAGCGACGAAGCTGTCTTTTTCCAATGTCTGGAAAAACGCCGGACCGACAGTCTTGTCGACATCGAAGCCAGCGGCAGTCAATACAACGGCGTCCGCCTTCCGCTCGGCGGCAGCTTCCAGCTCGAAAACTGCGGCATCGCCGTCGCCGCGCTCGAAGATCTATCCGACCTCGAAGGCATCCGGCTCGACATGAAAAAAGGACTCGAAGCCGTCAAATGGCCGGGCCGCTTCCAGATGCTCTCCATGAAGCCGCCGATCATCTACGACGGCGCTCACAACCCGTCCGGTGCGCGCGCGCTTTTTCAAACATTGGAAGAAATTTTTCCAACCTTTGCCAGCCGCTTGCGAGCGCAAGCGAGCGACGCGGGAATCGGCTTTTTCTTCAGCTTCATGAAAGACAAAGACGTCAAAGCCGTCCTCGAAACCTTTGCGCCTGCCGTTGCAAAAGCCTGGGCCTTCACGATGCCGGGCACGCGAGCCATGCCTGCCGAAGAAATCGCCGCCATCGGGAAAAGCGTTGGGATAGACATCGAACCGGTTGATACGCCGCAGGTTGCGCTCGACTGGCTCGATGCCGGCAAAAAGCGTCTCGTCTGTTTCACCGGCTCGCTGTATCTTCCGGAAGAACTGAAGAAACACGGACTGTTTAATGGCTGAACCTCTTACGATTGCGGTCGCCTGCGGCGGAACAGGCGGACATATTTTTCCCGGACTTGCCACCGCCCGCGTACTGATGGACCGCGGACACAACGTTTCCCTCTGGCTCGCGGGCAAAGGAGTCGAAGACTCCGCCGTCAAAGGCTGGAAAGGGCGGGTTGTCACCGTTCCGTCCGAAGGCTTCCAGTTTGGAGCATTTCGTTCTTTGCTTACCGCGCTGCGCATTGTGAATGCCGTCGCGCACTGCTGGTGGGCGATGCGCCGCCATCGTCCTGACGTGGTGCTGGCGATGGGCAGCTATGCCTCCATCGGACCGTGCCTCGCGGCCCGCCTGCGCGGCATTCCGATTGTTCTGCACGAGGCCAATGCCGTACCCGGCAAGGCGGTGCGCCTGCTGGCCAAAAAAGCCAAAGCCATCGGCATCTGTTTCGAAGAGGCCCGTTTTCACCTCAAAGGACTCAACGCCGTTTCTGTCGGCATGCCGCTTCGCCCGGAACTTAAGCCGTCCGGCAGTCGATCTCCGACTTCTTATTTTCATCTTCTGGTCATGGGCGGCAGCGGCGGCGCACACGCCCTCAACGAAATGGTTTCGCAGGCGCTCTGCGGTCTGGCCGGACAAAAACTGCGCGTAACGCACCTGACCGGTCCGGCGGATGAGCGGGTGGTGGCGGAACGCTACCGCGAAGCCGGGGTCGATGCCGCCGTCCATGCATTCACTCATGATATGGCGGAACTCTATCAAAGCGCGTCGCTTGCGGTCTGCCGTTCCGGCGCCTCGACCTGCGCCGAGCTGGGGCTCTTCGGTCTGCCCGCGCTGCTCATTCCTTATCCACACGCCGCCGGCGATCATCAGACGGCCAACGCCCGCGCGCTCGAAAAGTGCGGCGCGGCCGATGTGATCCAGCAGGCCGATCTGACGGTCGAGTGGCTTAAAGACTATCTCACGGCGCAGATGAACGATTCTGCACGTCTCGAAAAAATGCGCATGCACGCCGCGCGGGACGTTTCCTCGAACGCGGCGGAAAAACTGGCGGAGCTGGTGGAGACATGCGCTCAGAAATAGAGACTCTGCTTTCCGCCCCGTGCCGGATTCACATGCTCGGTATCGGCGGCATCGGCATGGCCGGGCTCGCTTTTTTGCTGAAGGAGAGGGGACACTCCGTTTCCGGTTCCGACGAGCAGGAAAACCGCCAGACCGCGTGGCTGCGGTCGAAAGGAATTTCGATTCAGAAAAACGTTCCGTCCGGAACCGAATGGATCATTCGCACCCGGGCGGTTCCGGACAGTCATCCCGATGTGATTTCGGCATCGGTTCCGCTCCACTGGCGCGGCGAAGTGCTGCCGGTTCTCCTTCGTGACCGTTTTACGATTGCCGTGAGCGGGACGCATGGCAAGACGACGACGACTTCGATGATCGCGCAGATTCTCGGCTGCGGCTACTGCATCGGCGGTGAAGTTTCCGGCTTTGACGGCGTTGCAAAGGATGGCGAGGTCATGGTGGTCGAAGCGGATGAAAGTGATGGGACGGTCGCGCTGTATCACCCGGATATTGCGGTGATTACAAATATTGAATACGACCATATGGAGCATCACGCAAACGTTGAGGCTTTTGAAAACTGCTTTCGCAAGTTCATCGCCAATACGAGGCAGCAGGTTGTTTTCTGCGCCGATGATCCGGCCGCCTCGCGTCTCTGTTCCGGTATTGAAAAAGCTGTGCCTTATTCGTCTCGATCTCTGCCGCTTTCCCTTCCGGGGAAACACAATCAGCTGAATGCGTCAGCGGCCGCCACGGTTTCCAGACATTGGAAAACGGAGGTGGAGATTTTCCAATGTCTGAAAAGAATCAAACCGGTGCGGCGGAGGTTTGAGACGGTTTTTGATGGCGAATACACGGTGATTTCCGATTACGCGCATCATCCGACGGAAATCCGGTCGCTGATTCAAACGGCGCTGGAGACGCTGAAGCCGAGGCGGCTACTCGGCGTTTTTCAGCCGCATCGCTATACGCGTACAAAGGCGCTGATGGCGGATTTCCCGCCGGCGTTCCAGGGGTTGGAAAAACTGTGGCTGGTGCCGGTTTATGCGGCGTCTGAAAAACCGCTCGCGGGCGGACGGACGGAAGATCTGGTCGAAAAGTTTCCAGAGATTGGAAGACCTGAGGTAGAATTTTTCCAGACTTTGGAATCGGCGTGGAAGAGTATTCAGAGCGAACTGCGCCCGGGCGATGTGCTGTTGATCATTGGTGCGGGAGACATCGAAAAGATTTCGGAGTGGGCGAAACAATGAGATTTGTGCTGTATAACATTCGGTACGGGACCGGCGGGAAACGGATTTATTTTCCGCTGAGCAGTTATCTGAAGCATACGGGAAAGAATCTGGGGCGGATCGGCGGGTTCCTGAATGAGCTGAATCCGGATGTGGCCGGACTGATCGAGGTGGATGCGGGATCGTACCGGTCGAAAAAAACCAATCAGGCGCAGGCGCTGGCGGAGCGGCTGGGGCATTATCATGTGTACCGTTCCAAGTATGCCGAAAATTCGCTGACGAACCGGATTCCGGTTTTCAATCAGCAGGGCAATGCGTTTCTTGTGCGCGATAATGGGCATCGTCAGGCGTTTCATTATTTTGACCGCGGGATGAAGCGGCTGGTGATTGAGCTGGAAATGGAGCATGTGACGTTCTTCCTGATCCACCTGGCGCTGGGTTCGCGGCTTCGTCATCGTCAGCTCGGGGATATGTATGATCTGTTGCAGACGGTGAAGCGGCCGCATATTGTCGCCGGTGACTTTAATGCGCTGTGGGGCGAGCAGGAGGTTCGTTTGTTTCTTGCGGCGACCGGACTGAAAAATGCGCAGAGTCCCAATCTGCCGACTTTTCCGAGCTGGAAGCCGAAGCGGCATCTCGATTTTATTCTGCACAGCCCCGGAATCACGGTGGAGACGTGCTGGGTTCCCAATGTCTTGTTTTCGGATCATCTGCCGCTGGTCTGCGATTTTTCCGTGGGTTAATGCCAGGCAGCATAAGCAGCGTCTGTTTCTTTGTTTTTCTGAAGGGTTACCGGACGGTAACCCTTTTTGACTTTTTTTAAAGACGGCATAAAAGATGGGGACCTTCGGGGAATCATGCCGTACTTTAAGGTATACAGAGATGATCGATGTCCCGTCTGTGGACGCAGTCGGGCGGCCCGGCGGATTCCGCGGCCGACCTTTGTTCGACTTTTCAAGCCGAAGACCCGGCTGATGAAATGTCGTCTGTGTCTCACTGAATATTTAGTTCGGAACCGTTCTGACGCAGCATGATTCCGGTTTTTCACGAGCCGAAAATGAAATATTCCCAGTTGTTTTCAGGCAGACCGTTACCATTTGGTAACCCTTTTTGACGGAGCGGGCATCTGCGCGGTATACGGGGCTTTAATGGAAAGTCGAAACAGTATGAAAGAACAAACGTTAACCCCGAAACCGGGAGGAATAATGAACTCAGATAAACGGAAAATAATCGGTGGTGTTGCCGCGGCAATGGGTGCTTTGGCGGAGGCCGAGGTGATTACGTATACGCCCGGAACCAGCATCACCAATCCCAACGCATATATGTCCGGTACAGAAATCAGCTTTGATCCTGTTGAAGCTCAGTTCGTGACTGGATATTTAACCCAGGGCGATAATCTGTATCCGCTTCGAGTCACCTATATGTGCGGAATGTCGGTGGGGATGAGTGCAGTTACACCGGATGCGACGTATCCGGACACGGCGGATTACTCGGCGTGGAGCGGCTGGTATGGAGAAGCGGGCAATATGCTGTTCAACGTGGGGGATTCTGTCAGCGATGCTGCAACAACGTTTGGCAGTAGCTTCTCGGTGACCGGTCCTGCCGATGCCACCACGGTTGATTATTGCATGGGGTTCCGTTTGACAACCGATGGAACCGACTACTACTACGGGTATGCCGATTTTACTGTGGTGAAAGAGGGCAGTTCTTCTCTTCCGGTAACAATTACTCTGAATCGGGTCTGCTATGAATCAGACGCCAACACGGCAATTACGGTGACGGAAGCCGTTCCCGAGCCGGCATCGGTAATGCTCATTCTCGGCGGGTTTGTTCTCCTGCGCGTTTTCCGTAAACTTCATTTGAGGATTTTTGAGCGGCAGTAAGGAATGGAATGTGATCGAAGCAGAACTGTTAGAACGGATTCATCGGCAGAGCCGGTCGGGTGATCTGCTCCGGCTGGCAGTTCTGTATGCCCGGCAGAAGCGCCCGGAGGAGGGGCTGTCGGTGCTTCAGCAACTGCTGGAGCGCCCGAACTGTCCCCGGGAGGCCCATTTGCTGCACGGCGACCTTCTCCGAGGGATGAAACGTTCCGAAGAAGCGGCCGGGGCCTATGCCGCAGCTGTACGGGCCGATCCAATGGATCCTGAAGCGCTTTTCCGGATGGGGCTGGCCCTGCGGGAATGCGGAGAAATCAACGGGGCATTCCAGGCGTTTCAGCAGGTTCTTCAGCGCAACCGCTGGCATGTGCCGGCGGCACTTTGCGGGGTTCAGATGCTTCTCCATGAAAAACGCTTCGCCGATGCTGTGCGCTGGCTGGAAATGTCCGAAGACCTGAAAGAGTTTCCGGAACTGACGGGCGCCTATGCCCAGGCGCTGCTGGACAGCGGCGACTGTGAGCGGTGCGTCGATTTTCTACGCGCACACCCAATGCGGCTTCGGCAGCATTCCATGCTGGATGCTCTGCTCATCCGGGCGATGGTTTATGATCCGCGCGTTACAGCGGAATCAATTTTTTCTGCGGTCTCCGCGTGGCATGACCATCATAAAGTGGAAAAACCGCTGAATGCCGGAATTTCCGATCCAGACCCGGCTCGCCGCTTGCGGCTCGGATTTGTCGGAACCCGTTTCTGCCTGCATAATTCCAGCACGCACCTGCTGGCGCTGCTGAAGCATGCCGACCCCGGACAGTTTGAAATTTTCCTCTATTCTGATTCCGCACGGCAGGACGAAATGACCGAGGCGCTTCGCAAAGTTTCCAATCATTGGAAAAATATCCACACCTTGACGGAGGAGCAGGCGGCCATTGCAATTCGCGACGACCGGATCGACATCCTCGTCGATTTGCACGAGTTTTCCAATGAATCGCGTCTGCGTATTTTCGGTTTCAAACCCGCTCCGGTTCAGGTGCACTGGTACGGCAACGCGGTGACGACCGGACTGAAGGCGATGGACTGGCGAATTTCAAGTCGACGGATTGATCCGCCGGAAAACGATCCGTTCAGTGCCGAACGGATTCTGGATGTTTCCTGCTATTACCTGTACGAGCCGTCTCCGATGGCCCGGTCGACCGAATGGATAACCGTTCCGCCGTCGGTCAAAAACGGCTTTGTCACGTTCGGCGCAATTCATCACTTTGCAAAATACAACCGCAATGTACTTAAGACCTGGCGCGAAATCATGGAGCGGGTTCCGAACAGTCGGCTGCTTCTCGGCCGCGAGCAGCTTCGCACGGAATCGTCGAAAAAGGCGCTGCTGGATCGTTTTGTAGAAGAAGGGCTGGATGCCGGACGGATTGACCTCGAAGGCGATCCAGCGACGGTTTCTTCTCTTGAAATATTCAATCGGATCGATATCGCGCTCGATTCGTTCCCGTTCAACGGCGATGCAACCACGAGCGATACGCTCTGGATGGGCGTTCCACTGATTACGCTGGAAGGGGCTCGCACGGCTTCGCGTCGCGCGGCGGAACAGCTGCGGCTTTGCGGTCATCCAGAGTGGATTGCCTGTTCGCCGGATGAATACATCGAAAAGGCGGTGGAGCTTGCGCAGTCGCCGGAAACGCTTGCGGCAGCGCGTAAAACGCTGCATGCTGAGTTCGCCGTATCACCGATGTGCGATCACCCCCGGACCGCCGCCGGTATTTATGCGGCGTTGCGCCGCGCATGGCGCGCGGCCTGTTTGGTATCCACAGTATGAATATTCTGGTTGTTGAAGACGATATTGAGCTGAACCGAAGTATTGTCGACCTGCTGACCATGGAACAGTTCACGGTTTCTTCGGCTCATAACCTGCGTGGAGCGGAACGGCTGATCTGCAAAGGGTTTGGAGTGGCGCTGCTGGATATCATGCTTCCGGACGGCGACGGATACCGGCTGATTCAAATGCTGAGAGCGAACGGCAGCGACCCGCGGATCATTATGCTGACCGCTCTCTCGGACGGAGAAAGCAAACGGGTCTGTTATGAAGCCGGTGCCGACGACTACATTACCAAACCATTCGATATGACGGAGCTGCTGTATAAAATCAGCGCCGTGAAACGGCGGGTGGACGAACCGTCGTTCTGTCTGCAGATCGGCGATCTGCAGATCGACAAACGGACCGGCGAGATGGGCTGCGGTGCGCAGTGTACAATGCTCCAGCCCAGCCAGGTGCGTCTGCTGGAATCGCTGATTGTCAAACGCCGGATCGGCGAGTCTCTCGCAATTGATGAAATCGGGGCGCCGGATGTAGATCCGGAGATGAACGTGCGGCGACGAGTGCGCACGTTGATCGCCAGGACCCGCAAAGCCATCCGGGATATCGGCAGCTCCAAGGTCGAAATCCTGTCGGACTACGGCTGCGGGTATCACCTCGAAGTCCGGAGATAACAGGTTAATGGACGGTAAAACCCTCATCCGGAAAACCGTTCTCCTGCTGGGATTTCTTGCAGTTTTTTTCGGCGTTCCGCCCGTTGTTTTCCAGGTGGTTCGAACGGTTGACCGTGTTCCGTGCAAACAGTTCTCCCTGAGTTCCGGCAGCTTCACTGCCAGGCCGCCGTTCGGAGACTGTCTGGGCTCTCTCATTCTTCCGAAGGCGAAGGACGGAGCGGTTTCGTTCGGCATTTCCAATGAGGGCAATGAAACGCTGAGCCTCTGCCTTTGCCAGCTCTATTTCCCGCATCGGATTTTTGAAAACGAAGAAATCGTCTCGCAGAACATCAGTCCGGATGCTCCGCATTTTGATCCGGCCATGCGATGTAAAACCTTTCAGGTTCCGCCGCGTTCGACGGAGCGGATGTTCCGGATCGAGGGGTCCGGGACAGAGAGGCTTCGTGTTTATCTGGGACGAAACTCCTATATGTTTTTGCAGCAGCGGATTGCTGCTGAGCTGAACAGTTTTCTTGCCGTAGTGGTTCTGGCACTCGGACTTCTGATGTTTGCTGTTTCCGTGGTTTACAAACGCATGAACGCACTGAACGTCGCGGTGCTGGCTGTCTTTGTGTTCTTCCTGTTGAGAATTTCCATTCTGGACAACCTGTCCGTCGGCTCGGTCTTTTTCCCGGTTTCGGCAGAACAGTTCGGATTCTGGGACTCAATGACCACATTCGGCTTTTCCCTTTCCATGTTCCTGATTTACGCCTTTTTTTTCGATGTGGAGCCCCGCCGGTTTTTCTATCCGATCCTTGCCGGTTATATGCTGTTCATGCTGGTTGATTTTATTGTGACCTCCCGGTCCGGGGGTACACTGGTTTTTCTTCCGGCGGTTCTGCTGTGTCGTGTGCTGCTCTTCATCTGGATCCTTGGATTTGCTGTGCTGAGTCGAAAGCCGTTCAGCATTAGTGTCACCCTGCTGCACGCCGTTTCCGACGGATTCATGGCCTATTATGCCTTCCTGAAAACCCATCCGGGTACCGCCGGTCTGCTGGCTTTTCATGTGGATATCGGGTTTCTTGGCCTTTCGATACAGTTCCTCTTTGCGCTCGTCCTGTTCACCGTCAGCACAATCATCCGGTCGCGGGACTACAGCCGGCTGCTGATGCTGCGCGGTCTTGAGCACGACCTGAAAATTCCGCTCTCGGTCATCAAACTCAACCACCAGATGATCCGCCGCTACAGTCTCCGGAACGACGACGCCAACGGCATTCGCTTTTCCGAAGCCATCGATCGCGCACTGACGGACCTGGATGGAATGCTCCAGAACCTGAGGTATCATCTGGAACGACGCTCTTCTTCCGACGACCGTACCGACCTGGCAGTTTTGTTCCAGAGCTTAAGAGATAACTTCCTTGCCGTCTGCGCGGCGCGGAATGTCGTGCTGTCCGTCCAGATTCCGGATAGTGACCTGTACGTGGCCGTAGATCCCGATATCCTGAAGCGCATTCTTCACAACCTGCTGGACAACGCGCTCAAACACGGCGGATCCGAGTTGTGCGTCATCATGAAAGCCGAGGCCCGGCACGGGAAGGTGATGATTGTCATTCGCGACAATGGGCGGGGAATGACGCCGGCCGAACGACGCAGATCCTTTCGGCTGTTTCATAAAGCTGATCCGGCCCGCGGCGTCCCCGGTCTCGGCCTCGGCCTGCACGTGGTGCGCAACCTCATTCGCCGATATGGGGGAAGCATTCACATCCAGAGCCAGAAGGGGGCGGGAACCGCTGTGACCATTGTTTTCCCGCGGGCATAATACAGATCCAAACTTTCGAATGACTTGCCGGTTGTCTGCGATTTCGCAGTTGAGTAGAGTCGTGGACTATGCAGAAAAAATTTCAGAATGTAGCGGTGCTGAAGGGCGGATTTTCTTCTGAACGCGAAGTCTCGCTGGAGTCCGGCGCATCGATTGCGCGGGGATTGCGCGAAGCGGGATATTCCGTAGTCGAGGTCGATGTGCAGGCACCGGATTTTATGCTTCCGGCTGACGTCGAGGCGGTGTTTGTCGCACTGCACGGCGAGTTTGGGGAAGACGGCGGCATACAGGCGGTCCTGACCGAAATGAAAATTCCGTACGTGGGAGCCGACGTCGAATCAAGCCGTACATCGTTCGACAAAATTTTGACCGAAGAATGTCTCCGTAAAGCGGATGTGCCGGTGCCGGAAAGCGAAGTGCTCTGCCGGGGAGATGAGCCGACAATGGAGCCGCCGGCGGCGGTGAAGCCGCCGCGGCAGGGATCGAGCGTCGGCTGTTCGCTGGTGTTTGATAAGTCGGAATGGCCGCTGGCGCTGGCCGACGCGTGGCAGTACGACGATCAGATCATGGTCCAGCGCTTTATACCGGGCCGCGAATTCACCGTGGGGGTTGTCGAGGAAATCGTCCTGCCGGTCGTCGAAATCGTGACGGATGGCGGATGGTACGATTACACAGCAAAATACAAAACCGATTCCACCCGTTATGTGGTTCCTGCTGAGCTGGACAAAAAAAATACAGAACGGATGCAGGCCCTTGCTCTGAAAACGTTTAAGGCCCTCGGCGCCCGCGGGTTCGGTCGGGTCGATTTTCGGATGACGCCGGAAGGCGAGCTGTTCGTGCTCGAACTCAATACCATTCCCGGTTTCACGTCGCACAGCCTGCTTCCGAAAGCCGCGGCGGCGGCCGGAATCGGTTTTTCCGAGCTTTGTGATCGAATCATGCAGACCGCTTCGTTATAAAGGCCCGAAGCACAGCGACGGAGCGGCGGTATGGTTGCAAAAAGACGAACGAAGCAAAGATCAAAAACCTATTATGCAAAAAACAGAACATCCGGGAAAACAAAAGCCCGTCGCGGGCTGGTGGTTCTATTTCTGATTCTTGCTGTCGGTGCGCTTCTCTTCGGACTTTATAAGGGTGCGGTTTATACCGGATCGCTGTTCTTCTCGCGCAACAGCCATTTCGAGCTGAAGCATTTGGATATCGCTTCCGATGGTCGGCTCTCAGCCTCCCAGCTTCGCGAATACGCCGCCATTGATCCCGGAGTAAACCTGTTTGCGCTCGATTTTGATGCGATTCGCCGCCGGCTCTCCAGCGTACCGCTGGTGGAATCCGTTGATATCCGCCGTGAGCTGCCCGATACGCTGCGGATTCAGGTCACGGAGCGGGTGGCCATCGCCCAGCTTCGATGGACAAAGCGCGGACTGCCATTTCTCATCGACCGCCACGGCATTGTCATGCCGGCCACACGCAGCGGCCAGTCGCTTCCCATCATCGACGGCGCGAAGTTCGAAAACCTTCGTCCCGGCGCGAAAGTTGACGCCTCCGGCGTACGTCAGTGCCTCGACATCCTGACTGCGGCGGACGAACTTCGGCTGGGCGCCCAGATTCATCTGGACTCATTTGACCTACGCTATCCTGAATTCATCACCGTGATCGTGAACGGAGAGACGAACGCGCGCTTCCCTCATCATTCCGCCAAAGACAAACTGGTTCGACTGGTCAGTGTGCTTCAGTTGGCGAGTGAACACGGCCGTCGCATTAAAACTGTAGATCTGACGCCCGACGGCCGCAACGTGCCGGTCACCTATTATTGAGATGTTGTATGGCAGCTTCCTTACTCACTGCGCTTGAAATTGGTACCTCCACAGTCAAAGTGCTGATGGCAGAGGTCCGCGAAGACGGCGCGCTGATGATCGCCGGAATCGGCGAATGCGAATCCCGCGGCGTGCGCAAAGGCGAAATTGTCGACTTCGAGCTGGCGCTTGACGCCGTCCGCCGTGCCATGGAAGCGGCGGAAAGCAGTTCCCGCCGATCGATCGGGGAACGTGTTTTTCTGGCTGCCTCCGGCGGCCGGGCCGAGAGCCTCCTGCATGCCGGCGGCATCCCAGTGCTCAACGAATACGAAGAACCCGGCGGCGAAATCACCCGCGACGATATGGATCACGCCCTGGAAGTGGCCCGTAAGATTCCGGTTCCGGACGACCGTATCCGCCTGCACACGCTTCAGCAGACTTTCGAGGTCGACGGACGCGGCGGAATTGTGAACCCCGAAGGAATGCTCGCACACGAACTGCGCGTCGGCATGCTGATGATCCACGGCCAGCGCGCAGTGGTTGAAAACCTGAAAAAGCTCATCGAGAGCGTTCCGGTGGTCTGCTCAGACGCTGCGTTCGGCGGATTCTGTTCCGCGCTGGCCGTGCTGACGCCCGAATACAAACGGGCCGGCGTGGTGGTGATTGATCTGGGCGGCGGAACCACCGACTACGTCGTATACAACGCCGGTCTTGTCCGGATGGCCGGGTCTATTGCCGTCGGCGGCGACCATATTACAGCCGACATCTGCAGCGGACTCAGCCTCAACCGCCGGCAGGCCGAAGCGCTCAAAAAGGACTCCGGCAGCGCCGTCATCAATCGCCTAAAAGGCGACCAGAACATCTCCATTCCGGCCGAAGGCGGCTTCAGCGGCCGGGTTGTCCGCGCGTCAACCCTGCACCTGATCATCAACGCCCGGGTGGAAGAAACGTTTCGACTGATAGCCGATGAAATTGAAAAGAGCGACCTGCCGGGACTGCTGAGCGGCGGAGTGATTCTGACCGGCGGTGGGTCCGCGCTCGAAGGCGTAGTGGACCTCGCTCAGCAGGTCTTCAACGCCCCGGCGCACGTCGGCCGGATTCACGACTGCATCGGGCTTTCCACCAAGCAGGAAGGCGCCCGTTTTGCTTCGGTCATCGGCTGTCTGCGCTACGCTGCCGGTCAGCGCAGAGAGGAGCCGAAAGCCCGCGGAGCAGTTCGTCAGTGGTTTTCCAGACTGTGGGGTGGCGGGAATGAATGAGGCTTCGAAACGGATTCTGGTTCTCGGACTTGGCGGGGCGGGCTGCAATACGCTGGCGCGAATCGTTCCCTGCGCCCCGGAGGGAATGGAGTTTGCCGCCATCGACTGCGATTTCCAGACATTGGAAAACTGCCGGGGCATTGAAAACGCGCTGGCGATCGGCAAGGCCGTTACGGACGGCATGAGCACCGGCGGCGACGCCGAAGCGGGTCGGCGCTGCGCGGAAAATGCGTCCAGCCAGCTCGAAACCGTCCTGAGCGGCGTGGACCTGCTGATGGTCGTGACCGGGCTGGGCGGCGGGTTCGGCAGCGGTGCGGCCCCCGTAATCGCCCGCATGGCCCGCGGGCTCGGCGCGGCGACACTGTTCTTTGCCGTCCTGCCGTTTCCCTTTGAGGGCCCGGCGGCGCAGAAGCGTGCGAACGACGCGCTCCGCCGGCTTCGCACCTATTCCGATGCCATTGTACAGATGCCGAACGCTCTGATTCAGCCGGACGGAGATGCCTTGCTGTCGGACAGCATCGAACGTGCATCCCGTACACTGTCGGCCGGAGTGGCCGGTCTCTGGCGGATGCTCCGCTTCCCGGGCATCTGCAATCTGGATTTCGCGAGCCTGCACGCCATGCTCAGTTCCTGCGATGCCTTCTGCCGGTTCGCCAGTGCCTCCGCCTCCGGCGATTCGCGCGCCGAAGCGGTGGTTGCGGCCCTGAGGTCGCATCCGCTGGTTGCAGACAGCGCCGTCTTCGAGAAAGCTGCCGGAATGATCATCGGTATCACCGGCGGTGAAGACCTGAAACTGTCCGAAGTTCAGCAGATTGTCGAAGGGCTTTCCCCAAAAGACGAGGAGTGCTGGCTGAAGAGCGGGGTCTCGGTGGATCCGTCGTTTGCCGGTCGGATTTCCGTGCTGGTACTGGCCGCCGAAACGTGGAAAGAACCGCTGATTGACGACGGGCGCGGCGGATTGCGGCCTCTTTCAGGTTCCGGCCGGCAGGGCGAACTCGCCGGTCTGCTCAAGCCGCGCTCGCGAACCTTCGGCGGCGCGGAACGGACGATCTGGAAGGGCGAGGATCTCGATATTCCGACGTATATCCGCCGGAAAGTCAAACTGCCGCGCTGATCGATTTTCCAAAGTCTGGAAACTCAGCGCAGGCGGTAGAGTGTCGAGTCGTCAATCACAGGGCGGGCGAGACCTTCCGCATGTGCTACGCGCTCGACGGCATCCGCCACGGCATCGGCGACGCGCCGGTCGAAAACAGACGGAATAATGAATTCCTCATTCAGCTCCTGATCGGAAACCAGATCTGCAATCGCGCGGGCTGCCGCCAGCTTCATTCCTTCGCTGATGCCGCTCGCGCGGCAGCGCAGTGCGCCTTTGAACAGGCCGGGGAAACAGAGTACGTTGTTGATCTGGTTTGGATAGTCCGACCGGCCGGTCGCCATAATGCGCGCATACGGCTTGGCCACTTCCGGCATGATTTCGGGAATCGGATTGGCCATCGCAAAAATAATCGGATCCTTCGCCATGTGTTTGATGTCATCAGGCGTAACGCAGCCCGGAGCCGACACGCCGAGAAACAGGTCGGCGTCGTGCATCGCTTCGCTCAGTGTCCCCTTGAACACCTCTGGATTGGTGTGCCGGGCAAACCACTCTTTTGCGCTGTTCATTTTTTCGGTGCGGCCGCGGTAGATCGCGCCGGTGCGGTCAAAGCCGATCAGGTTTTTCACGCCCGCCGCCAGCAGGATCTTGGAACAGGCCACGCCGGCCGAGCCGACGCCGTTTACGATCACTTTCAGGGTTTCCATTTTCTTGCCAGTGATTTTCAGTGCGTTGTAAAGCGCGGCCAGTGAAACGACGGCGGTACCGTGCTGGTCGTCGTGAAACACCGGAATATCGAGTTCGGCCTTCAGCCGTTCCTCAATTTCGAAACAGCGCGGCGCTGAAATATCCTCCAGGTTGATTCCGCCGAAGGTCGGGGCGATCAGTTTGACGGTTTTGATGATTTCGTCCGGATCTTTCGTGTCCAGACAGATGGGGAAGGCGTCCACGCCGCCGAATTCCTTGAACAGCATCGCCTTGCCTTCCATTACCGGCATCGCCGCTTCCGGGCCGATATCGCCGAGGCCGAGCACCGCCGTGCCGTCGGAAACCACGGCAACCATGTTTTTCTTTACTGTCAGGGCATCGGCGCGGGCAACTTCTTCGTTGATGGCCATGCAGACGCGCCCGACACCCGGCGTATAGGCAATCGCCAGCGAGCCGTTCACCGACAGGTCCAGCTTACTGGTCACTTCGATTTTTCCGCCGAGGTGGGAGCGGAAGGTGACTTCTTCGGCCGACAGCACGCGCGTGTTTTCCGCGCTTTCCAGGGCCCTGATAATTTCCTGCTGATGGGCGCTGTCGCGGCAGTTCACGACAAAGCGCAGCGGGTTTGTGACGCCTTCGGAAAGGACCGGCACGCCTTCGGCGGCAAGAATGATCTGTTCGACTGCCGGGCGGGCGAGAATGGATTCGACCGACAGGTCGATGCTGTAACTGGGCGACGGATTGATTTTCATGGTAGAACTCCTCAAAGTGGCCGCCCATCGTACCGATCCGCCCACGCCGCGCAAGTTCAACTTTTTCCAATGTTTGGAAAACTCCGGGCAGCGCTCCGCGACCATCGCGCCGGAACAGTTGCGTTTCGAAGCGTATTGGAAATCAGGCTTGGAAAAGGTAGTCTTCCGGGCAATGAGTTCCGTTTTCCAGATTGCCTCGCACTACCGGCCGACCGGCGACCAACCGCAGGCGATCGCTGCGCTCGGGCGCGGACTGGATCGCGGGCAGCGTTTCCAGACATTGGAAGGGGTAACCGGTTCCGGCAAAACCTTCACAATCGCCAACGTCATCGCCAATCACGGACGGCCGACCCTGGTGATGTCGCACAACAAAACGCTTGCGGCACAGCTTTACTCGGAGCTGAAAACCTTTTTCCCGAATAACGCCGTCGAGTTTTTCATCAGCTATTACGACTACTACCAGCCGGAAGCCTATATTCCGCAGACCGACACGTTTATTGAAAAAGATGCGTCAATCAATGAAGAGATCGAGCGCTTGCGTCTGGCGGCCACCGACAGTCTGCTCAACCGCGAGGACGTCATCATTGTTGCATCGGTCTCCTGCATTTATGGCCTGGGTTCGCCGGAAGACTATAAAAACATGATCGTCTCCGCCCGGCAGGGCGAAACGCGGCGGCGCGATGAAATTCTCGAACAGCTCGTTGCCGTGCAGTATGAGCGCAACGATTTCGAGCCGCAGCCCGGAACCTTCCGTGTGCGCGGAGACACGGTCGACATTTTCCCATCTTATGCCAAACACGGTATCCGCATCGACTTTTTCGGCGACGAAATTGACGGCATCAAACGCATCGACCCGCTGACCGGCCAGACCGAAGAAACGCTGAGCCGCGTGATGATCTCGCCCGCCCGGCACTTCGTCATGCCCTACGAAAAACTCGAGCCGGCCATCGCCCGGATTCGCGAAGAGCTCGACGAACGCGTGGCGTGGTTTGAGAAGAACGATAAGCTGATCGAAGCCCAGCGCATCCGGATGCGTACCGAGTATGACATGGAAATGCTGAAGGAGATCGGCTTCTGCGGCGGCATCGAAAACTATTCGCGCCATCTTTCCGGCCGCTCGGCGGGCGACCGGCCCGCCTGCCTGATCGACTATTTCCCCGATGATTTCCTGACAATTCTGGACGAGTCGCACGTTACGCTGCCGCAGGTCCGCGGCATGTTCAACGGCGACCGCGCGCGCAAGCTGACGCTGGTCGAACACGGTTTCCGCCTGCCGTCCGCGCTCGACAACCGCCCGCTCGAATTTTCGGAATTTCTCGATGTGACCGGCCCGATGATCTTCACTTCAGCTACTCCCGGCCCGTTTGAGCTGGAACACGGCGGCAAACCGGTCGAGCAGGTCATCCGTCCGACCGGCATCGTCGATCCACCGGTCGAGGTTCGTCCGCTAAAAGGACAGATCGACGATGTGATGGAAGAAATCCGCTCGCGCGCCGAGCGCGGCGAACGCACACTGGTCACCACGCTGACCAAGCGGACCGCCGAGGACTTGACCGATTACCTCAAAAAGGTCGGGCTGCGCGTCCAGTATCTGCATTCGGAAATTGATGCGATCGAGCGCGTCGAAATTCTGCGCGGCCTGCGTAAGGCGGAGTTCGACTGCCTGATCGGCATCAACCTGCTTCGCGAAGGGCTCGACCTGCCGGAGGTGTCGCTGGTCGCCATTCTCGACGCGGACAAGGAAGGGTTTTTGCGGTCGGAAACCTCGCTGGTGCAGACGGCGGGCCGCGCGGCCCGCCATACGGAAGGCCGGGTGATCATGTATGCCGATAACATCACCGGGTCCATGCGCCGGATGATGGAGGTGACGGACAGCCGTCGTGAAAAACAGCTGGCCTACAACAAAGAACACGGTATTACGCCAAAAGCCATTCAGAAGGAAATCCAGGATAGTCTCGGTCATCTCAAAAAGGATGTGGAGGAACTGGAAGAGCACATCGTACGTGAGACCGGCGAAAGCTATGACGTCAACCAGACGATCCGCGAGATTGAGCAGGAAATGCTTGAAGCGGCTGAAAAACTGGAGTTCGAGCGTGCCGCGCTGCTTCGCGATCAGCTGTATGAATTGAAAGCCCTGTCAGAGCCCCAGGCGCAGGTAAAACCGAAAAAAGTGCTCTACGCCGGCCGGAAACTGCGTGGAAAGAGGAAATAATCAGGTTTGATCATTTGACAAACGTCCCGGAAACGGTATTCTGTGCCGCTCATTTGAAGAAAAGATTTTTGAGGAGACATTCCCATGACAATGCATTCCAGTTTGAAAAATGCCGCGAAAATGGAAATTAAGCGTAACGTTCTGAAGCGTTTTGAGCGCGTCGAAAAGCTTAAAGACGAAGGCAAATGGAAAGACGGCGACCGCGGATTCGGCCTGCCGAAAACCAAGCCGGAAGCGTAACCTTTTTTGGCTTGTTTCTGTATGCCCCGCCGCTGGCGGGGTTTTTTGTTTCAAACCGTTAATGAATTCCAATAAGCGCGAATGGAAATTTCTTTTCTGTTTAATTAGCGTATATTCGCGTCAATTCGCGGTTGGATTAACATGATTCGTTTGCAGAAATATCTGGCGGAGTGCGGGGTGGCGAGCCGCCGCGCCTGCGAAAAGCTGATTTCAGACGGCCTTGTGCAGGTCGATGGAGTAACTGTTACCGAGCTGGGCACCAAGGTTGACCCATCTATCCAGAAAGTAGTCTGTGACGGGAAGACGGTCTCTCGCGAGGAAAAAGTCTGGGTGATGCTTAACAAACCGACCGGCGTGATCTGCACATCCGATGACCCCGAGGGGCGCGAACGGGTCATCGACCTGATTGCCGATGTTCCCGGCCGTCTCTACACAGTCGGCCGCCTCGACGTCATGAGCGAGGGACTGATTCTCGTCACCAACGACGGTGATCTGGCGCACCGCCTGATGCACCCGCGCCACCACATTGAAAAAAAATATCAGGTCTGGATCGATCGCGAACTGACCGCGCAGGAAGTCGATCGGATGCTGAAAGGGCTGAACTGTCGCGGGGAGAAGCTGCGGGCACTGAAAATCGAACCGCTCCGCCGGATGATTGCCTCCCAGCCCGGTTACACCCTGACTCTCGGGGAAGGGCGCAACCGCCATATCCGCCGGATGATGGAAGTGCTGGACTGCAAGGTCATCCGCCTGATGCGCGTATCCATCGGCCCGCTCCGCCTCGAAAAGCTGCGCACCGGCGAATCGCGTCATCTGGAACCGTGGGAAGTGGAAAAACTGCGCCGCGCCGTCGGTCTGGAATCCTAAAGCACGCGCAGCGTTTTCTTAAACGGTACGCCGCAACCCTTAACCGCCTCCGGCGAACTGAGTACAGACGTCACCGCATCTTTCATCGAAAGAAATTCCCCGAACTCGCGAAAATCGTCTGCAGTGGTTGAAAGAATCTCGTCCCGGCGCTTCTGCCGTTTTTCGTCCGTCTGGCCGGTCAGCCAGCGGGCCATATCTGTATATCCCTTGGCGTCAGGCAGCATGTAGGCATCGATACCGCCGATCGCCCCGATCAGTGCGCGGGTCAGTTCGTCTTCATCGATCTGCAGGTTTTTCAGGAAATCGGCGGTCTGGCCGTAGGCTTCGATCGTATCCGCCAGGTTCGGGTCGCGGTAGGATGCAAACGCAAAGGCGCCGCAGTTGGCGTCGAACCCGCAGATGGCGCCGTAGGCGCCGCCCTGAATACGGATTTTCTCCCACAGCCATGCCGTGCGCAGGTATTTTGTAATCACCTGCGACGATCCATCCATGGTGTACCCGTGATCGAAGAGATTGATTCCCTGTCCGACGTAATTGACGCGCGACGGAATCAGCAGCGCTTCGCACTCCGACA
Organism: Kiritimatiellales bacterium; assembly: GCA_050253185.1. Lineage (GTDB taxonomy): Bacteria > Verrucomicrobiota > Kiritimatiellia > Kiritimatiellales > Tichowtungiaceae > Tichowtungia. The sequence goes on along the minus strand of JBFWJN010000005.1, from coordinate 7,846 downwards.
GTTTGCCGTCAAAATTCCAGGGTTTGGACGCCGGTTTTCCAGACATTGGAAAACGGGACAGGAATTTTTCCAGAGATTGGAAAACGTTCGCCCGGTCGGCACCGTCGGCGGTAATGTTCACGACCATTCCGCCGGCGATCAGCTTCTGCAGGAGTCCTTCGAGCCGGGCGACAATGCCCGGCCAGTCGGCCTTGATTTTTTTCTGCACGCTGCGATGGAAAAAGAGGGCGTCTACACCGCTCATCATTTCGGCGGCGCGGTGTGCTTCGTGCCAGTGCGCCTTGATGCGCGACAGCACCGCGGAATGGCCGTTCGGAATCAGTGAACCCTCCATATCCGCTTTCTGCTCCAGCAGGATTTCACGGAAGCGCTTGACGTTGTCAAAGGCCGGTTCCAGCAGGATTTCGGTGAGGATTTCGAATAGGTCGCCGGTCTGGCCGGTCATGCACTTGCCGCGCACAAACAGCCATGCGGCGCTGTCCGGAGAACCTTCAAGGGCGGAGAGGAACGGAGTGGTATGAATACCGCCGGTTTTACGCGCGATTCGCTGGGAAAATGCCGCGAAATCCTCTTTCCGGGTGCCCATTTCGAGCAGCATGCTGCCGAGCAGGGAAACCCACTGAAGGTCGTCGGCATCCAGCAGATGAAGGTTGACGCCGATGTCGACATAAACAATGCCGCCGGTGAACAGGTCGTGGTAGAGAACCGTGGCGTTGTCGCGTTCCTCGACATCGCGCGGAAGCGTGCGGATGACCTTGCGCAGATCGTCGCGGTGAAGCATCGGCAGGCTTTTGATGGCCTCCGGTGAATCCGGAGCCTTCTGGATGTCGAGCAGGCGGGAGGCGGCATCGGCGGTGCGGACGAGCTCGTCGGGGTGCATGGAATCGCGTGCGCGGCGAAGGCGCGCGCGTTCCTCGACTTCGTCCTTGGAGGCTTTTCCGGGGTCGGGGATCAACCGGACGGTGGAGCGGTGCGTGTTTTTGATCAGAATATTTTCGATGAGCTCTTCGAAGTACCGCGGGTTTCCGGCAATTTTTTCTTTGAGCTCGGCGAGAGGGTATTCATAGGAGGCGAGGCCGAGCGGGTCCCAGCCGTAGAGCCAGGTTTCCAGCATGTTGAGCATGATGGAAAGGCCTTGCGGGAAGCTGCCCTGGTTGTTTTCGCGCAGGTCGAACTCGAAGGAGTTCATGGCGGCTTCAATATCGCCGCGGTCGATACCGTTTTTCACCAGTTTTTCCAGGGTTTGGAAAATCAGCTTTTCCACTTTTCCAAGGTTTGGAATGTCAACCCCTTTCATGCCGATCGACCAAGCGGGCTGGCGCAGGTGGGTTTCGAGTCCGAACCCCGCGAGGTCTTCGCCCAGATCCGATTCGATCAGCGCTTTGCGCAGCGGTGACCCGGAGGTGCCGGTCAGAATCTGATCGAGCACCGTCAGTGCGAAGTGGAGAATGCCGTCGGGAATCGCCCAGTTGACGGTGAGAAAGGCTTTGTTTTCCTCTTCGCCAGAGGCGTAGCGGTCTTCGATGGTGATCGGATGGTCGAACGCCGGCTGCAGCGGAATGGAGGTGTCCGGCGGAGCGGCGAGGCATTTGAAACCGTCGAGGTATTCTCCGAGGATTCTGAGGCGTCTTTCCGGATCGTCGTTTCCGTAGAAAAAGATGCGGGCGTTCGAGGGGTGATAGTAGGTTTCGTGGAAGCGGCGGAATTCCTGGTAGGTGAGCGTCGGGATGCGTTCCGGCTTGCCGCCCGAGTCGAGTCCGTAGGTGTTGTCCGGGAAGAGTGTCTGCTGAGACAGCTCCATCAGGACGTTTTCCGGCGAGGAGTAGGCCCCTTTCATCTCGTTGTAGACGACGCCTTTGCAGGTCAGCGGGGCATCAGGACCTTCGATCTCGTAGTGCCAGCCTTCCTGCCGGAAGAAGGACGGAGTGATGCGCGGAAAGAAAACGGCGTCGAGGTAGACGTCAACGAGGTTATAGAAGTCCTGTTCATTCTGGCTGGCGACCGGATAGACGGTTTTGTCCGGATAGGTCATGGCGTTCAGGAAGGTCTGCAGGGATCCTTTCAAAAGCTGTACGAACGGATCCTTGAGCGGATATTTCCGCGAGCCGCACAGCACGGTGTGCTCGAGGATGTGCGCGATGCCGGTGGAGTTGGACGGTGGAGTGCGGAACGTGATGCCGAAAACCTTGTTGTTGTCGTTGTTCTCGACGGAAATATACTCCGCTCCGGTCGGTTCATGGCGGTATTCCCGGACCGTTCCATTGAACTCTTTTACGAACTGTTCTCTGATCAACTTAAACTGACTCATAGCTAACCGGATTCTCGCTGAATTCCAAAAGTTCGAGATACTAAAGGCAAAACCCGTCTAAAGCAATTCTATTTCCAAAGCAGCAGAAGCCGCCGAATCGCGGTTGCCGCGAGCAGACCGGCTCCGGCTCCGGTAAGGTCCACGATCAGGTCGCTGATGCCCGCAGCCCGGTCGATGCTGACAAACTGCAGGACTTCGGTGGAGCAGGCGAACAGCAGCAGGCCGCCTGCCGTCCGGAAGAGGCACCCCGGCCAGCCGTACGCGCACAGGAGCGCCAGCAGAATGAACAGAAGCAGGTGCCCCTGGAAATGCACGGTGTTGACGATTTCGTCGTCTTTCGGAAGCGCGGGTTTCTGTGCCGGGTTCTGGACGGGTTTTCCCGCCGGCTTTGCTTTTTGTACGGCCGCCGCCGGCACGACGGCCGGTTTTTCAGGCGTCGGAACCAAGCCTTTCACCCAGCGTGCGGTTTCCGTGATGCTCCCGTCCAGAATTTTCCCGGGCGTTGCTGTGCCGACCACGATGGCAAGAGATGTCAGAACAATCAGCCAGCCGCCGCGTCGCGTCCATGGATGCAGGGTCAGCATGGCAATGCCGAATGCGGCGCTCCAGAGCAGCAGGAAAAAAATGGAGAGCCCGGCGGCGGATGGGCGCGGACGAACCGGAATCACCGAAACGTCGTCAAGATGGAGTGTGCCTGAACCTGCGAAATTCTGGAACTGGAGGCGAGCGTCCAGCACATCGTCGGGCACAGGGAACACCTCGGAATAGCGGCGCCATCCCGTATCCTTTTCGATGCCGAACACGCTGTAGTATTTTCCTTGAACGGTTTTTCCCGCCTGGTTGCGGAAAAAGAAAATACCGCGCGGAACATCCCAGCTCTTTTTTCCCTGACGGACATTGGACGCTGTGGCACGGACGGAGACTCGGAACGCCGGAAACCGTTCCGGATGTTCAATCGTCATCCGCAGCCGTCCGTGTTTTTTCTCGGAGGTGGTCAGCACAACGCCGGGCGACCCGTTAAATCCGCCGTCTGCGGCCCAGTCGGTATTTTCCTGCCAGCCGCTCCATTCATTGGTGCAGGAGAGGCGGTTGAACCCGCCATCCTGAATCAGTTGCGGGCCGACCGGCTGCCAGGGATCGTACAGGTTGAAAAAAAGCGTCATCGAAATGATGGTCAGCAGCGAAAAAACGCTTGCGAAAAGGTTTCGTTTATCGAATTTCGCCGTCATGGCGCACAATCTCTCAAAACTTTCTTTCCAGAGAAAGTTTTATACCCGAAATTCAATTCCTGTATATGAAACCGGATTTGAATTCATACAGGGCATTTGTCTTCGATCTCGACGGAACGCTGATTGATTCGGAGAAGTATCATGCCGACGGTTTTGCGCAGGCGGTCGAAGCCCTCAGCGGCTATCGCATCACGCAGGCCGAACGGCGCGAGTTCTTCGAGTCGCATACGCACGTCTTCGCTCCGATCCTGTCCGACCGCCACGGGCTGAACCTCGACACGGCCGAAGTGCTTGAATACAAACGCGCGCATGTTAAAGAGCATTTCCGGACCGAGGTATTTCCCGATGCCGGACGCTTCATCGACAAATGGCACGGGCGCAGGCGGCTGGCGCTGGCGAGCAACTCGCCTCGCCATTTTGTTGAAAACGCACTCACCGAGGCCGCACTGATGAGCTGCTTCGAGGAAATCTGCACCGCCGATGAGGTTACGCACCGCAAACCCGACCCGGAAATGTACACCCGCACACTGGAGCGGATGCGCCTTTCCCCCTCCGAAGTTCTGATCTTTGAAGACAGCCTCGCCGGGGTCACTGCCGCGCAGCGGGCAGGCTGTGTCGTGATTATGATTGATAACGGAGCCGGACGGTGTGTAGATGGTGTGCCGCAATACACATGGAAGGAGCTGCTCACATTTTGAAAACCACACCGCTGCATCAGGAACACGTCGCACTCGGTGCCCGCATGGCCGAATTCGGCGGCTGGGACATGCCCATTCAGTACGAAGGCATTCTCGCCGAACACGAACACACCCGCACAAAAACCGGGCTCTTCGATATCTGCCACATGGGCGAGTTCGAACTCACCGGCCCGACCGCCTGCGCCGACCTCGAAAAACTGCTCACCATGAGTGTCTCCACGCTGGCCGTCGGGCAGTGTCGCTACGGCTTTATGCTCAACGAACAGGGCGGCGTCATCGACGATCTCACCTGCTACCGCCTCGGCGACGACCGCTATATGCTCGTCGTCAACGCCGCCACCTGCGAAGGCGACGCGGCGTGGATCCGGCAGTATCTTTCGACTCAAACAGTCTTCACTGATCTGTCCAGCCAGTTCGCCAAGCTCGACGTGCAGGGACCCACCGCGCGGGCCGACCTGGAAGCCGTCATCGGCAAAAAACTTCCAGACCTTGGATACTTCAAGGCGGAAAGTTTCCAATGTTTGGAAACCGACATGCTTATCAGTCGGACCGGCTACACCGGCGAGTGGGGCTATGAACTCTATTTCCCGTCATCCGAAGCGGTCCGCATCTGGCGCGCGCTGCTCGACAACCCGAATATCAAACCGATCGGGCTCGGTGCGCGCGACACGCTGCGCCTCGAAATGGGCTATTCGCTGTACGGCCACGAACTTTCCGCCGGCCGCACGCCGGTTCCAACCAGCCGCGGTATGTTCATCCGCCAAACGGGCGGATACATCGGCGAAGCCGCTTTGCAGTGCGACCTGGACCATCCGCAGGAGTTGCTCGTGGCGCTGGCGTTTGACAGCCGGCGCGCGGCCCGCGCACACGACAAGGTGTTTTTCCAAACATTGGAAACCGGCGTTATCACCAGCGGGTCGGTTTCTCCAAGCCTTGGAAAAGCCGTGGCGCTCGCCTTTGTCAAAGCGGAGCACGCCGCTGTCGGGACGGTGCTTGACGTCGAAATCCGCGGTAAACCGTTTCCGGCAACGGTCACTGAGCTGCCGTTTTATAAGAAAGGAACGGCCCGTGGCTGATGCCTTTATTTTCGATATGGACGGTGTTCTCTGCGATTCGGAAGCCGTGCTCGCTTCGGCCGCCTGCCGGATGTTCAAAGACCTTTATGGGGTGTCTGTGACGGCGGCGGATTTCCGTCCCTTTATCGGGACCGGCGAGGAGCGCTATCTGTGCGGCGTAGCGGAGCAGAACGGTGTGACGCTGAAAATGCCGGATTCAAAAAACGAGCTGTATCGGCTGTATGCGGAAATTGCTCCGGCAGAGCTTCAGCCGATCAAAGGCGTTGTTGAATTTCTTCGTGCGGCGGCGGCCAAAGGCATTCGCCTGGCGGTGGCCACCAGCGCGGATGAAATCAAAATGGACGTGAATCTCGCGGCGATCGGCGTTGAGAAAGAACTGTTTGCCGCGCGCATCACCGGCTGCCAGGTGGAGCATAAAAAACCGGCGCCGGACATTTTCCTGAAAGCGGCGGAACAGCTGGGCTGTGCCCCGGAGCAGTGCATTGTGTTTGAAGATGCGGTGAACGGCGCGCAGGCGGCCAAGGCGGCCGGAATGTTCTGCGTCGGAATTACGTCGAGCTTCTCTGAGGAGACGCTGTCGGCCGCGGGTGCGGACCGCACCGCACCGGACTTCACCGCGCTGCAGACACTTCTTTCTGCATGATGTAGTCATCCATGACAAACCCGTCGCCGATGTCGGTGGTGCATTCGTCGACAATGCGGAAGCCGGAGCGGCTGTAGGCCGCGATGGATCCGGAATTGTGGCGGTTGACCGTCAGCGTGATGACGGGCTTGCCCAGTTCGAGGGCCTGTTCTTCAATGAAGTCGAGGGCTTTACGGCCGAAACCCTGCCGGCGCGCGGACTGTTCCAGATAGATCTTGCTCAGAAACAGTTCGTCGGGGCGCGACTGGATGGCGAAGTAGCCGATGTGCTCGCCGGCCGGTGCAATCAGGAAATAGAGGTGTGCTTCGTCCTGAATCTGCCGGCTGACTGCGTCGGCGGACTGAAAGTTCTCAACCATGTAATCGGTCTGTTTTTTTCCAATGATTGGAAAATAATGTTCGCTCCAGATCGCCCGCGCAAGGCGGGCGACGGTTTCAATCTGATCCGGAGCGGTGACGGGAACGAACATGGTTAATCCAGTTTAATGACCATATAACGGGCGCCGTAGCGCGGAATCTGAACCAGCAGCAGGAGGGAGTTTCCGTCCACCGAGCGCATGGCCGCGCCGAATTCGTCCGCGGTGCCGGTCGGCATCCGGTTAAGTGAGAGAATGATCATACCGGTGCGGAGTCCGCCGCGCCATGCCGGGCTGCCTGGGTCGACATCGGTGATCAGCATGCCTTCGGTGCGGGCCGGAAGCTGCATCTTACGCAGGATTTCCGGGGTGACTTCTTCGGCCTTGAACCCGGCTTTCTTCAGGATTTCCGATCCGCTTTCCGTGGCGGCGAGTTCTCCGTTTTTCGCGCGGGTGATGAGTTTCTTTTCCTGTCGTTCACCGTTGTGCAGGATGGTCAGTGTCATTTCGGAACCGGGGGGCAGGGCGGCGATCCGGTTGCGGAAGCGGGCGAGTTCGCCGACGGGCCGTCCGTTGAATTCCAGAACGATGTCTCCCGCGACGATGCCGGCTTCTGAGGCGGCGGAGTCGTCGGAGACCTGCGAGATCAGCACGCCGTCGGTTCCGTCAAGACCGAATCCGGCGGCGAGTTCGGGCGTGATTTTCTGGAGATACACGCCGATCAGGCTGCGCTGGACTTTGCCGTCTTTGATGAGTGCATCTTTGATGTCAACGGCCATGTTGATCGGAATGGCGAACCCGATGCCCATATAACCGCCGCTCTGGCTGTAGATGGCGGTGTTGATCCCGATGACCTGTCCGTCGATGTTGAGCAGCGGTCCTCCGGAATTGCCGGGGTTGATGGCGGCATCGGTCTGGATGAAGTTTTCATAGTCGGTGATGCCGACCTGGCTGCGGCCAATGGCGCTGATGATGCCGGCGGTGACGGTTTCCTGCAGGCCGAACGGGTTGCCGACCGCGATGGCCCATTCGCCGACTTCAAGGCTGTCGGAGTCGCCGAGCGCAATGGTCGGGAGATTTTCGCCTTTGATGCGTATCAGGGCGATTTCGGTTTCCGGGTCGGTTCCGACCAGCTCGGCGTCGAATTCGCGGCCGTCCTTGAGCGTGACGACAATAGAGTCGGCATCGTTCACGACGTGGTTGTTGGTCAGGATGTAGCCGTCGTCTGAAATAATGAAGCCGGAACCCTGACCCATCTGGCGGCGTTCCTGTGGCTGCTGCTGGCGATATTGCGGGCCGAAGAAGAATTCGAACGGGAAATTCTGTGGAAGCTGCTGTTCAATGGTCTGTTCGACGCGGATGGAAACCACGGCCGGTGTGACGTCTTTAGCAATCTGCGCAAAAGCCCGGCCGGTCTGCCGCAGGGTGGAAATCTCCTCGGTCTTTTCTTTGGCCTGGCACCCGCAGACGGCGGCGGCTGTGAACAGAATCGCAAACACAATACGCTTCATCAGTTTCTCCTGTATAGGTCCGGTTA
>JBFWJN010000004.1:0-30556 GCA_050253185.1 Kiritimatiellales bacterium | reverse complement strand
AATGGTTGGAAGCAACTGCGTTGCGGCCTGCTGATTTTCTCCAAGGGTTGGAAAATTTTCGGATACGGGCTCCATCTGTTTCCAATGATTGGAAATCTGCTCAAACAACCAGGGGTTGCCGACCGCGCCGCGGCCGATCATCACGCCGTCCACCCCCGATACACGGATCATTTCGTCGGCGTCTTCCGGCGTATTGACGCCGCCGTTTCCAATGACTGGAATTTTCAATGCCTGTTTGATTTCGCCGAGCTTTTCCCAGTCGGCATCGCCTTTATGAAAGTTACAGGCATAGCGGCCGTGAACCGCAATCATGTCCGCGCCGGCGTCTTCAACAATTTTGGCGATGGTGAGATGATCGGGAAAGGACGGACTGAATCCAATGCGGGTTTTCACGCTCACCGGAAGTGAAACGGCTTTTTTGACCGCGCGGACGATTTCACCGATCTGCTCCGGCTCTTTCATCAGCGCGGCGCCCGCGCCGCGCCGGACGACCTTGCGCACCGGGCAGCCGCAGTTGAGGTCGATCCAGTCAAAGGTGCCGAGCTGTTCGATATACTGCGCGGCCTCGACCATTGCCTCGACGGATTTACCGAAAATATGGCCTGCGATCGGATGATCCAATTTGGAAACTTCCAGAAACTGGAAGGTTTTCTGCGAATCGCGCCGGATTCCTTCCGCGCTGGTCACTTCCGTGTAGCAGGCGCCGGCACCGAGCTCCTTGCAGACGGAGCGGAACGCGGCATCGGTATAGCCCGCCATCGGCGCAAGCACGACCGGGAAATCGATCGTCACAGTCCCAAACTGGAGCGGCTTTAACATCGAAAGACAATAGCACCCACAAATTACACGTATCGACACGAAACAGGAAACAAACAAAAGAACGCAAAGATCGCCAAGGAATTCCTCCTTCGTGTTCTTTGCGTCCCTGAGCGAAGCGGGTGTTTGTTAAGCACGAATGAGTGCGAGGACTTCATCGCGTTTTTCAGCCATCTGCTCGGGGGTCTTGGCTTCGAGGTTGAGGCGAACGAGCGGCTCGGTGTTGGACGAACGGACGTTGAACCACCAGTCGGCGTATTCGTAGGAATTGCCGTCGAGCTGGAATTTATTGTCCGCATCGCTGTATTTCTCGTCGAGCCGTTTGAAGACGGCCTGTACATCGGCAACCTTGGAGTTGATCTCGCCGGAAGCGAAGTAGCGCTTGATCGGCTTGATGAGCTCGGAGAGCGTTTTGCCGGTTTTGCTGATGAGGTTGGCAACACAAATGGCGGCCAGCGAGGAGCTTTCGGTGTAGTAGTTGTCGCGGAAGTAGTAGTGACCGGATAGCTCACCGGCGAAAACCGCGTCGGCTTCGCGCATCTGTGCTTTGATGAAGGCGTGTCCGACGCGGCTCATCATCGGGCGGCCGCCCGCTTCTTCAATAACTTCCTTGACGGCCCAGGAGCTGCGCAGGTCGTAGAAGATCGCGGCGCCGGGGAATTTTTCGAGCATGGACTGGGCAACGAGCGCGGTGATCATATCCATGGTGACGATTTCGCCGTTTTCGTCGAGGAAGCCGGCGCGGTCGGCGTCGCCGTCAAAGGCGATCCCGAAGTCGTAGCTGCCGGCTTTGAGTTTGGCGGAAATGTCGTTGAGCGTATGCAGGTCGAGCGGATTGGCTTCGTGGTTCGGGAAGGTCCCGTCGAGTTCGTCGTACATCGGGGTGATGTTGAACATGGCGTCGGTGAACACGCCGCCTTCGGAGATGCCCATGCCGTTGGCGTAGTCGATGACGACGTTGAGCGGCTTGTCCATTGCGGCGAAGGTGCGGATGTGCTCGAAGTATTCGGGCTTGATGTCGTATTCGGTGACGGTGCCGGGCGTTGCGGCCGGAGCATCAAAAGCCTCTTCCTTCACAATGCGTTCGATGTCGGCGATGCCGGTTGCGCCGGAAATCGGAATGGCCTGCTCGCGGCAGATTTTCATGCCGTTCCACTCGCCGGGGTTGTGCGAGGCGGTGATGATGGCGGAACCGTCGGCGCCGAGCTTGCCGTTGGCGTGGTAGGACATCGGCGTGGAAACCATGCCGAGATTAATGACGTCGACGCCCTGCATCGTGAGGCCTTTGGCCATCGCTTCGAAGAGCGGTGTCGAGTGCGGGCGCATGTCGTGCCCGATGACGAATTTTTTCGGCTTGAGGAAGGTGGCGACGGCGCGCCCGATTTTGAAGGCGATGTCGTCGGTCAGATCCTGCCCGTAAATTCCGCGAATGTCGTATGCTTTAAAGATTCCAGCCATTTTGTTTTCCTTTCGTTCCAAAATGAGCGCCCGTTTTAATCTGAATCGACAGGCGGTTCAACAAAACCTTCCATATAAAGTGTGCAGGCCGGTTTTCTGCCATCGACCGGAATCAGCAGAATCTTCTTCTGCTGGGGACCTTTGCGGCGGGCGGCGGTGTAGACTGCGGTCAGTTCGGCCGTTTCGCCGGGTCCGATAATGCGCTTATCGAGTTTTCCCGCGGTGCAGCTGCAGGTGGTCTGCACATGATGCAGCACAAAGCTGACATCGCCCGCGTTGCGGATGGTGAATACGTTGGTGACCACCGCCGACTGCCCGACCGTTCCAAAGTTAAACACCGGCCTGTCGCACACGAGCTTCACGCCCTCGACCGATTTTCCAATCATTGGAAAACAGAGTATTGCCGCCGGAATCAGGATGCGCTGTATAAACCACTTATTCATTGCACGTTGTTTCCTTCTGCTTTTTCGAGCTGTTCTAAAAAGACGACGAACGGATGACTTTTCATCAGGCTGCGCGGATCTAAAGACAGCACCAGTCCGCACTCCGGGCATTCAAAAACATCTTCTACGGTCGTGCGACAGGCCGGACAGATCCCGCTCACCGGCTCAGGAGGAGCATCCAGAAAGCCGTAGTAGGATTTGATGGCCTGCACCGCATCCTGGAACCGGTCCTTCGATACATAGAAAACATATTCGGAACCCCCTCCGTATCGACTGACAGAGATGGTTACACCGCGCCGTTCATACGGAATTCCCGCAAGATCCAGCGCGCTGCCGATTTCTTCAGAGTCGTCCAGCGAAAACCGGGGAATGACTGCTGCCGGTTCCTGCATCAAAGCAGATCCCCCTGACTTCCATCGGGTTTGAGCCCGAACAGCTTGAAGGTGCGCGGCAGCACGACACGACCCTGCGGCGTGCGCTTCATGAACCCCTCTTGAATGAGGTACGGTTCGTAGACTTCCTCAATGGTTCCCGCCTCTTCGCCGACGGATACGGCGAGCGAACTGATGCCGACCGGGCCGCCGCCGAACTTTTCGATGATGGTCTGCAGAATACGCTTGTCCATTTCGTCGAGACCGCTTTCGTCAATCTCCAGCAGGGCGAGCGCTTTGGAGGCAATGTCGGCGGTGATGATGTTGTCGGCCTTGACCTGCGCATAGTCGCGGGCGCGGCGCAGCAGGTTGTTGGCGATGCGCGGCGTGCCGCGCGAGCGGCGGGCGATTTCGAGCGCGCCGTCCGGTTCGATATCGACATTGAGAATGCGTGCGGAGCGCTCGATGATTTTCTGCAGCGTGGCGGCATCGTAATAGTCGAGCCGATTAAGCAGGCCGAAGCGCGAGCGCATCGGCGCGGAGAGCAGGCCGCTGCGGGTCGTTGCACCGATGAGCGTGAACGGCTGAATATTAAGCCGGATCGAGCGGGCGTTCGGCCCCTGGTCGATGACGATATCGATGACGAAATCCTCCATCGCGGAATACAGATATTCTTCGACGGTTTTCTGCATCCGATGGATTTCGTCGATGAACAGGACGTCGCCGCGCTCGAGGCCGGTGAGCAGGCCGGCGAGGTCGGCGGGTTTGTCGATGACCGGCCCGGAGGTGCACTTGATGTTTGCGCCCATCGCCTCGGCAATGATGTAGGCGAGCGTGGTTTTACCAAGTCCCGGCGGACCGGAGAGCAGCGCGTGGTCGAGAACATCGCCGCGCGCTTTGGCGGCTTCGACGAACAGCTCGAGACGCTCTTTGACTTTAGACTGGCCGGTGAAATCGTCGAAGCGCGACGGGCGCAGTTTGATGTCGAAATCCTTGTCCGGCCGGTTGAGAGTTGTGACGGTGTGTTCCATAGAAAATTCCAATCATTGGAAGGACAAGAGTAGGCTATTTTTAAAATTCATCATCTTATATCCCCTCTCTATGCACAAATCATTGCCCAGCCAGTCCTCGCAATTTATCACGGAAATAGCAAAAGCTAGGTGAAGAGTTTGCATTGACGTCCATATTCGGGGCAATCGCATCGGCCCAGATGGATTTTTCACGCCCAATCATCGTCCATCCCAACGCCTTCAGGGCCGCGGCCCCACCGGAGTAAACCGCGTCCGCCAATTTTTCCCAAGTGCCACAGATCGAATCGTTGGCATAGCTGCTCAGCACCGCATCCTTCGAGTGCGGATACGCCGTCCTTACAGCATTCAAGTCGCCAAAAAACCAGGCTTCGCCCTCTTCAACGGCAATGCAGAACCGGGCTTCCGGCGCGGGATTGCACCGCTGGAGAAGCCGCAGCAACTCCGCACGAAAGGCTTTTAAGCAACGATCATCCAGATCGCAAACAACAACCACCGCAGACTGATATCCCGCAGGATAAGCGGCGTAGGTCTTGCCAAACCCTTGCAGTACTCGGGGAAGCTGATCGAGTAAAATGCGTTTTTGGGGTTCGGAGCCGGAAGCCATCCCTTTAGGTAACCGTCCGATCCCTTTGTAATGATGGACCTGAAAAGTGTGGAACTCCCCAAGGATTTTAGGAACCAGCAGATCCAGCATACGCTTGCCCGAAACATCTTCAACGAGGATGTCAAAATGCATGATTACCTCGCGTCAAGATAGTCACTGTACCAAAGCCCGCCCAAAGGAAGCTCCTGTTCGACCAGGTTATTGATCAGCGGATCGGAGCTGGCTCGTTTGATGGTGGAAAATCCATCAGAACCCTTTTCCAAAATCCAGACTTCCGCCGGGGTCAACGCATCCACGAAATAAGGCTGGTGTGTTGTGATGAAAATCTGGGAGGCCCCTTTCTTCCCGGTTGCATGCTCGCGGAACTCAACCGCCAAGGTTTCCAGCAGTTTGTGATAAAGTCCGTTCTCAGGCTCCTCAATACAGATAAACGGTGGCGGATTCGGATCCTGCAGCAACAAGAGGTAACAGAACATTTTCAGCGTTCCGTCCGACATTTGCTGCTGGGTGAACGGCTTGGCAAAACCCTTGTCCTTAAAAAGCAGATAGAGGTTATTGGTCACACTATCACGATAGGGTTCAATCGTTCCAATCCCCGGAATTTTCGATGAAATATCATCCAATATGCGCTTAAAAACAATCGGATGGTTTCGTTCCAAATACTGCACCACATTACCAACATTGTCCCCATGCAGATTAAGATGCTTCTGAACTCCGGCCTGTGGGATTTTCCGGGCTGAGTCTGGCGTAAAATAACTCAGATACCAGCTCTGAATGAATTTCTTGAACAGTGCAATACGTGGATTTTCCTCGAATTGTTCGGCAAGCGATACGATTGCCAGCCGGTGGGCATCAAAGGCCACATCTTTTTGGGCGTCATTTTGTTTTTTTGGGTCAGGATTTTCAAGACTGTCATCTCCCACCCAAACACTGCCCCTCCCATTTTCCAGTCGCAGAAAAGATCGTGGCCAGCCTCGCGCATTATTTTTTGGACGTTGTCGTAACCGCTCGCTTTTGACAATCGGCAAACCGTCCTTGGGATCTTTACCGATGGATAATTCATATGTAATGGGGCGATCATTTTTCGATTCGCGATAATAAATTGTCAAGGAAATCGAGTCTTCCACGCCGGATGAAACCAACTTGTCAAAACCGCCTCGATTCTTGGCATTACAGGCTGTTTCTAAATCAGTCTGCATGCAGTCAGCAAGGAAGCCAAATGCATCGAAAATGGAACTTTTCCCTGCACCGTTTTTTCCAATCACCGCCGTCATAGGGGTCAAAGGCTCTGCATCCCTTAGCTGCGGGTCAGTGCCAATCTTTCCCATTGCGACATCTTTTAACGCCCGATAATTTTGAATTCTGAACCCTTCAATAAGTGCCATAACGTTACCTATAATTTTCGAGAGAATACCCTACGGGACTTTATTTGCACATGCACATTGTTACTTGTGTTTTCTCTTCGGAACATCACCGAAAAAAGTTGGCTCTAAAAAATGATATTTTTGCGGATTATCTCCCCGTCAGTGCCATGCGGATTAGATCTTCTACAGAAGCGTTTGTGTCATCAGCGACCTTCTTGACCATTTTGCGGGCGTCGTCCTGTTTGTAGCCGAGCGCGATGAGCGCCATGGCGGCGTCGCGCAGGCGCGTATCGCCGGGGGCCTCTTCCTCTGTGCCGGAGAGCGCTTCGAGCGACTCGCCGGTGGAGAATTTGTCGCGCAGTTCAACAATGATGCGTTCCGCGGTTTTTTTGCCGATGCCGGAGATTGAGGAGATTCGCTTGACGTCGCCGTCGATCAGCGCGGCTTTGAGCTCCCGGACCGAGAGGCCGGACAGCGCACTGACGGCAATTTTTGGGCCGACGCCGCTGACGCCGAGGAGCATCAGGAACATCCGGCGCTCGTCGTCGGTCGCAAATCCGAAGAGTACCTGGGAGACTTCGGTGATGTGATGATAGATCAGGACGCGGGCCTTTTCGCCTTCGGGCGGCAGGCGGTCGAAACTGCTGAGCGGAACGAGAACTTCGTAGCCGACTCCGCCAACGTTGACAACGACGCGCGCGGGCTGCTTTTCCTCAAGAATCCCATCTAGAAAGGTAATCATGGGCGGCAATCTATCAGTCCTTCCGCGTTTTTCCAAGCATTGGAAACTTTTCCATGATGCGCTCGGTCATTCTCTGTGCAGAAACAGAAAAGCCCCGTGAAAACAGGTTTCACGGGGTGAAGCGGAAATGCCGGATCGGATCGCGGTTATTTCTTCGCAGCGGCTTCGCGTGCACGCACTTTGAGGCGTTTTTTGCGAAGTACACGGCGGCGCTGTTTGGTTCTCTGTCTGAGTTGCTGTCCCATAGTGCGGGAGGTTGTAGCCAAAGCCGTCCGCCACGTCAAATGATTTTGCTAAAAACTGGATTTAGGCGCGGCTGTCTTTAAAATGCCCGCATGAAACACCGCCGAAGCAACCGTAAACTCTGGATCGCGATTATCATTCTGTCCCTGCTGCTGGCCGGCAGCTGGCTGTCTCGCGCGAAGCGGGCTGAAGCCGACTATCCGCGGGATGAAGCGCCGAAGCTGGAAGAGACGTGGTCGTATGGAAGCGGCGACATCAAGGTGGTCCGCATTCCGCTGCAGGGGGTGATTATGCACCCGGAAGACGAGGGGCTGTTCAGCGCACGGGTGGATATGGTTTCCAGCACGCTGATGCAGATTCGCGCCGCGGAGCGCGACCCGGATGTGCGTGCGATTATTCTGGAGGTCAACTCGCCCGGCGGCGGCGTGACGCCAAGCGACGAAATCTATGATGCCCTCTCCCGCTTCCGCAAGAGCCGACCCGACCGGCGGATTGTTGTGTTCATCCGCGACCTCGGGGCTTCCGGCGCCTACTACGCCTCGATGGCATCCGACTGGATTATCGCGGAGCCGACCGCGGTGGTCGGCTCGGTCGGCGTGATCATGCAGTCGATGAATCTGCAGGGCCTGGCCGAGAAAATCGGCATCACAGATGTGACGATCAAATCCGGCGCCAACAAGGATATGCTCAATCCGTTCGAGCCGGTGAATACCAATCAGGTGGCTCTGCTCCAGAAGCTGATTGATGATATGTACGCCCGCTTTTCCGGCTTGGTGATCGACAATCGCAAGATGGACCCCGCGACGGCGTCCGGCCTGCTCGACGGACGGATTTTTTCGGCAAACGATGCGCTCGAAAACGGACTGATCGACGAGATCGGTTACTGGGATGAAGCACTGGCCCGCACTGCGGCCCTGCTCGACACCGGTGCTCTCTACGTCATTCGCTATGAAGCCCCCAAAAGCCTTCTGGAATCACTGCTTGGAACCCGCAGTCCGGTAACGCTGCCGAAACTCAACCTGTCTTCACCGACTTTCCTTTATCTGTGGAAGCCGTAAGAGACTGAATTGGAATATTGGAGAATTATCATGAAAAAAATCTTTTTTGTACTGCTGGGCGCCGGACTGCTGACCGGCTGCGAAACCATTCAGCTGCAGACACGCGCCGACCGCGCCGCCATGACGCAGGACCAGCTCATGGCACAGGAAAACCAGCGGCGGCTGACCGGACGCATCGAATCGCTGGAAATGGAAATCAGCCAGCTCACCCGGGATCTCGATACGCTGCGGAGCCAGTTCGACAGTCGCTGCGCGGCGATCGAACAGAAAAGCGAAGCCGATAAGCGAGAAATGGTTGCCAAGCTCAGCAGCGAGCTGGAACGACTGATCAAGCAGGCGACGCCGGCCGCGCCGGCCGGAGGAAGCAGCAGCGCGTACGGCTACGAGCACATCGTCCGGCCCGGGGAAACGCTGTCGACCATTGCCAAGGCCTACAACGTCAGCACCAAAGCAATTATCAGCGCTAATAAAATTTCCAATCCAAACGTTCTCTCCGTCGGCCAGAAACTGTTTATTCCCGAATAGCCGACCATATTGCTTTCTTTTAACGACCGGGTCCGATAGCCTTTCATTTTCGTAGAATGAAAGGAGCACACCATGAGTCTTACCCCGTCCACCATGATGGAACTCGGAACCAAAGCCCCGAACTTTGCACTGCCGGACGTGCAGACCGGAGAAACCGTCAGCCTGGACGATTTTGCTGAAAAAGACGTGCTGCTGGTCGTTTTCATGTGCGCGCACTGTCCGTATGTCAAGCTGGTCGAATCCGAGCTGGCCGCCATCGGGCGTGATTTCCAAAGCCGCAGCTTCGGTATGGTCGCCATCAGCGCCAACGATGCTGAAAACTACCCGGACGACACGCCGCCGAAACTGAAAGAACAGGCTGACCGGCTCGACTTTTCCTTCCCGTATCTTTACGACGAAACACAGAAGACTGCACAGGCCTACCGCGCGGCCTGCACGCCGGATATTTACCTGTTCAACACGCAGCACGAACTTGTCTACCGCGGACAGCTCGATGACGCCCGCCCCGGCAACGGCAAACCCGTCACCGGGGAAAACCTGCGCAACGCAATCGAATGCCTCTTTGAAGGCAAAACGATTCCCGAACAGCAGGTTCCTGCGACGGGATGCAATATCAAATGGAAGCCCGGCAACGAACCGGACTATTTCAACTGACCGCTCAGCTCAGCGGAATGCCGAAACAGTCACGGGCATTGATGAAACAGATGTTTTCCTCATCGCGGCCGATGAGACTGCAGCGCTGTTCATTTTGCGGATAAAATCAGAGGCTTTTGTTATTTAAACACTCTCGCGCTCCACCACCCGGATTCTGCTGCGTTCAGAAATTGTTTTGCGTTTTCCTTCAAGTAATTCGATGAACAGCTGCGTGCATCGCTCGGCATCTTCCATAATCGGGATATCCACACTCGTCAGGGGAACCACCGTGTGTGTTCCGATCGGGTAATTGTCAATGCCCATCACGGCGAGTGACTCCGGGACTGCAATACCTGCCCGCACCGCGGCATTGAGCACGACAACGGCTTCTTTATCCCGAGCCCCCAGAAGAGCCGTACCGCGTTTTACCAGCTCTGAAGGAGAGATCATCATGCGTCCGTCTTCTATTTCGATTGGACCGCAATCATCTGACCACAGCCCTCTTTGACGCATCCATGCCTCGTAAATCCGATATCGCCCAGCGACTGCGTCGCTTCTTGTGCATAAAATTTTCGTATGACCTTTGCCCGTGAGATACTCCAGTGCCAAAGAAACCAGTGACTCTTCGCTGTAGCAGTATATGTTCTCACCCAGCAACTGTTCGCGACAACGGTCTGATCCATAAAACAGGAAGGGAATTCCAAGCTGTTCAAGCTGCGGCCGAGTCGCCAGAACAGGCTGCACATCACGAAAAAAGATGATTCCGGCGATATCCCGGTGGATCAAATGAATCTCATATGCCGAGCGCATGTAGGTGTCGCGATCCATCAGAATCAGAGCATAAGGGACACTGTGCTGATCTTCGTAACAGCGCATTCCGTGTCCAAAAGCAGAAAACCCGTACAGCAGACCGAAATTATCCGCCGGCACAACTGTCGCATAATTGGCTACGACCAAGATGCGTCCCACTTTGGCAGGCGGTGAAACAAAGCTTCCTTTCCACGGCAACCGGTAGATGGCTCCCTCAGTCGTCAATCGCACGAGAGCCTTACGTACAGTATCTCCGCTGACGCCGTACTCTTCCTGCAGCTTCACCTCAGAGGGAATCCTTTCATGAGGCGCATACTCTCCGGAACTGATCCTGCCGCGAATATCTTTAACAACCTGCTCTACCCTTGTTTTTGCCATCTGGTACCGATCCGCTTTTTTACAACGATTTCTGTAATCCGTGCTGTTTATTCCATACTATTCGGTGCCGATTCATAAAATTCAATGCTATTGCATGGGAACAGGAGGAATCGAGGCATCACGACGTCATTTTGCGGTCTTTATCCCCCCGGATTTTAAGGTGCAGACTCCAGAGCACTGCACCGATTCCGGCGACAAACCCACCGCAGATCAGAAAACAGACGCGGCCTTTGAGGTCGTTCGGCAGCAAAATGCACAGGATCAGAATTCCTCCATAGGCAAGACACAACCCTCCGATATTTTTGTACTGCATCTTATCGGTGTGCCGATGTTCTTCGGAAACGGCAGTTACCGGCGTCTCCATGTCCTGATAAAGTTTCTGCACCCGCTCTTTGTCTTTTCCTTTTAACGGGAAACGTTTGTAGAGCAGCGTACCGATCACATAAATGATGAGCCCGAGAATGCCGCCAACCAGATAGATGAATCCGGACATGAGATCAGCCTGTTCGCGGGCATCCATTGGACGCCAGCCCAGCCGTTCGGCAACAGCGGCATAATCGAGATGGAATTTGAGAAAAAACGAGACAACGAGCAATGTGATAATGGCCACAATCGGCGTCGCTTTCGGGGTTCTGCGGAACAGCAGTCCCAGGCACAGCGGGATCACCATCGGCATGAGCAAGATGGCATTGAAGTGCTGGTTCCATGCAAAGAGATCCACGGTGCTGTATTTTGCGTAGATGAAGCCGCCGGCAATCATGATGACTCCGGCCAGTGAGGTGAAAACCTTACCGGCGATGAGGAGTTCCCGTTCACCGGCCTGTGGACGGAACAGCGGCAGATAGATGTTGCGCACAAGGATTGCGCTGTTCTGGTTCAGTCCGGTATCGAGCGCAGACATGGTGGCGGCAAAGATCCCGCAGGCGAGCATCCCCAGCATTCCTTTGGGCAAAACAGAGTTGGCAACCGCCACATAGGCCATCTCTTCGGGATTCCGAAGGTTCGGAAACAGAGATCCCATATCAGGGAAAAGAAACGTGGCGGCCATCGGAGGAATAAACCAGATGAGCGGTCCGACAAGGAATCCGGCCGAATAGAGAAAGGCTGCTTTTTTTGCATCCGTGTCGCTGCGCACAATCAGGAAGCGTCCGGCGCCCATCATGAGGTTGTAGATCTGCAGAAACTGCCACATGGTCAGAGCTGTTACGAAGATGATCAGAACCGGAAGCTGATCATGAATCGTCCAGTCAAACTGCCGGGGCGGAAGTTTCTCAAAAAAACCCGAAAGGCCCCCGACATCCGGCCGCATCAGGGTGAGTACGGCGGTAATAACGGAGATCATCATCAGCACCAGGCTCTGAACAAAGTCCGAAGCGACCACGGCCCAGGCCCCTCCGGTAACAGACATAAAGGCGACAATGCATCCGACCAGAATCATTCCCTGCCCCAGCGATATACCCATCAAGGGCACGACAAAAATGCAGAGGGTGTAGAGGGGAATGCCCGTAAAGAGCAGCCGGCTGAGCATGGAATACCACGCATAGATCTGCTCGGTTGCCCGGCCATATCGGGAAAAGATGGCATCAACAGGAGAAATGACTCGCATCCGGCGATACCGGTGAGCCAGATGAAATGCTAGCACAATCCCGAAAACGCTCTGCAGAAAAAATGAAGTGAAGATGATCATCGTTCCTGTTGCATAAACGCGTCCACCGGCAGCGACGAAGGTCCACGCACTGAAGTTGGCCATAAAGACGGAGGCTCCAGTCATCCACCAGGACATAGAGCCGCCGCCGCGGAAGTAATCACTGCTGTTTTTGCTGGTTTTACTGAAAATAAATCCGATCAGCACCATGAACAGAAAGTACACGCCAATCACTACATTATCCTGCCATGCAAACATACCACTCCTTCACCGCACAGTGTCCGTTTCCTGCGCTCTGATTATATAAAATCTCTGAGTATCATTCGAATTAATGAAATTTGTTACGCAAAAACTCCCGGTTTTCGGCGTGCTGCTTGCAACGGAAACCCACTGACTCAAAGGCAGCATCATATCGGTACTGCTGAACACTTTATACGTCGTTCCGGACTGGGCGTTTACCACGTTGATCAACAGAGACCCGCCCTCTAATGAGATCGAATCGATAGACAAAGGCAAAACGTTCTCTTTTTCCACGACCGGCAACAGAGTGCCCACCGACAAACTGCACAGTTTTTTTTCGGAGGTATCGTCCTGACCAAATGCCGCCAACTTGTAGTCCTTTGTAAAATCCAGCGCATTCGTTGTACTACCCTGAAACACACCGTCCTGAAACAAAGAAGTGCCGGTTGTCGAAAAAACAACGGTATAGCGATGTGTTCCAAGCTTTTTTTCCATAAAGATCTTCACAGCCCCGGAACCGGGAGCAGTCCCCGTTGCGTGGTTAAAAACCAATCCGACCGGGTTTATATCATCTGTATGAGAAATCACAGCGCCTTCGGCAAAACGCCTGGAGGACAAGGCATCGTCATAGAATTCAATCGTGTCACTGCTGACCAACCCAACTTCAAGCCGATTTGCACCGCTGGTGCCGACATCACTGATGGTCGATGTGAATTGAAGCAGTACGAATTCACAGTTCATGCCTTCGGGATTGAAATCGATATCAGTTTTTGAATACAAGGTTGCACGATTCGCTGAATACGCTCCGTTATTATCATAGATCATATTGGTTCCGTCCGATAACCAGAATGCATCCAGATGGGTTACATTCTGAAAGTTTCCAAACGTAGAACAGCTTTCCACCAGCAACGGCTGAGATCCTGCCGTCAGCCGTACCGTGCAAAGCGACTTGAGTGTACTGCTGTACCCCTGGCCAAACGCAGTCAGTTTATAATCTTTTGTAAAATCGAGTGTTTTTGCCGTCGTCCCCTGAGATACTCCGTCCTGGAACAACTCTGTTCCCGCAGCTGTAAAAACAATTTTGCAGGAGTGCTTTCCGATCACCGCAGCCATCGCAACGTCTGCAACGCTGCCTGGTGCGACACCGGTCGCGTCATTGAACAGCAGCCCCTGCGAGTTGGCCGTCGATGTGTGGCAGACAACAGCTCCGCAAACATCCGTTTTGAATGACAGTGGATTATTGTATTTGGAAACATCTGTCACATCAATCAGTCCCACCTCAAACCGATCGGATGTTGCAGAACCGCTCTGTGTGGTAAATTCAAGAGTCACCGAGTCATAAGCTGTTCCACCGGGATTCAGATCAAAGGAGTCAAGGGATGTCAGGCGGGCCCGATCTCCGGCAGAACCTCCGCCGGCATATACCGCATTGGTCCCATCTGTTTCCCAGCTGACATTAGCAACACTGTTATAGTCGTTCGTGAAGATGCACAGCGTGGAAAGATCATCCAACAGCAGGGTTTGTGACATTGAAGCGTCCAGCTGCACCGCACAAAGAGCCTTGAGCAGGCTGCTGTATCCCTGGCCAAACACAACGATTTTATAGTCGGTTGAAAAATCCAGCACATTCGTTGCCGTTCCCTGTGTGACACCGTCCAAAAACAGCTCTGTGCCAGATGCAGTGAAAACAATCCGATATGAGTGTTCACCTGTCTCCGGGCCCGTTTCCACCGCGGCGGCTCCAGGAGCTGTACCGACGGCATCATTGAACACCAGCCCCGCAGGATTATCCGCACTTGTCAGGCTGACGACGGATCCCACAACATTCACTTCTGTAGACAATGATGTGTTGTAATACCCGACATCTGACGCCTTAATCAGTCCCACCTCAAACCCTCGTGCTGTTGCAGAGTCACTTTGAGCCGTAAATTCCAAAGCAACGGAGCCATAGGCTAAACCGCCTGGATTGAAATCAAATACATCATTGGACACCAACCGGGCACGGTCTCCCGCTCCATCGCCACCGACAAACACCGCATTGGTTCCGTCTGTCTCCCAGCTGACACCCGCAGTTACGGTAAGATTACTGAAGTTATTCAGTGTGGAGAGGTCATCTGACAGCAGAACCCAGGCATCGGTTTCTGCGGGCGGTTCTCCATATCCGATATTTGCCAAGGCCTGATTTCCCAACCGCTCCCGAAGCTGCTCCAAATATAAACTCCCTGTCGTGCCAAGGGAAATGTAACTCCCCAATGAATCATACGCGCCATCCGGCTCGGTCTCCGATGTTCTGGTTCCGATTCCGCCAATACACCAATTCGTCGTTCCGGGAGCCGCCGATACCAGAAAGTACGGGGTCGTCACATCCCAGGCGACGGACCAGCCTGTGGTCCATCCCTGACCGGAGCCGGCCGTTCTTCGATTGCGATATGAAATTCCCTGTGTGGTTTCCGGAGCATTCGGTAAATCACAATGGTCCGCAAGAATCCCGGTCGTCCAGCGTTGATGAGGAGAAATCCCGGCCGTCTGCGTACTGTAAAAACTCAACAGGACGATCGGGCCGGTTCCGGCCGACTGAGTAACGAAGGGCCATGATCCCGCCCCCAGGGACCTGCATTTATTGAACAGGATCTGCGTTCCGGTGCAGCTGAAATCTGCCGGCGGCGCCGACGCCGCAGAGGATACAGTATGCTGAATTGTCACCTCATCCACGGTAATGCGTTTGGTCTGCTTCCCCATTACAAAACAGTTCACACCATCCTGGATAACCACATCTCTGACCCATGAGTCGCGGACCTTGTCCATGTTGACTGAAACATAGGAGGCTGCCACCGGAGGCGCCTCTATTTTCAAATGCTCAAGACCTACATGAGAGAGACGGTTTGTCCACATGTAACTTTTCAGCGTTCCGACCGGATTCCCCAAATATCTGGAATCAAATGTATCCGTCAACGGAGCATCCAGCGTAATTCGGGTTCCGGAAATATCCGTGATCATTCGATCCGTTGTGATCGTTGACCCTGCCGTTATCCAGGTCTGCGTGGTTCCATCACGCACCAGCGTATCCATTCCCATATAGGAAATCCATTCTTCTGTCACAGGACGATCAATAAAGACATTATCACCGACACTTAACCCACTTGCATCACTGACATCAAATGACACTGCGCCCGAAGCGATATATGTGTTCGTAATACCAACAGGGCTTCCTTCAACGGCATCTTCCTTTCCAACGATATTAAACAGCGTCATGGGAGAGTCCGCTGTCATTTGAATGACGGTCCCTCCATCGCCCGATCCGGCTCCACGCACAACGACACCACGGGTATCAATGTTAATCTGTCCGCTGATTAAAAAGGTGCCGGCACCCAGCACCAATGCGCCCCGAAACCCGTTGCTCAGCGCATTCGCAGCCACCGCATCGACAGCATTCTGCAGCGCGGCACGGTCGTCTCCTCCGGACGGCGTCAGCATCAGCACTGCCGGAACGTCAGGGAGCTCTACACCTCCGTCCATGTACCCGGCATGGGAAAAATCCATAATCCTGCTGCCGTCGGCTAGCTTCTTATAAGAAAGGTTCCCGTCTGAGTTATAGTAAACCCAGGAACTTTGAGCTGCATATGCGGTGCCGAAAAACAACAAGACAGTCAGTATACTGAAATTTTTTACTATAATATGTTTCCGGCCGGCAGACTCACATTTTCTATTCACGATGGCAGTCATGATTTTTATTCAGCGATTGGAACCGGGTGGCTGAACCTGCCATTTCAGAGGCTTTCCGTTCAGATACCGTTCAAGATCATCCACCATCGCCTTGCCCACCCGGAAGCGTTCCCGGCCCTGAGATCCGGCAATGTGCGGTGTCAGATGGATATTGGGAACTGTCCACAAGGGACTGGACGGCAAAGGAGGTTCCGGATCGGTTACATCCAGAATCGCAAGCAGATCAGGACGACTGAGCATCACATCGGCCAGGTCATCTTCGCGGACCAGACTGCCGCGTGATGTGTTAATGAAAGTAGAACCGGTCTTCATGCTCCGCAACAGGCTGCCGGTAATCATTCCGCGAGTAGACGGAATATTTGATGCATGCAGAGAAACCACATCGCTCATAGCAAAGATTTCTTCCATCGACCTGCTCTCTGCTCCCAGGCTTCGGATCTCATCCTCGCCAAGCTTCGGGTCGCAGGCCAGCACCTGGATATCAAACGGCCGCAGCAGATCCATCAGAATGCGGGATACGTTGCCGAGCCCGATCAGCCCGACAATCCCCCCGTATGCTCCGGATACCTCGGAAAGCGAATAGACCTTGGCGCGTTTCTGCCGATATTCATCGGCCGCCTGGCAGGTGTGCTTCAAAGCAAGAAGAATCTGGGCCAGGGTATATTCCGCTACCGGAATCGAATTAACATAAACAGAACTGCATACTGTGATTTTACGATCCCATACGGCAGAAGTAACCGGATACTGAATGCAGCCGGCGGCATAGAAAAACGCCTCCAGACGCGGCGCTGCCGAAAGAAAATCACGGTCAAGCACCGGCGGCCCCCAGCCGGATAGAATAATTTCCACATCATGCAACAGCTCAGGAGCCCGTTTTGCAATATCACTGCTTTGAGGCGGTGCAACCAAATCCACAAGCATTTCGACTCGCAGCTGCAGCGCAGGCGAATAAATTTCATCAAGCCGATCTGTAATGTATAGAGCCTTTTTTCTCATGAATCCCAACTGAATTAAAAATTAATGAATAATTACCAATGACAATTTGTTTTCTTTCTCAGCTGTCAGCAAAACATTGTCCAGTGACTTCGCAGATCTCGAGTCATCGCCCTGGCCGTATGCGACAACGCAATAATCCCGGGTAAAATCCAGCACTTTGGTTGTCATTCCCTGAGAAAGCCCGTCTTGAAACAGTTCCGTTCCCGTATCTGTAAATACAATCCTGTAGGTATGGGTACCCGTCACCGCCTTCATACTGATATCATTCGCATTTTCTCCCGGAGCCGTACCGGTACCGAAATTAAACGCAAGACCCACCGGATTTGCTGAACTGGTATGACTGACCACTGCACCGTAAACATTCACTTTGCTGGACAGTGGATTATTATAATATGCAGTATTTTTTGAATCGATCAGTCCGACTTCCAACCGGTCTTTTGTTGTTGAAGCGCTGGAAGAAACAAATTCTAGCGTCACAGAATCATACGCTATATTACCGGGGTTTAGATCAAATACGGTTTCGGAATCCAGTCGTGCCCGAGTGCTGGATGAAACTCCATTGGTGTGCACCGCATCTGTTCCGTTCGATACCCAGCTGGAACCGGAAATCGTTGTGCTGACAAAATTATCCAACGTCGAGAGATCATCCGACAACAGCGTTTTTTCTTTAGCCGAAACAAAACCTGCAACAAAAGCAGCAATAACTGTAATAATAAAAGGATAAACGTTACACTTCATGAATTCCTCCTCTGTTTAATCAAACCCTCATTGCAGACAGAGCCGTCTGTCGAGTCGGCAGGTCTTGCCGCCTTCCATCGTCAACTTGTACCGGCAAGTTCCATATTGAACGGCAATATCTCCCCCGCGAACCGCTGTGATTTCCGCAACGGTTAATTCCCCGTCCGACCACACCAGGTTCACTTCGAAGCCTCCACGGGCCTTCAGTCCGTGAACTTCTCCATCCGGCCAGGCAGAGGGCAGCGCAGGCAGCAGATGCAGCGTTCCTTCGTGGGACTGCAGCAGCATTTCAGCAATACCGGCACCGGTTCCGAAGTTCCCGTCGATCTGAAACGGCGGATAGGCATTGAACAGGTTCGGATACAGTCCACAGCCGGAGTCCGAACGCGCCGGATCAATCGCAACCATCAGGTTTCGGAGTGCTTTGAGCGCACGGTCGCCGTCGCCGAATCGTGCCCACAAACAGATCCGCCACGCACTGCCCCAGTTGGTGGCTTTTTCTCCTCGCCGATCCAGGGACGTGCGCGCCGCCTTCATGAGTACCGCGTCATGATCTGCAAAGAATCCTTCGCCGGGATACAGGTCATAGAGATGCGAAAGGTGACGGTGATGCGGATCGGCCTCTTGAAAGTCGGCCATGTATTCGAGGATCTGTCCTTCCGGACCGATGGCAAGAGGTGCCATTCGGGGCAGTGCCTGACGGATTTCATCCATCACCGAATCAGTTTGGATATCGAGTCGGGAAGCGGCATCAAGAGTGTTGCGGAAAACTTCACGGATGATGCTCTGATCCATGACACTGCCTTCGCTGACAGCCGCTTCTTTTCCGGTTGCCGGATCGATAAAGGTGTTTTCGGGCGAGGTCGCCGGAGATGTGACCAGCAGTCCATCGCTGTTTTCCACGAGATAGTCGAGGTAGAATTCCGCAGCACTTCTGAGGATGGGATAAACGGTGTCTTTCAGGAATGTTTCATCGCAGCTGAATCGGTAGGACTGCCAGAGATGCTGACAAAGCCAGCCGCTGCTCAGCGGCCAGTATGCCCAACGGGCCATGTGACCAACGAAGGCGGTCCAGCGCCAGAGGTCGGTATTATGGT
Organism: Kiritimatiellales bacterium; assembly: GCA_050253185.1. Taxonomy (GTDB): domain Bacteria; phylum Verrucomicrobiota; class Kiritimatiellia; order Kiritimatiellales; family Tichowtungiaceae; genus Tichowtungia. The sequence goes on along the minus strand of JBFWJN010000004.1, from coordinate 11,641 downwards.
GCGAACACCATCCCCGGCAGCCGTACAGGATTTCGGCACTCTGCCGTCCGCTGACGGAGAGCTGCCGGATCATTTCAAGGAGCGGCTTTTCGCATTCCGGCAGGTTGCAGACCTGGGCGTGCCAATAATTCATTTCCGTGTTGATGTTCATCGTATACCGGCCGCTCCAGGCCGGATTGATGCGGTCATTCCAGAGGCCCTGCAGGTTGGCCGGCTGACTTCCCGGACGGGAAGAGGCAATCAGCAGGTAACGGCCATATTGAAACAACAGTTTTGCCAAAGTCCGTTCGCAGGAGGCATCGTCCATCGCCAACAGCCGATCGGTGGGTTGATCGACTTCTTTTCCCAAATGCAGCGAGACCCGGCTGTACAGTGCCGAGTGATCGGCAATGTGATCGGCTTTCAGTTTTTCCCAGCCGGTTGCAATGGCCTGATCAATCCGTTTCCGGGCTTTTTCCTCCGGCGTAACGCCGTCGGAACCGGGTTCGCAACTGTACCCGCAGAAGTCTGTGCCGATGGCAATATAGAGAATGGCTTCGTCGGCATGGGTCACATGCAGAACGCCGTCCCGTGCTTCCGTGGCTGCATTTTTTCCTTTGAGTGTAACGGTGAGGCGGTTCTGGTAACGGACCGCATGCTGTTTGCGGCGGTGTTCCGCCCAAAGATCATCAATTCCGACTCCATGACGGCAGCTGGGATTCATGGAGGCGCAGCGTCCATTATAGGCAACGGTGTCTGCGGACGGTGCCGTTGGAACAAAGTGCGGCATGGGCGAGGTCATACGGGCGGAGAAGTTCAGCCCGTCCGGATTTGAGCAGGTCAGCCGAAGACACAGGAGCTGTGCCGGATAAGAAATAAACGCCTCGCGGGTATAGGTATCGGACCCGCAGATGAAGCGGACAGAAGTCACGGCACTGGAAAGGGAAAGATCCCTCTCGTAGGCGCTGACCTCTTTATGAGGCAGGCCGAAATCCAGCAGCAGACTGCCGGCGGTCTGATAGGATTGGCATTCGTCGCGCGTTAACAGAATCTGTTTTTCAATAAACTCCGTGGCTTCAGTATATTTTCCGTTGCGAATGAGCCGCCGGGCCTGATCGATGAGTTTCGGCGTTTCCGGATTAAAGCTGTATTCTCCCGGCCCGGACCAGAGCGTGTCATGGTTGAGCTGGATTTCCTCATGCCTTGTTCCGCCATAGACCATCGCACCCATACTGCCGTTGCCCAGCGGCAGCGCGGCTTCCCAGTAAGGCGCCGGAGCTTTATACCAAAGTCGATCGCTGTCCATTGTTATTCCTCGGTTCAGGCCCGGGATCCGTTTCCGGGTCCCGGATGCAAATCGGCCGGTTATTTCCTGCCGTAGATCCTGACGTTTTTCAGGCACAGCTGTTTGTTGTCACCAATCAGCCCGATCTTCACATAACGGGCACGCTCAGGTTCAGGCAGCAGAAAGGTCCATTTATAAGCCGGCCCGGCAGCCTGCCAGATCTGGGTCCACTCGCTGCCGTTGCGCGACACCCACGCCGTAATTGTTTTGGTTTTCTCCGGCCAGTCCGGATGCTGCCGTGCTGTAATAATCATGCCCTGAATAACCGATGCATTCGGCAGCGTGATGATAATGTAGGGATCTGTGTCCCACCCACCGGTATAGAAGGAAAGAGGAGATTCTCCGTCCTCTCCGTTCAGCAGCTGCAGGTTGACGCGTCCCCGGGATGCGGAATATGTCGCACCTTTCGACAGCCATTCCCCGCGCTGATCAATAAACGGATTGGCGGCCACTGTTACTCCGGAGACCGCACTTGGGAAAAAGTCTGCACCAATCGCAACGGCTTTCACTGTACCGCCGGCAGCGCCCAGGGACAACGGAGCCTTATAGCTGGGTGATTCCCGGTTCGGCTCTGACCCGTCGAGCGTGTAGTGAATTTCAGTCTTCGGCTCAAGGGCGTACATATCCACCCGATTGTCATCTTCAGACACAACTATTTTTGGAGATACATATCGCCCGGCAATCTGCCAGTCGAGTGCAACATTCCGAACGGCATCCACGCCAAGACGGTCCTGCAGCTGCTGCAGATAAAGACTCCGAGGCGAAACAAACTGCCCTTCAGAATAATATTCCCTGGGAGACTTGGATCGGCCCCGTTCTACATCCGGGCCGACTCCTGTACCGCCGGTACCCAGCCCTCCGACACAGAAATTCTGCCCCAGCGGTGGACTTTCAACCTGCAGAACGGTCCCAACGCAATTCCAGGCGAGAGAGTTGTCAGCCGTCCAGCCATGTCCGGACCCCATACCCATGCGATTAAAAAGACCTATGTTAGTGGGAAAACGATGTCCCATGCGATCCCAGAGAATTCCCGTAGCCCACCGCTGATGCGTCTCCGCGCAGCCGGAACTGTCGCGCCCGTCACAGTCCAGAATCACATTCGGTCCGGCAACATACGCGCCGACTGTGTATCCATAATGCCGCACGTGTTCGGCCAGGCACCGCTGAACCAGTGCCATCTGTCCGTCGATGGCAAATGCCCCGCCGCCATAATATCCGGAGGTGGAGGCGGCCATTGTTTCAGCAGGCTGCCCGCTCAGATAACAGTCCTGTACCGTTGTGAAAAAGGCGCTGTTGCTGATGCGCACAAGAACGCCGAATAAATTGACTCCGCTGATATTGCGCACCCAGGTATTTTTTACATCGCGAAGTTCGATCCCCTCTGAGAAATGCTGACGGGTATCCACGCCGGATTCATCGGCTTCCCAATCCGTAACAATCCGGAAATTTTCAAACCCGATGTTTTCACAGCGCGGGCGAGTGCTTTTAAAGACAAAGCCGCCGCCGTATTCTTCAGAAAAAGCTTCCGGAATCGGGATGTTAATCGTGATGCGATTTCCATCAATGCCCGTAATTGTCCGGAAATACGTCTCACGAGGCTCCGGCTTCCACGGGAAGTTCCACCACCACTGTCCGCTCGCATCCCGGGAGTATTTCTTCCCGCCTAAACTGTCGAGTGCGTCCGGCTCCCGCCTTGCCTGCTCCTCGGTGGCTTTCCGTCGAAGCTGATCCGCACCGATGGCCTTCACCCACTTCATGTTGGTGTTCCGGCAGACAAAAACCTCATCGCCGATCGCCAGTCCGGAAGTTTTATCCACTGCAAACTGATTAAAGCCGCGCACTAAAGCAGCATCGGTAATTCTGGACATGTGACCGTTTTCCAAAGCCTCAGCAGCCTCTTCCTGGAAAGGGTACGTCTGGGGATCTGCAGATGTCATAATCAACGTCCCCTCAGCTTTTGCCGTTGCCCGGAGCACCGTACCGTCCGGACCGTCGCCTTCCCCCCGTAGAACCACGCCCGAAACGGCAATCAGCAATGAATACTTGTTCTCGTCCAGAGAATGAGGATGCCAGTCGTTCAAAGAAGAGGAGACTGCACTGAGACGGTATTCTCCTTTCTTTAACAGAACAGCACCGCGAAACCCGTTTTCATCCATCGGCATTCCGGAAACCTGATCAATCGCGGCCTGAATTCTTGCACGGTCATCCGCGGATTCGGAATCAGGCTCAAGAATCACTTTTACCGGCACATTAGGAAGTGTTATGCCGCCTCCCATATAGCCGCAGTATGAAAAATCAGGAACACGGGAACCTCTATCATCAAAAGGTGGATACGCCAGGGGCCCATTACCCTTTACATGAACAAAAGGAAATTCACCACACCAGCCGCTCGGCGCAATTCCGCCCAGCAGAGCAATAAATAGAAACAGAAACTTTTTATGTATTTCAAATCGGTTCATGTAGAAAGCACCTTTTCTTCCTGTTACTTATTGAATGGAAACATTTAAATCAATCTGGCCAAGCTGCTTCGAATTGCTCGATCGTCCCTGTCCAAACACAGCGATTTTGTATCGTTTCGAAAAGTCCAGCGTACGGCCCGTTGTTCCCTGCGACTCACCATCCCGAAACAGCTCGGTTCCGGTCGGTGTAAAAACAACAGAATAGGTATGCTCCCCCGTCACGGCGGCCGTACCGATGTCATTGGCCGTCGGCCCGGGAGCCGTACCGTCACCGGCGTTAAACAGAAGCCCCAAAGGGTTGGAGGAGGAAGTGTGGCAGACCACAGCACCGTACATATCGTTCTTGAGAAATAATGGATTATTATATTTCCGAACACTTTTCGCCTCAATCAACCCTATTTCGAACCGCCCCTCGGTAATCTTATCGATGCGGGAGGTAAAGGTAAGCGTCACCGATTTATACGTTGTTCCCTGTTTCATGAACTTAAACTCTTCTGCGGACTCCAGACGGGCACGATCACTGCTGGCAGCACCTCCGGTAAACACCGCATTGTTTCCATCGGTAATCCAGCTGACAGTCGGCACACTCGAATAGATGTTCTTAAAGTGTCTCAGTGTGGATAAATCATCCGAAAACAGGGTTTCCGCATACCCTGAAAAACAGAACAGAAAGGCAGTCAAACAGCCGATGAACGCAATAGCTTTTATACGTTTGTTCATAACGAATCTCCCCTGATTCATTCTGTAAGCATAATGTTGAAGAATGGCTCAGTTTTCTCACCTGAGCCATTCCTTTGTAAAATTGCTTTAAGCCTTAAATTGTCCTGCATGTAGGCGGCGCAACCAAATCATTCCGACAGCACCCAAAATCATCATTCCGGTTGTCGCCGGTTCCGGAATTACAGCAGACAGCGTTACATCATTAAGGGTTTTCGGACGAGTGTCATATCCTTGTCCGAAAGCAACGACGTTATAATCCATACTGAAGTCTAATACATCAGCCGTCGTTCCCTGCGATATGCCGTCCAGGAAGAGTTCGGTACCGGTTGACGTGAAGACAATTTTATATGTGTGTTCACCCGTCACGGCCGAAGCACCGACAGCGGTACCCCCCGGAGCGGTCCCGCTCGCATAATTGAAGACCAGCCCCGCAGGATAATCCGTACCGGTAAGGCTGACAACAGCGCCCCGAACATTCGATTCCTTAGACAGGGAGTTATCATAATATTTAACACCGGAGGCATAGATCAAACCCACTTCGAACCGGTCTGCGGTCGCTGAGGAGCAGGATGTCGTGAATTCAAGTGTGACCGACTCATAAGCCGATCCCCCGGGATTGAAATCAAATGCATTAACCGAAACCAGTTTAGCACGGTCCCCGGCCCCATCACCACCGGTGAACACAGCATTTGCTCCATCCGTTTCAAAGCTGACACCAGCTGTTATCGTGGAATTGCTGAAGCTGTTTAGAGTAGAGAGATCATCTGATAACAGAACCACATCTGCTCTAACTGACATGCAAAGAACACCCACCAAGAGGCCGATGACCATTGCACTGGATTGCTTACCCAATATTGTCTTCATACCATTGTTCTCCTTTTCTTGCTGCCTTCATCTTCCTAGACACCTTTCACTCTCGCCGGGCTGTTTCCCACCGGACAAAAGGCAACTATTTATTTAACTACTACGTAGTAGTTTTTATAAGAGAAATATCGTCTATCTATAAAAAATGTCAAATTTTTAATTTAAAAATTTTATATAGAATCAAAATGCTACGATTAAAATAGGTTGATTATAAAACTGCATCGTAGCAGAAAACGTCCTGGAAAGATCGAACCTCTTATTTCATGACAGCTCCCGGTGACGCTGTCCGAAGCTCCTCCTCCCATCCGCGGAGCTCATCGCCCCCTTACGGACTTCTCATCAATTTTCACACTGTGGTGAGGTGACCCGTCACTATCTTTGTACTCATTCATCAGCTGCAGCGCTTCTCTGTCTTTGATCGCCTGAAAAGCCGCTAAACCGATCCAGCGACCGACAACATAAACTGTCTGCCGACGAATACATTGATGACGTCATCAGATTCGAATTTTATAATAAACAGTGCTGCATTGGCGAAGACCCATGATACATATCATCGAACCTATGCAGCAGGATCACTTACAACAAACCAGTATCTGGCGGCCGCCGTATATTTTCAGCTTGGGTTTTGCGTTTACAAATGCCCTGACATGGATGGTGGCATTGGGCACTCCGCTCATTCTGCTCTGTCAGCAATTGAAAGCAACGCCGCTTGAAATCGGACTGGTCAGTTCCTTTCCATTCCTCGTACTGCCGCTGCAGGTACTTACCACCGCTCTGTTGCAGTATCTTGGTTTTAAACGTCAAATGATCCTTTGCTGGGGAATTCGATCTGTCTTTCTGCTTATTCCGCTCGGACTCGCCATTGCTGCGCCGACCGATCCCGCCCCATGGATGCTGCCGGCTCTGCTGATGGCCATGCTGTGCTTTACTGTTTTTCGCGCAATCGGCGGAAGTGCGACATTTCCCTGGATTTATGCCATTCTGCCCAACAGATTGCGCGGGCACTACTTTACCACCGAACAGGTTATGGTAGGGTTATCCGGGGTCTTCACCATGCTGCTCTCTGCGTGGGCCATGCATACACTAACCGTCTACGCGGCATTTACGGTACTCTTCCTGCTGGCTATAACCGGTTCTGTCGGTGCGGTAACCTGTCTTCAGAAACTGCCGGACGCACCTGCTCCACGGGATCTGCATATTACGCGAGTTCTGCTGGGTGTTTGGCCGTTGATTCGCACAAAAGGGCCGTTTCGCAGCTACCTGCTGCTCATGCTGACTGTTTCTCTGTTCAACACCAGTACGGTACCGTTCACCATTTACTACCTGCGCGGCCAGACAACCGTTGGTGACAGCTGGATCTTTTTATTAACCGGCACGCAGGTTGTCGGCAGTATCGCGATGTCCTTCATTGTAAAGCATTTCGCCGACCGCACCGGAGCACGGCCTTTATTGATCGGATCTCAGATCATCATGGCCATGGTCTGTCTTTTCTGGGGAATTCTGATAACAGGAGCAACCGGCCTGCTCCATCTGCTGCCTTTAGCCTATTTAGGAACAGGAGCCGCAACCAACCTGCTCACTCTGGGTAATATAAAATATACGCCCCAGCTGTCGAACGACAATGACCGCGCCTTTGTAATCTCGGTATTAAATTCACTGGCAGGATTCTGCGGAGGAGTCGCACCGATTCTCTGGGGATGGTTCCTGAAGGATGTTCAGACTCAGTCTATCAACCCGGCACGGTTTTCCGTTTTCTTTTTATGCAATCTGATCATTCAGCTTGCACTCATTCCCCGTTTTGCCCGCATTCCTGAAAAAGATCCGCTGCCGCGATGGTCACTGCGCTGGGTGATTTCCGCACTGGGCCTTAATGATAAATAAACGGTGATTTTCTTACTTCTCAATGAACCCGGCAGGCTTCCGACCGATCTGAAACCACCGGGAAAAATTTCGATGATGTACGCTATAAATTTCCCCGCCGGTTGACTGCGCCGGCCTTGTCCCCAAGCCAGCTTCTCAGCGTTGCAGCATCTCGCAGAAACTGGCTTGGTTCATTATTGCGAACAAATTCCAGCAAAGCAAAATGATCACCGGATGACAGTTCGGCAGCAAGATAACGTGACCAGTCCTGCCTCCCGTCACTCAACGGCCGTTGTTCACGCTGCTCTTTCACTGCATCGTACAGCCAGTAAAAAACATGCAGGTTCAGAATCCGCTTTCTCAGCATCTCCAGACCCTGCAAACGATACGCCACCTCCGGTCCCCACCAGATCGGCTGCCAATACATATAAAGATTAGCGTGACCGATTTCCTTCAGCAGGCGCTCTGCCGACTCATTCGTATCCGTCAGGGTATTCCTGTGAAACTCAAACGCGATCCGCACTCCCTGACCTGCAGCCTCTGCAGCAATGCGCCCCCCTTCTTCCACCAGCCGACTGCGATCAGAATCTCCCATAACATCAGACCCCGCACATCCCGCCCAGATACGAATCGTATTCGTTCCCAGCGCAAGAGCACTCTCAAGAACCGGTTCAAAGTCCTGCACGCGGCCCTGCTCATCCAGAATTCGGTAATATGAACCGTATGAGGAAACAGCCAACCCTTCATCAAGTGTGCGCCGGCGCACCTCATCGGCAATCAAACGGTTCCCGGGAGGCACATGCACATCACCGCCCCACTCAATCGCATCAAGACCCGCCTCTTTGACCAAAGAAATAATCTGCACTGCCGTCAGCTGACGAAACGTGACAGAACAAAGACCGGTTTTTATTACAGCTTCTGATCCGCTCATTTTTAAAACCTTCATAACAGTCGACGGCGCGTTGTCGTTCAAATAACGGATTACTTCGTGCTTCCAAGCGGAATGCCGAAATAGTCACGGGCATTGTTGAAACAGATGTTTTCCACCATCGTCCCGAGCAGATCCATGTCGTTCGGGATTTCACCGTTTTCCACATCGCGACCGATGAGATTGCAGAGAATGCGGCGGAAATATTCGTGACGCGGATAAGACAGGAAACTGCGGCTGTCGGTCAGCATACCGATGAAACGGCTGAGCAGCCCGAGTGCGGACAGCGCATTCATCTGTTTTTCCATGCCGTCCTTCTGGTCGAGAAACCACCAGCCGGAACCGAACTGCATCTTACCAGGGAAGCTGCCGTCCTGATAGTTGCCGATCATCGTCGCCATCAGTTCGTTGTCCGACGGATTGATGTTGTAGAGAATGGTTTTGGCCAACTGGCTGGAACTGTCGAGCCGGTCGAGCAGACGGATCAGGCCGGGGCCCTGCCGGAAGTCCGCGATCGAATCGAACCCGGTGTCCGGACCGAGCTGTTTGAACAGCCGGCTATTGTTGTTGCGGAACACGCCGACATGGAACTGCTGAGCCCAGCCGCGGGCATGGTTCATTTTGCCGACTTCATAAAGAAACACCGCTTCAAATTTTTCGCGTTCGGCCAGGTTGACGGCTTCACCGTTTATCGCTTTTTTGAAGATGATGTTCAGCTCCATCGACGATGCATCCGCATCCGGAACATAGGCCACGCCGTGATCGGACAGTCGACAGCCGACGGAATGAAAAAATTCATGGCGTTTTTCAGTCGCAGCCAGCAATGACTCAAAATCCCTGATCTCCACTTCAGCAGCTTTTTCCAATGTTTGGATATATTTTTTCCAACCCTCGGAACCAACTGCGTTGGGGCTCGCGGGGGCAAGATTCATCGCTTTGTCCGGACGGAACGTCGGCAGAACCTTCACCTCAAATCCGTCGGCCGCGATCTGCTTGTGGTATTCGAGAGAGTCCGCCGGATCGTCGGTGGTGCAGACGGCTTTTACATTCATTTTCCGCATCAGGCTGCGTGCGGAGAATTCCGGCGTGCGTAATTTTGCCGTGGCGGTTTCATAGATTTCTTCCGCCGTTTCCGGAGTGAGCAGCGTATTGATTCCGAAACAGCGCTGCAGTTCCAGATGCGTCCAGTGATAGAGCGGGTTGCGCAGCGTCTGTGGAACGGTTTCGGCCCACTTCTGAAATTTTTCGCGCCACGGTTTCTTCCCCGTCACAAACTCTTCGCTCACACCGTTGGTGCGCATTGCGCGCCATTTATAATGATCGCCGCCGAGCCAGATTTCACCGAGGTTATCCCACAGCTTATCTTCCGCAATCTCCTGTGGAGGCAGGTGGCAGTGATAATCAAAAATCGGCATCTTTGCCGCGTGACTGTGGTAAAGCTGCTTTGCGGTTTCGGTTTGCAGCAGAAAGTTTTCATCCATGAACTTTTTCATTCTGTGAACTTTTCCTTGTAGGCCCATAAACCAAGCGCCGGGTTGCTAATGTAAAAAATTTCTTCGCCGTCCGACATCGTGTTCCAGCCGTCTTTCAGCACTTCCGGATTATAGCGCGCGGCCATCTCCTTATACGGCACGGCGTTAAAACCGACAGAACGGACCTCGTCGAGCGTGACATCCGGGCCGGGACAGTAGGTGATCGAAAACCGTCCTTCGGAGGAACCGTGAATCAGATGCGCCGCCGCACTCAGGTTAGCGCGAATATCTTCGTTCTCTTCGACGGACTTCAGCGTGGCGGGCGTTCCGTTATAGCCGTACTTGCGGATCAGCTTGTCAATTTCCGGGTCTTCACCGAACTCCTTCAGCGCAGGCGCGAGCACAATCAGCTCGCCGTCATCGGCAATCGCCATGCGCGTGCGATACACCGACTTGTTGCCGAGCCACGTGCTTTGGAATTCGTGTGGATCAAGGTAGACGACCACCTTCCTCGGCTCGCGATCGAGCAGTGTGATGTTTACGTTCTGCGCCAGTTTGCAGGCTTCGTTGTAGACTTCGACATCGTCCCCGGCATAAAAGCCGCGCAGGTTCATTTTTCCGCTGTCGTAATCCTGTTCGACCACGGTCAGAATGTAGGTGATCGGCAGATCGCTCAAATAGGTATCGACCGCGTAATTAAAAAGCCTGCGCACCGGCGTATCGGCACGGCCGAGGATCGTCTCCATATTGCAGACCGCACCTAGAAAGTGCGATTTGTTGATGATGTCCGACCCGCCGGCGCCAACGACAATGTTCTTGGTGTAGTTGGCCATGCCGACGACTTCGTGCGGCACGACCTGCCCGACCGAAAAAATCCGGTCGTAACCGTCAAACAGCATTTTGTTTACTTCCACACCGACGCTGTAGTTCACCTTGCCGCCGGAAAGTTCCGCAAGCATTTCGCCGGGCACCTCGCCTTTGCGAACAATCCCGTTGCGCCAGTCGTGCACCTTGAATGCGTCGAGCGGAATGGTCTCGCCGAACATCATGCGGAGCTGTTTTTCCGTCATGGCATTATGCGTTCCAAGGGCTGGAAGAATATCGACCTGTACGCCGCGCGCCGTCAGCATTTCATACATCAATGCCGTGATCGGCCCGGCCTGCGAATTCAGCCGCGTATGATCCGGCGGCAGCACCAGAACTTTTTTTCCAAGATTTGGAAAAAAAGTTTCCAAACATTGGAAAACCAGTGACTTCAATTCCTCACTGGAAATTGAAATATTCTTTCCGAATTGACTGATCATCGCTGAAGTTTTTCCTTTGCCGCCCAAAGGCCGGCGGATGGTGTACTGATAAAGAAGACCTCTTCGCCGTCGGGCATGGTGTTCCAGCCCTCGTTCATTTTTTCCGGATTGTAACGAGCCAGCGCATCGTTCAGATCGGCGTATTCATAGCAAACGCCCTCGACTTCTTCGCGGGTGAGTCCGCCGGGCGCGTAGCGAATGGTGAAGCGACCTTCGGACGAGCCGTGCATGAGGTGCGCCGCGCCGTGCGCCAGATCCTGAAGATCCGGTTCCGTTTTATAGAGATCGAGAACTTTCGGCGTGCCGCAGTAGCCGTATTTGCGGATGAGTGCATCCACTTCCTTCTGCTCGCCGAAACGCTCGACGCCGGGCGCGATGATGAGCAGCTCGCCGCCGTCGGCCATCGCCATGCGGGTGCGGTAGACGGCTTTGTTGGCCACCCACGTCGCGCGAAATTCGTCGGCTTGCATGACGGCGACGATTTTTTTGACCGGTTTATCAAAAACCGTGATGTTCTGCTCACGGCTGGCTTTGGCAGCGGCCAGATAGGTGTCGGCATCGTCGCCGACATACACCCCGCTGTGCACGAGCCGGGTCTGTTCGTCGCGCTTCATGGTGACCATCATGTACACATGCGGCAGGTGACCAAGGAACTGTTCTTCGGCCCAGTTATAGCAGGCGCGCAACGGCGTAATCAGGTTGCCGAGAGT
>JBFWJN010000003.1:0-32002 GCA_050253185.1 Kiritimatiellales bacterium | reverse complement strand
TTTGCGTATACGGCAATGTGTATTCACCGTTCTCCATGTACATGGAAAAGCCGTCGAGCAGCGACCCGCGGTGCGGTTCGTCGGTGAAGATGCCTTTGATGGACTTGCCGAGGCGGTTTCCGCATTTTGCTGCGTATTTTTCATGCGTGGCGTTCAGAAAGGCGTCGGTCGCGGCGCGGTTCATCGTGTCAACATAGGTATAGCCGTTGTAGAAGCCGCTGCGCCCCTGTTCGATGACCGAGAATCTCAATTTAGATGGAGTACCCTCACCGCATTTTCCCAGAAATACGGGACGCGACGGGGACGTCGCGTCTACGTTACAGGTGAATTCAGCGATGACCTGTTCGCCCTCCCCGGCCGGATCGATTTCGAGCAGGATGGCTTTCTGGCGGAATTCCGGATGCTGGGAGACGATGCCGCCGGCGAGGCCGGAAGGCCAGCGGTCTTCGTCGTAGAGCCACGCTTCGAGGCCGAGCCTTTCTGCTTCATCTGCGCAGGCGTTGATGAGCTCAAACCATTCATCGCCGAGGTATTCGGTTTCCAGGCCAGTGCGGCTGTGCATGAAGAAGCCGCCGAAGCCCATGTCTTTCATGACATGGATCTGACGCAGCAGTTCGTCTTTCTCCAGTTTGCCGTTCCACGCCCAGAACGGTTTTCCGCGCCACTCAACACCGGGATTTGCAAAGTTTTCAGTATTCATCATCGTGAAGAGTCTATGTACACGATGTGATTATTTCGACAAAGGAATTTCCTGCCTTTTCAAATCATCGGCAATCAGTCCGGCAAGCCAGTCGGCCCCATCCTGGGTGAAGTGGGTGGGATCGTTTGTATAATACAGGGAAAGGGTTCCTTCCGAACCGAGTTTTTCCATCGCGGCTCCTGAGAGGCTGTATAAGTCAACCACAGGGGCCTTTTTCTCTTCGGCAACGGCTTTCATGGCATTGGCGTATGGAAGCAGTTCCTGCGTGACGGTACCGTCGCTGTTAAAGTAGCGACGATGAGGCGGCGTAACAAAAATCACTTTCGCCCCGGCCGCGGCGGCATCGTCGACGTATTTACGCAGGTTGTCTTTGTAATCTGTTTCGGCATCTGTGGATTCATACCGTCCCGGCGCATGGGAGTCGTTATGTCCGAACTGGACAAAGATATAATCTCCGGAACGGGTCTTCGTTAAAAGCTGATCCCACAGACCTTCCAGAATAAAGGTCTTGGAGCTTTTCCCCGGCTGGGATTCGTTGATGACTCGGATTCCGGATTTCAACTGCCGATCAATCCGCTGCCCCCATCCCACACGCGGAGCAATGTTGTTAACCGTTGAATCTCCGGCAATCAGGACATGTACACTGGCACCGGTGATGCTGGCCAATAAGCCAACCGTTATGAGAATGAGACCGTACATTTTCGTCTGGGCAACCATCTTAATGACTCCTGTGAAAATTTTCTTTCAAGAATGTCCGCACAATTTCCGTTACGTCCTGCTGAGGCGGATGCAGTCCAAACGAGTGACCAGCGCCTTCCACTTTAACGTATTTGAACGGCAGTCCTTTGGCGGTGAGAATGCCCGCAAACTCATCCGACAGGCCGATGTTGACGGTTTTGTCTTTTGTTCCATGAACGATCAGAATCGGCGGGGATTTTTTGGACAGATATTCAACCGGCGAAGCTTTTGCCCAGATTTCCGGATGCTCGTTTTCCTTTTCGGCAATAAACGCCCAGCCGCCCCATCGGCGAACGTCCGGGATGCCGTAGAAATCGACAATGCAGCGGACAGAATTATCCTGATCCAGGTATTCCCCGCCGCTGTTCAGCTGCGGATCGTCCGCCGAAAGACCGGTCAGCAGCGCCAGATGACCGCCGGCGGAACCGCCCATGACCGCGATGCGATCCGGATCGATTCCAAGTTCTTCGGCATTCTTTTTCAGCCACCGAAGCGCGCTTTTGCAGTCATAGATGTTCTGCGGCCAACTGCTCTTTACCAATACAGGGCCTGGACGAACTGAGAGCATATAGTTGATGCTGACCGCGACATATCCTTCGTCCATCATCAGTGCAGCAAACTCCTTCTCCCGCGATTCCGCTTTGTCGCCTTTGGCCCAGCCGCCACCGTGAATGAGCATAACCGCCGGACGAGGGCGATCAGAGGAACCGGACGGCATATATAAATCGAGAAGCTGCGCGCCGTCCGTTCCGGCATATCGGATGTCGCTGACCACCTTGTAGGCCGTACCGCTCTTCGTGACCTGGTTGGTCGCTCCGTCCAGCAGTTCTGCCAGTACGTCGGTCTTCTCAGCAGACAGTACATGCCCGCCGATACTCAGCAGCGCCGCCAGACCGGCGGCGAAAATGGTTTGCCTGCTTATCGATGTCATCGTTTCAGCTCCGCTTTGATTTCGTCCACCATGCGCATCATGCGCTGCCCGTATTCGACGTACATCCGGTATTTCTTTCCGTCTTCCGTTTGGACGGACGGATCATGGAAAACCGCGCCGATATGCGGTTCGATGGATATTCCGCCGTTATATCCGCGGCTCAGCAGGTCGGTCATAATCCGGCGGACATCGCCGTCTCCTTCGCCGGCGTAAGTAAAGAGAGTGGTCTGGGTGTCCGGCTTCCAAATGCCGTCTTTGATGTGGATATAGGCAATGTGATCCCGAACGTGTTCGTAGAACTCCCACGCGGACTGCTTCGGATAGGGCTTAGATTTGGTGCGGTCGTCGGTAAACACCGGATTGCCGGTATCAAACACCAGCTTGAGTCCCGGTACATTTTCCAGCAGTTCGAGCGTATAGGTCCATCCCATCCCGCCGTAGTTCATGCAGTTTTCGTGCACGGGAACGAGACCGGCATCCAGGAACAGTCCGGTCAGCTGCCGCACTCTCCGAAACCGTTCTTCTTTCATCTGATCATCCGGTTCCCGATCGGGCAGAACCGCAAAACTCATAATTCGAACGAGTTTTGTTCCGAGACGCTGCATCCGGGGAATCGCGCGCCGGGTTTCTTCCAGAGACGAATCAATCGGATCGGTGATTTTTTTGCCCCAGTTGGCAATGGCCGAACCGAAACAGTTGATGTGCACATCGGCGGCGGCCAGCTTCTCGACGACGGCGTCAAACCGGTCATCCGGCAGGTCATGAATATTCACGCCGTCAATGGCGCGGCTTTCAATTGCGTTCCATCCCAGCTCTTTGGTCGCGCGGATCTGACCGTCCAGATCCGTCGCTGCTTCATCTGCGAATCCTGTGAAGTACATAATGCATTCTCCTTTTTGTTTTAAATTCTTCGCAGTCCGATACCCTTATTTAAACGGATTCTGTGCCGGCTTATATTTGGGGGGGAGCGGCACTTCGAACCAGTGCTGATAGAAAAACACCTCCTGAATATTTCCCACCACGTTGGGAACTCCGGCAGGTTTTAAATCCGCCGCCCATTTATCCGCGAGCCGTTCCAGCTCAGCGGCAATTTCCGGATTCGAACTCAGCAGGTTCTTTTTCTCTTCCCGGTCATTCGCCAGATTGAAGAGGAATGACTGCTGATTCCCCATTTTCAGGAATTTCCAGTCACCCCTGCGGACCGCCGTCTGATTCCAAAACCGCCAGAAGAGCGGCCGTTCCGGCAGCGGTCGGCCTTCCGTAAGCAGCGGCATCAGGTTTACGCCGTCCAGTTCTTCCGGATGACCGATTCCGGCGAGTTCACAGGCGGTCGCCGCTATATCCAGAGAAATGACCGGAGTATCGCAGATCTGTCCGCCGGGAATGGTTCCCTTCCAGCGGGCAAGGAACGGCACACGGATGCCGCCTTCGGCCAGCATTCCCTTTTCGCCGTTGAGCGGCGTGTTTTTCGATCCGTCCCAGGCGCCCCCTTGAAAGGAGATGGGCTGGTCGGTCATGTAAAGCTGGAGCGGTGCGCCGTTGTCGCTGACAAAAAAGATCAGGGTGTTTTCGTCAATGCCGTATTGATCCAGCCGATCCATAATCCGGCCGACCCCGTCATCAATCGAGGAAATCATGGCCAATGCATACCGGCGGCGTTCCGGCATTTTTCCGGGAAACCGATCCAGGTATTTTTCTGATGAAGCCAGCGGCACATGCGGCCCGTAATACGCCAGATAGAGGAAGAAGGGATCGTCATGGTGAAGATCGATGAATTTCAGAGCTCCTTCTGACTGGTTGTCCAGACGGTCCTTATGCTCAATCGGAATTTTCCGGGGCGTATCAAACCGCTTTCCGTTCAGATCATAGGTTGCCGAATAACTCTGGAAATATCCGAAGAACGTTTCCTGGAAACCCCGTTCGTGCGGATGATACCGGTCCAGAATTTTCGGATCGATCCGGGCGAACCGTTCCTTCTGCGGCTCCGGACCCGGCGCATACTGATCAATGAAATCCCGGTCCTGAGTCGAAGGTTCCTGATGCCATTTGCCCACCATGCCGGTCGCATATCCGGCGGCATCCAGACGATCGGCAAGCGTTTTTTCGCTGAGCGGAAGCGGTCCGTGACCGATCACGTCATAGCCGAAGCGGGTCTGATAGCGGCCGGTCAGCAGCCCTGCCCGCGACGGCCCGCATTGCGGAGCCGAGACATATCCGTTTGTAAAGCGCACGCCCTCCGCCGCCAGCCGGTCCAGGTTCGGGGTTTTCAGATCCGGCTCAATGCCCATGCAGGACAAATCCGCATAGCCCTGGTCATCCGTGAGAATCACAATGACGTTCGGTTTCTTCACGTCCGCGGCCATCGACAGGGCGGACAGAAATGTGGCTGTGCAAAAAACAGTTGATTTCTTTTTCATCTTTTTTCCGATCATTTCCATCACGTCCGAGTTTCTCCTCTGCAGAAAGTTTTCCAATCCCTGGAACCGCGGGATTTAAAACGACTGAGCAAATCCCGCCGCGTTGGTTTCTTTCACCTGTTTCACGAAAACCGACTCCTTGACCAGTTTCTGCAGAAGCCGTTCGTATTCCGCGCCGTCCAGCGGCAGGTCGACTGCAGTTCCCTTAAACGAGGAAAGAAGCATCGCATTTCCCAGTTCCACGGAATGAATTCCTTCAATCGCCGGAGCCAGCAGTTTTTCGCCGCGGAGAATGGCGGCGGCAAAGTTTTTGAGTACGTCCAGATGCTGCCCGCCGGTTCCGCTGATGGGGAACGTCACATCCCAGACATCCGGAAATGCAAACGCCTTTTCGGATGTGCGGCAGAATTCGTCGCAGGGCACTTCGTTGCGTGTGAAACGGATCTGATTGTTTTCGACGATGATTTTCCCGCGCGTGCCGGTGATTTCCAGCCGGTTGGTTCCCGGGGCTTCGCCTGTGGAAGTGATGAATACGCCGGTCGCTCCATTTGGAAACTCAAAATATGCCGTCACTTCATCTTCCACTTCGATGTTGTGATATTTCCCGACTCCGCAGTGAGCACTGACACGGTTCGGCATTCCGAAGAACCACTGAAGCAGGTCCAGCTGATGCGGACACTGGTTTAACAGGACTCCGCCGCCTTCACGCGCCCATGTCGCGCGCCATCCGCCGCCGTCATAATACTGCTGCGTCCGGAACCAGTCGGTGATGATCCAGCTTACCCGCAAAAGCCGTCCGACTTCGCCGGTATCAATCAGCTGTTTGATTTTACGGTAACAGGGATTGGTCCGCTGATTGAACATCGCGGCGAAAACCTGCTTATCGTTTTTATGTGCGCCGATCAGCCGTTCACAGTCCGCCTTATGCACGGAAATCGGCTTTTCCACCAGAACGTGCAGTCCGGCGTTCAGCGCATCGATACCGATCTGCGTGTGAGAGTAATGAGGCGTGCAGATCAGCACTGCGTCACAAATGTTCGCCTTCAGCAGATCCTGATGATTTTCAAAAGCGGGACAGTTATATTTTTCAGCAAGCTGTTCGGCTTTCTGTTTATCGCCGTCACAAACCGCAATCAGTTCAATCTCATCAATGGTCTTGATGTTGTTGGCATGATACGCGCCCATATTCCCGGCGCCGATCAGACCTAATTTGACTTTTTCCATATTCATTCCTCAATTGTTACAATTCACCGATTCCGATCCCATGATCTTTCCGTTATGAACCGGCCCTCAAAATCAGCCATAAGAGCAGCAGGATGCCGCCGACTCCGGCCCAGCAGAGCAGAAAGCCGACGGTGTCCGTTTTGTTCCATTTCTTGAATTCCCACTGAGAACGGGGGAACAGCTTACGGTCATCAAACCGGTGCGGATTCTCCATCGTGAGCCGGACTTCCTGAGCGTCCACCGCCGGGTCGGCATGAACCGGAGTTGCCATTTTTGCATAGAAGTGCCGAACAATGGATTCATCCGTCCGCCGGGTCAGCGGACTGATGATGAAGAGCAGCATAAACGGCAATAAGCTGTCGAAAAGGTAACGGGCGGTCAGCAGTCCGGCAGGTGAAAACCGGGTCAGGTCCATACCGGTCAGGCTCAGCAGATACAGCTCAATCCGGAACGTTCCCTGCCCGACCCGGGCAGAGGACGGATCATCCGGTTTGCTCAGTCCGATGGAGTCAAAAAAGATACTGACCGGCTCAATGGCGAATCGCTGAACGATCGGATCCCCGACCGCGGAAGCCAGACCGGCATCCACATCCGCCTGATCCGCTTCGATCTGCCGCTCCGATGCAATCGGCTGCGTCATGGTCAGAAGCGCCGGGTTTTCACGGACTCGGGAGAATCCCGGCAGGATGAGCGGCAGGAAGAAAAGAACGGTCATGCAGATGACCACCTGAATGATGACGGCCTGACGGGTCAGGCGTCTCCAGAAAAACATCAGCAGCACCGGCGCGCCGAAGGTTACGGTGGCGCCCAGCAGGAATTTCAGGATATCCAGGGCGCTGGTCGAATATTTCGCAAAGAGAACGCCGCACACCAGAGTCAGAACGATGACGGCACGACCGGCCATTAAATAATGGGTCTGTGACCGCTCCGGCAGCAAGGGCCGATAGATATTCCGGACAAACAGTGCGGAGATCTGAAGTGTTGCCGAGTCGATGCTGGACATGTTGGCGGCCAGAATCCCAACCAGCATCAGCCCGATGCCGCCGGGCCCCAGCAGGCTGTTGGTCATCCGGCCCCATGCGGAATCCGGAATGGCGATGGTGTTCTGATACATGGCATAGGCCAGCAGTCCGCAGAAGCCCCATGCGATGAGCATGAAGCGCTTGCAGAACAGGCCGGTGACCGCGCCGAGCCGGGCGGCCATTTCGTCCTTCGCCGATCCGGCGCACTGCATATTGCCGATGATTCCCGGAATCAGCACCCAGCTGACGAGCACAATCGAAGCAATCGAATACCATGTGAATTCGCCGGATGTTACATCGCCGAACATGCGGAACATGACGGCAGGCACCCGATCGTGCAGGCCGTGGAATCCGCCGACCCGGTGCAGACCGAACGGGATCAGAATGACGGAGAATATGATGATCAGAACGCCCTGGATGGTATTCGTCAGCGCTGCGGCGCCGAATCCGCCCATGACCACGTAGATTCCGATCATCGCCGCGTAGATGATGTAGAACCAGTCCTCATTCAGGTAACTGACCAGCGGACGGATTTTCCCGCTGTCTTTCAGGGAGCGCAGCGTCTGATAGCGCTCCATTTCAGCCGGACTCAGTTTTGCCGACTGAAGCCGGGAGGACAGCTGCGAAAATTCGTCATACAGTGCGACCTGACGGGATTCCTCGACGGTGTAATTCTGAGGGGCTTTGACTAAAACAACGTCCAGCGTGCGGGCGCTCAGCAGAAAGCCGGAGGCCATGGCCAGCGTGGCCGTCATGATGCCGAAGGCCGCATAAGCTCCCGCCAGTTTTTTGCAGCCGAAACGGTCTTCGAACAGTTCCGCCATCGTCATCAGACGAACCCGCCGGAACCAGGTGTTCATGAACCAGAAATACGGCGTCAGGAAAAGGGTCTGCAGTCCAAACCAGAGTCCGCCGATCCCGTTGCGATAAACGAATGCACTGGTGGAAACCGCGCCGTTTGCATCGGTTGCCTGTCCGAAATTCAGGAAAAACTGAACCCAGCGGCCCAGTTTGCGGCCCGCGAGGAAATAATCATCTTCGTCGTTAACGCCGCGTGAAACCGCCCAGCCGATCCAAAGTACGATCACCAGATAGGCGACAATCACCACGATATCCAATATATGCAGACCCCAAATCATCCCTGTCCTTATTTATTAACGGTTATAATGAACGGCTATATCCGCTGTTTTTCCGCCACTGATTTTGATCACCGTGAATCCGGTTGCTGAATCAAAACTCCAACCCTCTTCTTTGTCATTCACGGTGTCGTATTGCGAAAGAAGCCGCTTCCCGCATCTCACCGTTTCCGGCGCCAGATCCGAAACCAGCAAAGCAAACGCCGGACCGTCTTCCCTGCGTTGGTCATACCGCAGCATGAAGTTCAACTGCCCTGCTTCATACTGCGGAACTTCAATCTTCTCGGCACTGCTGAGCCGGATTTCCTTTCCATCGGCCTTCAGAAGAACGGTACGGGGTTCAAACGGAAATCCATCGTGATGCGCCAGCGTTTTCATGAGCAGAGAGGGTTCAATATGCACCGCGCCGCCCCGGGCGGTTTCAACCTGCCAGATATCGAGAAGACTGCCGACCTTGGTCTGCTGCTCAGTTCCGGATGCCAGCAGTCCTTCCGAGTAACGTTTCCAAAGCGGATCGGAATCATATTCGGACAGACGGGCATAAGACTGCGCCACTTCCAGCCCGCACCACTGCACCAAGGTTCCCAGCCAGGACTGAATATAATGCGTAGCGCCATAGACAGGAATGCTTCCGAACTGCATCACTTTCACATCCGGCATTTTCCAGGTGTAAATAAAGGGCAGCGCCGTCCTGGCCCAATACCGGGCGCTGTCCAGATAGGCCTGATCGCCGGTGATCCGGTATCCTTCAAGGTACGCATTGCAGGCTCTTGCCGAAGCCAGAATGTCGGGAGCATGAATCGGAACCTCCCACCCCTGAGCGGCGCGGGGAACCGTGTATTTTTTCATGTATTCAAGCGCTTTCAGTCCGGCGGCCCGAGTTTCCGCATCGCCTGTGATCCGGGCATACTGCAGTACGCGCACGGCCGGAATCGCGGTCAGGCCGATTCCCTGAGAGCCGCCTCTCAGTAGGGCCTCGTCGCCGTAGCCGGGATGCTGGGCGCTATCAAACCCCCAGCCGCCTTCCGGCGACTGCGTTTTCATCAGCTGTCTGACTTCTTTGCGCTCCGCCTGAAGGGATTCGGAAATTCCGCCGAGCTGCCAGGCGCACTCGCCCATTCCCGCCCAGCCACGCTGCTTCAGCTGCCCTTCCACACCCAGCGCCAGACGGTCTTTCAGCTGGCTGCTGATCTCGCTGTCTGCGTCGGCATAGTACATGTAGTCCATCCAAATGGACTGAAGAATATAGGGAAAGAATCCGACGCTGTCCCGGGCAAGCCACCGCATCCAGCCTTTCTGCGGACTTACCCAGTGTGAATGAAAATAGGCTTCTCGGGTACGCTCCAGTAAGCGGTCACGGTTCCATTCCGGAATCTTCGGACTTCCGAAGGTGTCCAGATAGGTCGGAACGGCATCGGCCACGCCGTCATGCACCTCGTTCACAACCAGCTGAGACTGAATGCGCAGGGGCCGGCCGCCCTCAACCGTATACGGGTAATATGCAGTCAATTCGTTTTCGGATACATATTTGGCAACAGAAGGAACAAAAAGACCCATCAAAGAATTGTTCTGCGATTCCAGCCAGTTCGGAACCGAAAAGAACGGGGTCGGCGTAATCTGTTCGCCGTCCCATTTCTGAAGCGGATCCCAGACCAGGGAAACCAGAACCTGATCATGACAGACAGCCATCATCGGCACAGTCACCTTGTAGGAATTGGGCGCCAGTCGAATGTTTCCCGGCGGCAGGAAACTCTCCGTTCCCGAGGAACGCTCTCCATCCACCAGCCATTCCAGCCCCGGGAAAAGCGCGCCGTCCTTGGCGGCTCCGAAACTGCCCTCGCCGACCAGGAAAACCGGCCCGCGCCACGCCGAAACTTTTGTGCCGCTGCTTAAACGCAGTTCATACTGCATGTCCAGGCGGTCACTGCCGTCGGCGAGCCTGAACTCCACGGACAGTTGCGCTCCGCTTTCATTTGAAACACCGCTCAGTCGCAGCAGTTTCGAATCGTTTTCCGATGTTAGTTTAAACTGGTCTGCACGGATCAGATCATGGTGCCGCCGTTGATCTTTCGGATCCTCAGTAACCAGATACGACAGATACGGCAGCGCGCCGATCCGGGTCCATTCCCCGGCTTTCCTGAAGTCCACCCACCCGCTGCTGTATCCTTCCGCCGTCCGGGGAATGATCAGCCGCAGATGATCGTTTTCCAGGACTGCATCAGACCCTGAAATGTCCGTCCCGTTTTTTCGAAATCCGGCCGGCTGAATCTGGATCGCCTGCTCCGCCGCAACCGGACTGACCGATTCACCGGTCAGACGAAAGCCCATGCGTGCAACCTGCTCCCGAATTCCAGAAACCGTCCAATGGAATTCCGAATCCTCGTTTTCAGCAAGGGATGCAACGGTCTGTGCAGCGAACTGTTTTCCGCCGCTCAGAACCAGGCCTTCCGGAAGATCCAGCGTGATCCCGACATGCTGGCCGGCACGAATGGAGCTGCCGCCGTCATGATGAATGACCGCTTTGACATCAAACGGTTCTCCGACTTCCGGCAGTACCATGGAGCAGGAAACATCTTTGATGCTCAGTTTCGGGGCGACATTCACCAGTTGGACTCGCTCCAGCACCAGCGTATCGCTCTGGTCCTTTTTGGGAGACAGTGCCGCCTCGAACCGCATGAATTTCGCTTCAGGAGGAATCTCTGCTTCAATATACCCTTCCTGCCATTTTCCATTACGCAAGCTGACCGGGATGTCTCCTTCAAATGTCTTTACAGGTGCAGCTGCCTGCGAATCGGGCATCAATAACAGGCGGAAACGAACTGAACTGCCCGAGGACTGATCCGGGACACGATATCGGTAAAAAACCAGAGAGCGGTCTCCGGAAACCGGAACGCTTTCCGACAGCAATCGGGTCTCTCCGGAAGAAACCTGAATCTGCATTCCGTCGCGGTCGTGAGTAATTTTCGGATCCGGTCCCGATTTGATTACATTCCAGTTCCGGATGGGCTGATCGGATCCAGCCTCCAGCGTGGGGTTGGAAAGCAGATTCCCATCCAGCGCATAAATCCGCGGATGGGCCCAGCGATACTGAACATGGTTGCGAAGTCCTAATGCGAAATCCACCTGCTGTCCGGCAAATCGGCTGATGTCCACCACACAGTTATCCCACCCCGGCGAAGGATCGCGCGGCACCTTCTGCAGATTGAAGGGAATGTATGCCACCGGGGTCTTGTTGATCATCGGAATGATGTCGACCGGACGATCGCTCCAGGCAGAAAAGGCAAAAACCAGCCGCCCGTTTTCAGAGACTTCCGGCAAGGCAATATGCGAGAAGGTCAGTGTGGAGGTTCCGCTCCCGGGATGATGATAAATATTGGGAACATTCCCCAGTTTTTCACCGGGATCGAGCGTGGCGACCAGTGCATCATACGGAACAGCCTTTCCGAATGACTTCATGAAATCGTAGACGATGTCTGCCTGTCCCGAAACTGTAGGATCAGGTAACGCCGCCTCTGCCTTGATGACTGCCGACGCCAATACCCCAAATGCCAAAATGCTGAAGATCCGTGAAATTACCGTTTTAACCATTATGTGATTCCCGTCGTTTCGTCCCGTTTCCCGGATGCAGCGTCTGGGCCATTTCTAGCATTCTATGTCGCATGCATACCGGGTGCTCATAGACATACTGTAAGTTCATTCCCTCGCTAAATGAATGACCGTTGATGATATAAAATTGACCGAAACGCGTATTCTCAGAAGACGGAAAGATCTATGAAAATCAGGCGCAGATCCGGCTTTTTCCGCGGGACCTCTTATCCTTTTCGGCACTGTCCGGGACGGATTCCGTGGTACTGATAAAAAGCCCGGTTAAATGCCGAGGGTTCACTGAACCCCAGATAGTCCGAGATTTCCGAAACGGTCATATTCCCCGCCTGTACGCATGACATGGCTTCTTCCATCTGAATCTCGCGCAGCAACTGCCCGGGAGACCGCCGGGCAACCCGCTGAAACAGGTGCCGCAAATGGGCCGGTGATACAAATACCGCCGCAGCAACTTCCTGCTGGGACGGTTTTTCCCTCAGATGCTCCCGGTACCAGGCGAGCGCCTGATTCACTTTCATTTCGGCCTGGCCGTCCACACAGGTCAGCTGATTCAGCGGAATCCCGTCCAGAGCCAACAACGTCAGCTCTGCCTGAATCTTGTCCATCATCGGCAGGGAAAGCCCGTTGATATGCTGGGCAAACGGAAGCAATGTACTGTACATCTTCTGCAGTGTCCGAACTTCGTGTCCTGTTAACATCCGTGCAATGCGCCCCCGATCGGACAAAACACGAAGAAGTACCGGCCGAACCTCCTGAAAATGAAATACAAGAATGTCTGACGTTTTTCCCGGATCATCGGTCCATACATGGACCGATTCCGGTCCATGAACCCAGATGCAGGGTGCACGCAACGGTGAAAGAACCTTACCCGAAACGATGGGACGCGCCGTACCGCGCAGCACAACCATAAACTCAACCAGTTTTCTGCAGTACCCCACTTTGGGATACTCGCTGAACTGCCGTTCTCCGCTGCTCATGTATTTTAGCATAGAATAATGGAGTCAAATTTCGGAAAGTTTAAAAAACCCGATCGGATTTTACAATACAAACCTAAAACCCCGGCCTTCTGGAAGGCCGGGGCTCTTTTTACACGTCACAAGATATCTTTATCGCCGTTCAGGTCTAAAAGAGTCTCTTTCTGAGAAGAAACATACCGCACAGCGATACGCCGAACAGTCCAACAGTTGTCGGTTCAGGAACCGCTGTCAGTGTGGTGAGATTTTTGGTTGAATCAAAACTGAAACTGTACCCCGTGGTGGTTTCCGTGTCCCGTGTAATGTATCCGTCATCAATCCAGCTCTGCATCAAAGTGCTCTGATCTCCGGGACCGGTCATCGAAAATGTCGCTCCGACACCCAGCAGGTTAATGGTATGATCTCCAATTCCCCAATCTACAATATCCGCCGTTGATGCAATAGGATTCCAGACTCGAAGTTCGCTGTCGGCGCCGACATTAATTGCAATACTGTTATCAGAACCGGAACCCATTCTAAATCGAGTTGTTTGAAAAATCGCTCCATCGTAAATATTGATCTCGGAGCTGATCCCATCTAGCGCATTCGTAGAAGCCGTAGATCGATTTACATACGTTCCTGTAGACACTTTTAAAAATGCATCCGCCCCGGTCAGCGTGAGCTTCACAGTCTGATTAGTATCCTGATTCCAGTTCAATCCCAAATACGCAACACTCCCAACATTATTGGTAATTTCGGGCATATACGTAACAACGGCCTTCCCCCAGATGGTGACCGTATCATTTGAACCGGGAACAGCCCCTTCGGCCCAGTTGGATGCCGTCCCCCAATCACTGTTGGGAGTCGCGATTTTCCACGAGATCGCAGCCGCAGAAACAGTCTGAGCAAACATACTGAAAAAACTCACAGCAGTTATACCTAACAGCACTTGCATTCTTTTATTTCTCATACTTTCTCCTTTTCGTCTTATGAATTCCCCTACCTCAAACAGATTCAGAATAAAAAGCACTCACTGAAACGACAATGACTGAAGCAGCACAAAAAAATGACTTTTCCGACCAATCTGAATTGTACTAATGAAGAATTTGTTCCTTCGTTTTCTTACATCTGAGCTTTGGACTCATGGTCAGCCATGCGTTTTTCCTGAGCAGGAATTGTTTCCAGTGTCACTTCTCCAAAAAACTGCCCGCCCTTTGCAGCACCGCCCGTATTGTTAAAACTCAAAATCACACAGTCGGGCATTCCAACGGATGATGTATCTGCCAATGCGCCGGACAGCGTTCCGTTGATGTAAACTTTAATATTGCCATTGCCGTCGCCATCATCCTTCAGACTGTATTCCAGCACCACGGTGTTGGCTGTGCCGGATTTCCAAAGTCCGGAACTCAATCGAGCCATGCGGCCCTTGGCTCCGGGCCCCGCCCAGATTTTCCCCGCCCCGGCAGGTTCATGGCGATCGCCGAAAATATTTACCCAGCCGGAATTATGATCCATGCTGTTTGCAGCGCCGGACCGGGCAAACCCGATCCCTGCCCAGTTATCTTCGTCGTTCGACAGTACAACCGTAAGACGCAGCGTATCTGCAGCTGTATATGAACCTGAAATATCGAATCCGATTGACTGATAAGAACTCAGAGACCGGCTTTCCACATTCCCTGAACCGTCTCGTACAAAACTACCCGATCCACTCCAGACCCGCCCGGCAAGTGATGAGGCCAGTCCGTCAGGAGCGCTTCCGAGAACTTCCGAACCTGCCGGCCCGTTGAATGTGTCATGGAAAAGCTGCCGGGCAGAAGTCGGTTCAGACAAAGCTGCTTTTTCGAGCAGCAAACCGGGTTTCGGCGTTGAAGGATTGTAATCCGGGTTCGGCACCGGCACCGCCGCTTCCTTTGCCGCCAGCTCGTCAGCCAGCGCAGCCTTCATCTGATCTAACCGTTCGGGGAACTGTTTCGCCAGATCATGCGACTCCGACGGATCTTCTTTTAGATTATAAAGTTCAAAAACATCCGTCTGATCTTCCGCCTTGCAGTAATAGCGGATCAGCTTCCAATCCCCATCGATCAGATAGGCCGCCGGCTCATTGGGAACGGTCGGAAAATAATGCGGGAAATGACACAGCAGCTGTTTGCGCGGCGCATCTTTTCCTAATAAAGACGGGACCTGATCAATACCATCGAACCGGACCGTTTCAGGAGGAGTGATGTTCACCATATCCAGCAGTGTCGGGAACCAGTCCGTGCTGGAAATCAGAGCATCTGAAACACTGCCGGGACTGATTTTTCCCGGCCAGACAACAACCGCAGGAACATGGGATCCACCCTCGTAGATCGTGGCCTTCCCGCCGCGCAGCGGCGCATTGCTAGTGACAACGACGCCATCCCGTTTTTCATACATCACGCCGCCATTGTCCGAATAAAAAACGATAATGGTGTTGTCCGCAAGGCCAAGCCGGTCAATCTCATCCAGCAGCCGTCCCACCGCTGAGTCAAAGACCTCAACCATGGCGGCGTAAACGGGATAGCGCTGCGGACCGGAGGCGTTCAGCCGTTCTGTATATTTCTCGACCAGTTCAGGTTTGCTGTCAAACGGCGCATGCACGGAGAACGCCCAGTAGTTCAGGAAGAACGGTTCATCGCGGTGCTGCTGCATATATTTAACCGCTTCATCGCAGATAAAATCCTCCACATTGTCTTCCGGCGATGCGGGCTTCCAGCAGCCCATCTCCGGAAACTTTGATAGATGAGCGGCATAGCCGCCTCTGGGTCCGGGAACACTCGGCACATGCGGAATATCCACATCAAATCCGCGATCCATCGGTTCATAATGATCTTCCGGGTGACCCGTCCGGTTAAATCCAAGATGCCATTTCCCGAAATGGGCGGTGGCATATCCGGCAGCTTTCAACGCCTCAGCCAGCGTGACATATTCTGGATCCATACGGGTTACCTGGGTAACCTCCCCGGTCTTTTTCCATGAGCTTCCCGTCGGATTGATTGCCTTTTTCAGCATAGCACCTTCAATGTGTCCGGCCGCTGAAGTGAATCCGCTTCGGGCAGGGTTGATACCGGTCATAATGCTGAACCGAGTCGGCGAACAAAGCGGATTGGCGGAATAAGCCCGGGTGAAAACCAGTCCCCGCTGTGCCAGCCGCAGAATATTCGGTGTTTGATAAAATGATGTTGCTCCATAAAGCTGCGTATCAGCCCAGCCAAGGTCATCAGCAAGAATAAAAACAATGTTCGGTTTGCGGTCGTCGGCATGGCCGGTCTCTGCCAGGCACAGTCCCGCCGTCATCATAACAATCGGTTTGTTCACTCAGGAGCTCCTCTTTACGGGCACGATTATTTCACCAGTTCAAAAATTACGGAGCTGAAACTCCTGAAACCACAATGAGTTTCAGTGTTTTGGGTATCCCGACAACCGTGGTTAATTTTCGCGTGGCGTCATAGGTAAGATTAAACCCGCCCAGTACCGCAGAATTCCGTGTAATATATCCGGAATCAATCCAGTTTTGAATGATTGCCGTCTGATCAGAGGGTCCGGTTATTGAAAATGACGCATTTGCTCCAATCAGATTAATGGTGTGGTTTCCGCTGCCCCAATCCAGAATATCTGCAGTTGATGCAATCGGGTGCCAGACCCGCAGTTCACTGTCGGCCCCGATATTAATAGCAATACTGTTATCTGCACCGGAGCCCATTCTCAATGTAACTGTTTGAAAGATCGCGCCGTCAAGAATATCGATTTCAGCGCTAAGACCATTTGTGGATATTGAGGATCCGCTGGACCGGTTCAGATAAGTTCCCGCCGTTACCTTTAAAAATGCAGAAGATCCGGTCAACGTCAATTTAGCCGTCTGGTTGGTATCAAAATTCCAGTTCAATCCCAAAGCACTTATTAGCCCCGCATCGTAATTAATCTCAGGCATATGAGTAATGACCGCTTTACCCCAGATGGTAACCGTATAAGTGGAACCGGGAACAATCCCGTCGTACCAGTTGGATGCCGTTCCCCAGTCACCGTCCGGGGTAGCTTTTTTCCAGGTGGCGACATCTGTTGCGAGAGTCGCCTGACAGGCAAACATCAGCGCGCAGATTACAATTTTCAGCACATGTTTTTGCACAATAAAGTCCTTTCGTTCTTATGCCCCTCGTTAAGCGGGCAGCGTATCACCGCAAAAAACAATCGCCGGCGCGCGCGTTATTCCGCGGTAATTTTCGGCGATGCAACAACGGTGGTAAGTTTTTTCTGCGGGTCGTAGGTGATGTTCAAATCGCCTGTTGTTTCAGTGTTCCGGACAAGAAGTCCGCGATCCATCCACTGCCTGATCACATCCGTCTGGTCACCGGGACCGGTCATTGAAAAGGAGGCGCCGGGACCTTCAAAATGCATAACATGGTCACCGTTCCCCCAGTCCACAATATCTGCAGTCGAGGCCATCGGATGCCAGACTCTCAATTCACTGTCTGCGCCGATATGAATCGAAACCCGGTTGACAGCCTGGGTGCTCATTCGCAGCGCCGTCGTTTGGAAAACAGCCCCATTCAGAATATTGATCGCCGCATCCGTATTGGAATTATGCCCTGCAGTCGAACGGTTAAGATACGTTCCGCCTCTGACTTTCAGGAACGCCATTGGCCCATCCAGCGTCAGCGAGGCTGTTGCTTCCGTATCCTTATTCCAGTTCATCCCCAGATATTTTATTTCATCAACCCTTTTTGTAATGCAGGGCATATGAATCACAACGGATCGCCCGCGTATCAGGACGATATCGTCCCGTCCGGGTACAGAGCTGGAAGGTTTTGCGCCAACAGTCCAGTTTGAGGGAGTTTCCCAGTCACCATCCGGAGTTGCGGTCTTCCATTCCAATACCGCAGCATCCGCACCTTGGATCAATCCACTCAAAACCACCAATGCCATACAGATCATCGTTCTAATTGACTGAGTTCTCGACATATACCTTCCTTTCACTCACGAGTGACGCCAAAACATTGAACCTGTTTAATATCAAAAATAATACGTCATCTGGCTATGACCGAACTTTTGAAAAAAATGACACTTTTCCCCAAGGCGAATCGATGACACAGCCGGAGGAACATAATGTTTCCCGGAACCATCCGCCTGAAGCCGCCTTGACGATCCAGGTTTTATTCAGCACGATCGCGCCATGACAGAAAAACTCCGCAAGCAGGATTATTTCGAAGATCCGGCGCTGCCGCTGCAGGTGCACATCCGCGATCCGCACCCGGAATTTCCCCTGCATACGCACGGCTTTGATGAGCTGGTAATTATTCTGCGCGGCACGGCCGTTCATGTGGTGGACGGCCAGCCGTTCCCGGTGCGAAGCGGCGATGTTTTTGTGGTTTCCGGCCTCCACGAACATCAGTATCTGGACATGTGTGAACTGGCGCTGGCCAATATTCTATTCGATTCGAAGACCTTGCAGATGGACCGATGGGATATTCGTGCCCTGCCCGGGTTCCACGCCCTGTTTGCTCTCGAACCGATGCTGCGCACCCAGCAGAAATTCAACAGTCGTCTGCACCTGTCTGAACGGCAGCTCAATCGTGCCAACGAACTGCTCCACGACCTTCACCGCGAAATCGAAACCCGCAGTCCCGGCTACCGGATGATGGCGCGCGGCCTGTTCATGCAGCTGGCGGTTTTTCTTTCACGCTGCTGGTCCGAAAAACCGGAGGCTGAGTCGATCGATCTGCTGCGGCTCGGCGATGCCATCGCCCGCATCGAAACGGGCTTCGCGGAAAAAATCACGCTCGACGATTTGGCCCGAACCGCCCATCTGTCAAAGCGCCATTTCCAGCGGATTTTCCAGGAGTGTCTGGGCCAGTCGCCCATTGACTATCTGCTGCACATCCGTATCCAGAAGGCGGCAGAACTGCTGCACCACAGCAGCCGATCTATCACCGATATTGCTTTCGAGTGCGGATTCACCGACAGTAACTATTTCACCCGCCAGTTCCGCAGAATTACCGGACAGACCCCGCGGCAGTTCAGGGTGAATCACCATAATTTCCAAACTCTGGAAAAAACGGTCTGATATTTTCCAATCCCTGGAAACTTCCTAGCCGGGAACCGTGTTTTATCCCTGACGTTTCCAATGACGCCAATGAAGCGGCCGCGAGCGACCATTCCAGAAAAGAAGGCGCCCCTGCTCCGCAAGGAGCAGGGGCTGGGGTTGTTCTAACTAACCGGAGGAACCGGGAAATTAGAAATTTTAAACAATCAGCTTAGAAACTGTAAGCAAGACTCACGCCTCCGAAGAGGTTTTCTTCTTCATTTGCGTAAGTTGCTTCAGCTGCATCGCTGGCCGCGCTGTCCGGAAAGAAGCTGTAGGTCAGCGAAGCCCCAAGGGAGAGACTGTCACTGAGTGCATAGCTTAACCCGGCATACACCGTCATGTCAGAGAGCGAACTGCTTGAACGTCCTCCATAATAGAAGTCGTTGAAGTTGTCGTCGGCCCAGGCCAATGAAGCGCCAACTTCCGCACTCAGCGCATCACTCAGATCCATACCGTAATTCAGGTCTGCAACAACGTAGAGGCTGTCAGCTTCGTCGATGTCATAATATGCATAAACGGACGGAGTGATTGGCAGGTTGTTCAGCGCAAGACCGGCATAGATTTCACTGGTGCTTTCAAGGCTGGTGTTCGGAAACGAGTAATAGATGTAACCAAGATCATAGTCGATTACATCAAAAGTTCCCGAATAACCAACCGTATAGTCCACTTCATTCAGACCATCTACGCCGGTATAGTCATCGCTGAGGGAATAATTTCCCCACACATTGGCGTAGACACCGCTTTCGTGCGTCACAGTAATGCCACCCTGCGCCACAGGCTGGTCGTCCAGACACATACCGCGCCAGATGTACTTGGAGTAAATGCCAATATCTGTGTCAACGCTCGCCGCCATCACAGATACGGCAGATGCAGCCATCATCATCACAATTGCTTTCTTCATTTTCTCTATTCTCCTTGCTTTGTTTCTGATTGCAAAATGGATACGTCCGCCGGCTCCATTCCCCGTGCGAGCCGCACGGACGCATCCTCTTTTCAATCCTCAGCCAATGGCCTCTGCACCTTTTTCGCCTGTCCGGATGCGGATGCATTCTTCCAGACTCTGGATGAAGATTTTTCCATCGCCGATCTTACCGGTACGGGCACCTTTGATGATTGCCTCAACGGTCGGTTCCACGAACTCGGAGTTGACGGCAATTTCAATGCGCACCTTTTTCAGAAGGTTCACTTCAACATCCGCGCCGCGGTATGTTTCGTGATAGCCCTTCTGCTGACCGCAGCCCAGAGCGTTGGTCACCGACATTTTGAACACTTCTTTTTCGTACAGCGCCTGTTTCACCGCGGTGAGTTTGTCAGGCTGAATGTATGCGATAATCAGTTTCATTGTTGTTTCTCCTCTGGATTTTTACGGGTTCGAATTACTGAGTCGTCCAGAGCTGGAAGCCGTTGTAGGCCTCTTCGCCGTGTTCGCCGATGTCCAGACCGCGGATTTCTTCTTCCGCCGATACGCGCAGGGCGTTGCATTTCTTCAGGATGAAGAAGAGAAGCAGCATGGTTGCAAACGACCAGAGCGGAATGACGATTGAACCGGTAATCTGGGCAATCATCGGATGTCCGCCGAAGATCCAGGTGGCCAGGCCGCCCCAGACCCCGCAGAGTCCGTGTACGGGCCATGCACCGACCGGGTCGTCGATTCTCAGAGCATCGAGCAGTTTAACACCGAGGGTGACCAGAACGCCGGCAACCACACCGATGATGATCGCTTCAACGTTGGTGACGGAGTCGCAGTTGGCGGTGATACCGACCAGACCGGCAAGGATTCCGTTCAGGGCCATCGTGAGATCCGGTTTCTTGTGAATCACCCAGGTCGTGAGCATCGCGAGGATTCCACCGGCAGCAGCGGCCAGCGTGGTGTTCACCGCAATCAGCATCACCGCATTGGTGTTATCCGCACCGACAATCGCCAGCTGGGAAGCCGGGTTGAATCCGTACCAACCCACCCACAGGATGAATACACCGAGAGCTGCAATCGGCAGGTTGTGGCCGGGCATCGCTTTCGGTTTGCCGTCCACACCGAATTTACCAATCCGCGGGCCAAGCATAATCGCACCGGCCAGACCGGCGAACCCACCAACGGCATGCACGACCAGCGAACCGGCGAAGTCGTAGAAGCCCATGGCATCCAGCCAGCCGCCGCCCCATTTCCAGGAACCGCTGATCGGATAGATCAGGCCGGTGATCACGGCACTGTAGATCAGGTACGCCGAGAATTTCAGACGGCCGGCAACGGCGCCGGACACAATCGTCGCGGCAGTCGCGGCAAAAGCCACCTGGAACAGAAAATCACACTGCGGAGTCAGAGAACCCGCCGCCACATCGCTGCCGATCCCACCGATTCCCATCTGAGCGAACCCGAAAATTCCGGGAATCACCCACGCATCGCCCGGGTACATCATGCCGTATCCAAACATGAAATACAGCAGCGCACCGATACACAGGTCCATCACATTCTTGAACAGAATGTTCACGGCATTCTTCGCCGCATTGAACCCGGTTTCCACCATTGCAAAACCCGGCTGCATGAAAATCACGAGCACCGCACCTATGAACAGAAACAGATTGTCTATTGCATAGCCGGTGTCATCGGCGATCACTGCGTCGGTCGCAACATCTTCCGCATGCACCGGCAGCGCCAGACAGGCCACTGCGGCCAGTGCCGCAAGAGTTAACATTACCTTCTTCATTTTACCTCCCTTTCCTTCCTTACCTAACCTGCAGAGCCTCTTCTGCAAAAACCATGTCACCCAATTAGCAATACGCATGCCTAAAAACTAAATATTTTCATAAGTTGTTTATTATAAATTGTTAATAAAAATATTTAATTATTACATTTTTGATCTCAACTCATGTTTAAGTACTTTTTTGTCTCAAACATTATTTTAACAACAATTTTGTTTTAAATTTAACGATCAATGACTTTCTGCGTCACCGGCAATGGCATCTGCCTTGCAACACCGCTGTAGTCCAAGCACATACGCCATAGCCGCACCAGTTGTTCCAAACACGTGCAACGGCTTTCTGGCTTCGAGAAACCGGCCAAAGGTGTTGTTTACAGTCGCCGAACCGGTGACGAGCAGGCGGTCCGCCCATTTCATCAGCTCGTCTGTCTTCTCCGGCAGCTCAATAATGACTCCGGAAGACGAGGTCCCGATCAGATCCGGATCAATATCCACACAGCGCACCTCCCGCAGCCGCTTCAGCTCTTCGAGAAAACGAGGCTGAAGGCCGAACAGTGCCACTTTTTCGTTTTGGGTGATTTCATGGAGGCAGCGCGCACATTCAGCCGGCCCCTGTCCTTTGCAGTGAACCGTCCGGTCAATCAGTCCCGCTTCGGCAAAAACCGCGTTGGCCGATGCCGTCAATACAGCGCGCTGCCAGTCCGACTTCATCGGCAGGGCCAGGACCTCGCGCAGACTGAAGGTCCGGCAAACGGTTTCCCGCGAAAAAGCCTGTCCGACCGATTCACGAAAAACCGCCTGGATCATCACTTCCCTGCCGCGCTGAATCGGATAATCCTGCTCGACCGGACGGCCGAGCGCCTCTTCCACACTGAGCGCCGAACATTCGATCAAAACCGGATCATCCAGCAGAGCGCAGTCTTCGGCAAGGTCATGCAAAGCCGTCTTCAGCGCACGCATGATTATTCTCCTTTATAGAGAATCCATCCGTATTTCCTGAAACTCGCTTCGGCGTCCGGTCCTTTCACGAACCGGAGAAAATCATCGGTATAAAGATGCGGCAGCGTACAGGCCGCAATCGGAAAGCGGATGGGCGCGTGCAGATCCGTCGGCATTTCGCCGACGATATCGACCTTGTCGCCAGCCGACACGGCCACGGAACGGAACACCACCCCCGCATCCGCTTCATCCAGCACCACATAGTTGAGCACTTTTGAAATCACGTCCGCCACCGACAGCTGAGCCTGGAGCGCATCCCACCAGCCAAGTTTCATAAAGGCCTGCCTGGCGTAGATCCCGAGCGGCGTAGACTGGTCGCCGATCGAAAACCGCCCCGGAAACTGCTGATCGCCGCGCGGCTTCGTAAAGTCCACATCCAGACTTTTCCCCTTCGGCACAATGATCACCATGGTGTCCTGCAGCAGGATGTCGCGGGTCGCGGGATCAGTCTTTCCGGCCTTCTCAACATAATCCATCCACTTTTCATTCGCAGAGAAAAAGATATTCGCATCGCCGCCGGCACAGATCTGCTTGGCCAGCGCTCCGGCATTCGCGAAATTAAACACCACCGGCACTCCGGTCTTTTCTGTAAACGCCCGGCCGATTTCCTTCATTGCCGGCGCGGTGCCGGCTGCAGCATACACCGTCAGCGCCGGAATTTCATCTCCCTCTTTCTTTCCGCATGCAGCCACCATCCATCCAAGCGCGCAGATCACGCCCGTTTTGACTATTCGTTTCAATAGGGTTTTCACAATGCAACTCCAATCGGTTTTACGGCGCGGCTCTTGAAGAGTCCCCAGACCTCCGCACCTTCCTTTAAATTCATATCCTGTTCCGTACCGGGGGTAATTTCGGCGAACATCGGTCCGGCCGCGGTCTCCAGACAACAAAGCGATCGATCCGACGTATGCACGATCTTTGCGACACGGGCCGGGAACTGGTTGCGCATCGAAATCGCCTCGATCCGCTGCGGCGCCAGCGCAATCTGGCTTGCGCAGATTCCGATCGTCACGTCGTTGCCGGGACTCAGCTGGTCATTCAGCAGTTCCATCACAACCGGCGGCATATCCTCCGCTCCGGGAACCTCCAGAAGGGTCACTCCCTTGGAAACGTCATGGTCCTTCACGCGGGTCCGCAGTACATTCGTCAGCTCCGTCCCCTTCAGCGCTCGGAGCATCTCCGGATTCTGCACCAGCGTGCCGAGCGGTCCGCTGCCGAGAATCTCGCCCTGCCGAATCAGCAGAATCCGGTCCGTCAGCTGGAGAATCTCGTTCAGGTCATGGCTGATCAGCACCGTCGGAATCTTCAATGCGCGATGAACCTCCGAAAGAAACGGCAGGATCTGCGCCTTCAGCGACACGTCCAGCCCCGTCACCGGCTCGTCCATCAGCAGCAACCGCGGGTTCGACAGCAGCGCGCGGCCCAGCGCAACCCGCTGCTTCTCGCCGCCGGAGAGCTGATTGACCGACCGACCGATCAGCCGGTCGATCGCCAGCAGGCCGACGATATCGTCGAAGCTGAACGGGCGCGGCCCGCGATGCCGGCGGATCTGTTCGCCGGCGCGCAGGTTTTCCTCGACCGTCCAGTGCGGAAACAGCCGGGCGTCCTGAAACACCAGGCCGATGCCCCGTTTATGCGGCGGCACAAAAACCTTCCGGTCCGAATCGAACAGCGTCTCACCGTTCAGCTGAATCGATCCCGCATCCGGCTTTACCAGCCCGGACAGCGCGCGGAACAGCGTGCTCTTCCCGCAGCCCGACGGGCCGAAAATTCCGAAGGCATCGTCACTCGAACGGAACGCTGCGTTCAGAACGAACCGGCCCTGCGTTACCCGGATATTAACGTCCAGTTTCATCATTCAGTTTCCTTCGGCTCCAGCGGGCAAACCCTTCCGCAGCAATCAGCGACACAAAGCAGAGAATCAGTGAACAGATCACCAGCCGCATCGCGGCAGTTTCCTCGCCGGGAATCTGCAGTGCCGAGTAGATTGCCAGCGGCAGCGTCTGCGTCACGCCCTCCACGTTGCCCGCGAACGTAATCGTCGCGCCGAATTCCCCCAGGCTGCGCGCAAACGCCAGCAGAATGCCGCCAAGAATTCCCGGCCACGCCAGCGGCAGTGTGATCCGGGAAAAAACCCGCAGCGGACCGAACCCGAGCGTGCGGGCCGCCTCCTCGAGGCGGCCGTCCACCAGCTCGATCGCCAGCCGCACCGACCGCACCGCCAGCGGCAGCGCCATAATCGCCGAGGCCAGCACCGCGCCCTGCACCGTAAACACCAGCCTCAGGCCGAACCATTCCTGCAGCAGCTTCCCGCCGATTCCGTTCCGGCCGAAAAAAATCAGCAGCAGATAACCGGTCACCACCGGCGGCATCACCAGCGGCGCGTGAATCAGGCTCTCCAGAATCACCTTGCCGCGGAACTGCCGCCGGGCGAGCAGCCAGCCGAAGAGAATTGCCGGGGGCGCTGTCGCCAGCGCCACACCGAGAGCCACCTTCAGCGACAGCCACGTCGCCTGCCATTCAGCCGGTGTCAAACCGTTCATCCCCCAGTCCTTCCTGTACTATTCCACCGGCGTAAAGCCGTACTTTTTCCAGACCGCCTTCATTTCCGGCGTCTGAATAAACGCGAGGAACGCGTTCGCCCCGCCGCCGGAGCCTTTCATGCAGGCCGCGGGATAAATCACGGGCGGGTGGGAATCCCCGGGGAATTCTCCAATCACCTTCACTTTATCCGACTGCATCGCATCCGTCATATAAACGATCCCGGCGTCCACTTCCGCGCGCTCGATATACATCAGAACCGTCCGTACACTGCTGCCCTTCACCAGGTGACTCTTCACTGTGTCGAACCAGCCGAGCTTCTTCAGCGCGGCATCCGCATAGGTTCCGGCCGGCACGCTCTGCGGATCGCCGACCGCCAGCATTCCCTTGAGGTTGCCGGGAAATCCTGCAAACGTCATAGAACTGTCATCCGGCACGGCCAGCACCAGCGCATTGCGCACCACATCCACCCGCGTCGGCACATCGATCAGGCCCTTTTCCTGCAGGTAGTCCATCCACTTCACATTGGCGGAAATAAAGAAGTCCGCCGGGGCACCGGCTTCGATCTGACGGGCCAGCGCACCGGAAGATGCAAAGTTAAAACGAATGTCGCCGCCGCCCTGCGCCTTAAACGCAGCGGCCATTTCCTTCATGATATCCGTCGTGCTCGCCGCCGCAAAAACCGTCAGCTCCGCACGCACGGCCAGCAGCGACAGAAAGACCGCCGCGAAAATGAATCGGTATATTTTTTTCATAATTCAGACTCCTCTTAGAATTTGTATCCGGCCGACAGGCAGGTGTTCCAGTTTTCGGCCCACTGGCTGTTGCTTTTGCTTTCCGTCTGTTCGTTCATAATCGACAGATCCAGACTCAGGTTTTTGATCGGGCTGAACTTCATGCCGACCGACACGCGGTTTCGATACAACCCTTCGTTTTTTCCGGTTTCATCAAACTTATACATGATCTCGTCCGCAATATAAGGAGTCAGCTTCCACGAGGTGTATCCCTTCGCCGATGAAACGGTGAATTTCGGGCGGAAATCCGTGCTCGAATCATCGTTATAGTTGTTGTCGAAATTGCAGAACCGGAACCGAGAGGAAAGGGCCATCCCAATCGCATTGACTTTGTACTTATTGGAAAAATCCAGAATATATCCGCTCTGCGATTTCCAATTGTCCGAGCCGCCTGTCTTCTGCTCAACATCCCGGAAGGTCGGGCTGATGCTCCAGCCTTTTCCGAGCTTAAACGACAGACCGAAGTCGGTATGACGATAATAATGAGTCTCGTCCTTGAACCGGGTCTGCCCGGCAATTTTGACTGTAATTTTATCCGTCAATTTACCGCTCAGACTGCCGGTCATCCAGTACTGGTCGTTTTCATCGGCGGTACCGGTCAGTCCGGCCGCAACAATCACAATCGTCCCTGCGAAGGTTTTCCAAACCTTGGAAAAGTTCCTTGATTTCACTGTCTTCCCCAACGAGAACCCTGCTTTTGAAAGCTGAAGTCATCGAATGTGTCATTTCGTTGCCCTCCGGTTGGTCCGGTCGGAAAAGTTATCCGCGGTTATTGCAACAACCGTGCCGTTTATATCCTCTACGAAAACACTTCCGTACAAGCCATTGGTAAAAAACAACTAACATATTAAATCAGCCGGAAACACAGACTCATTCCCGCCTAACAAACGCAGGAAAAAATTGTAACAACTTCACAGAATACCCCTTCATGAAAAAGCGTTACCTACTCATTCAAAACGGGATATCGAAAAACATGACAATTATTTCCACGGAATCATCATGCACTGACAAAAGTGGAAAAATACGAGGTTTTGACAGATCAATTACCAGCCGTCAGTTCAGGTCGGGACCGTATTTCCGGATCAACCGGCCGGCCCACTGAAACAGCAGATCCGAGATCTGGTCAAAATCCGCAGTTGAAACTGAGGTTCGGGTTTTCAGACCAGCGCATGCCCGCATGATCCGCTGTTCATCCGGGGACAGCACCGGAAAAAGGTCTTTGTGCTTTCTAACGTACACCCCGGCCCGGTCATAATGAATTGCCTGTATGACAAACACCGCCGATTTGCAAAGGGATCTTAGAATTCCAGAATCCTTCTCATGCACCGCATTATGCCCGCACAGGTGATAGAGACTGCAGGCTCCCGACAGGACCGCCCGCTGCACATCCCGCTTCGTGATTGTCGGAAGCAGAAAATCAATATTTCCAAAGACTGGAACCGTGTCGTAATAAAACTGAAACAGCTCGGATTTATTCCACGCCGAGAGTTCGCGCCGGCCGGAGATGAACCCGCAGATTTTTTCCCGATCCGGGAGTTTGGATATCGCCTCGTCATAGGCCTTCAAATCAGGCATCGCCACTTCATCCAGAATCAGGACCATGTCGATATCGCTGCTCCCGGAGGCTTCATCGCGACCGTAACTGCCCTGCAAACCGACGAAGACAAGCCGACTGCCGAACCGATTCTTCACCGCCCGAAGATAACCATCCACCCAACCCTGAATATCCGAAATCATCGTATCTCCTTTCGCAACCGCACCGTCGGAATGTATCGATTCTCCCAAAGCCTGGAAACCGCAGATAACGCAGATTTTTCCAATGTCTGGCAATGATCCGGCGTTCAGGCAGATGCCGAAGGATAATGGGTTCCTATCCGAAAAACTTCAGCACCTCGTCGTGGACGACGGCGTGGTTTTCGGGAATGAACTGGTGGGCGTGGATGCCGGCGGCGCGGGCGGCGTCAATGTTTTCGGGGCGGTCGTCGATAAAGAGGCACTGCCTGCCTTCCACGCCGAGTTTTTCCAATGTTTGGAAATAAATGGCCGGGTCGGGTTTACGGCAGCCCATCTGATAGGAAAGGAACAGCCCGGTGGCGCCGCCAAAAAAGCCGGGCGTGTTGCGTTCAATGGCGTCGATGTGGTGCTTGGCGATGTTGCTGAGCGTGTAGACCGGAATGCCGCGCGCAATGGAGTCGAGGAAGAGTTTCCGTCCAACGGGGTTAACGGTGAACATCTGCTGCCAGACGCTGATCAGATCCCCGACGGTCCAGGAGAGCCCACGGGCTTCGTTGAGGTAATCGACCCACTGCTGATCGGTGATCCATCCCTTTTCGACAGCGTCGTGCATTTCGACATCGTGAGGCGTCAGCGGTTCCGGCGCACAGCCGGAGTCGGCGGCGATTCGATCAGTCATCACCTGAAAGTTGAAATCCACCAGAACGTTGCCGATATCGAAGAGAAAAATTTTCATAGCGCCGAGTTTCCAGACATTGGAAAAATGAGCAATAAAAATTTCCAACCATTGGAATTTCCGGCAGGATGCGGCGAATTTACGGAGGATTTCCCGATGCTGGATCGAAAAAACACGGTTTTGATTTTTGTGGATGTGCAGGGAAAGCTGGCGGAGCTGGTCGACGGTTCCGACGCCCTGTTTACAAACCTGCGCCGACTGCTGGAGGGCATGAATGCGCTGGAGATGCCGGTGGTGGTGACGGAGCAGATCCCGGAAAAGCTCGGCCCGACCCGCGAGGAGTTTCGTCCGCTGCTGAAGGGCGAGGCGATTGCAAAGCATTCGTTCAGCTGCTGCGGTGAGCCGGCGTTCTGCAAGGCGGTGGAAGCGCTGAAGCGGACGCAGGTGATTCTCTGCGGAATTGAAACGCATATCTGCGTATACCAGACGGCGCTCGACCTCATGGACGCGGGCTATGAAGTGCATGTGGCAACCGACGCGGTGTCGTCGCGCGATCCGGCCAACAAGGCGCTGGCGCTGCGCCGGCTCGAAGTGGAAGGCGCCTGCCTGACGGGCACGGAGATGATCCTGTTCGAACTGCTCGGCGACGCAAAGGACCCGTCGTTTAAATCCGTTCTTCAGATCGTGAAATAAGATGCTGCACCTGCTGATTACTTCACTGGTCTGGGCCTTTTCGTTTGGGCTGATCAAGGGCGGCCTGGAAGGAATCCCGTCCGCCGTCGCCGCCTGCATCCGGCTGACGGTGGCGCTGGCCGTGTTCGCGCCGTTCCTGCGGCCGCGCGCCCTGCGCGCAGCCGATGCGGCCCGCCTGTTTCTAACGGGCGCGATTCAGTATGGGCTGATGTATGTCGCCTATATGCACGCCTTCCGTTATCTTCAGGCCTACGAAGTCGCCCTTTTCACGGTCCTGACGCCGATTTATGTGACGATCATCAACGACCTGTTCGAACGGCGCATCTGTCCCTTCTCACTGAGCGCCGTGCTGCTGGCCGTCGCGGGCGGCGCGGTGATCGAATATCATCAGCTCAGTTCCCCCGACATCTGGACCGGCTTCCTGCTGATGCAGGCCGCCAACCTGACGTTTGCGTTCGGCCAGATTTTCTACCGCCGCACAATGGCCCGTCTGCCGGAGCCGAAGGGCGACCTGCAGGTCTTCGGCCTGCTCTATCTCGGCGCGGCGCTGACGGCCGCCCTCTTCTCCATCGGAAACGGCTGGCACGGACTGCACATCACGCTGCACCAGGCCGGCATTCTTCTCTATCTCGGCGCCATCGCCTCCGGGCTTGCCTTTTTCCTGTGGAACAAAGGCGCGCGAAAGGTCAGTCCCGGCACGCTGGCCGTCTTCAACAACCTGAAAATTCCTCTCGGGATCCTGGTTTCGGTGCTGGTGTTCAAAGAGACGACCGACTGGCCGCGCCTGATCGGCGGCGGCGCCCTGATGATTCTGGCCCTGTTCGCCAACCACCTGCGTAAACGGGCGAAAACCGCAGGGAATGCCCGTAAATAAGATTCCCTCTTCTTTTGACTTGTGAACGGCCGTTGCAGTATAAACCTCTGTTACGTTCATATGAATAATTCATGAGGAGTTCTGCGATGATGAAAAAGTATGCTGGTCTTTCGATTCTTCTGGGTCTTGTTCTCGTGCTGTGCAGTTGTGCACCGGTAACCATCAACAGCTCTCCGGAAGATGCGGAAGTCTACGATGCATCCGGGCAAACCCGGCTGGGCGCCACACCGTTCAACACTGCGGTTGCCTATTCCGACAGACAGTACATCATCCGTAAAGAAGGCTATTTTGATCAGGCCGTCCGCCTGAACTACAAAACGGAGAAGAAAGTCAACGTCAGCCTTCAGTCCGTTCCGGTCGAGCTGACCAGTGAACCGGTCGCAAAGATTTATCAGCCCGACAGCGACACGCCGATCGGTCAAACGCCGGCCAAGATCCCTGTGCTCAGCAGCTCGCGCACCTATACTCTCAAGGCCGACGGCTATTATGACCGCGAAATCAGCATCAGCGCCGACACCGTCAACCCGCTGGCCATCACGCTGGACCGCCGTCCGATCGTCACCCTCTCCGCCAAACCGGCCGGAGCCGAAATCTATGAAAACGGGAAAAAAGTCGGCGCCGGATCAATCACCGAGGAAATCCTGAACCCGCGCACCTTCGAATTGCGCAAAGACGGCTACTTCAGCAAAACCGTCACCCTCAAAGGCGCGCCGCCGTATGAAGTCTCTGCTGAGCTGCAAGCCTTCCCCGTCATCACCGTATCCGCAACCCCGGCCACGGCGCAGATCCTGCGTTCCGGCAAAACCATCGGCACCGGCTCCGCGAAACTGTCCGTTGGCGAAAAAATCGATCTTGAAGTCAAAGCCGACCGGTTCTACGCCGAAAAAGTTTCCCTGACGCCGAACTCTCCGGCACAGGTCAGCGTAAACCTCAAAGCCATGCCCTACGTTACCGTCGCCAGCCGGCCGGCCGGCGCGCAGGTCTACTCCGGCAGCAAACTGCTCGGAACGGCTCCGGTTGAACTGCTCGTCGAAAAACCGGTCACGGTCGAAGTCCGCAAAGATGGCTTTATTTCCAAAACCTCCACGCTGTCCGGCAGCGATGCAAACGTTGCCGTGGCCCTGGAAGCGGTTCCGGTCGAAGAACCCGCCGTCGTCAATGAAGCCGTCGCTGCCGACACACCGGCGGTGCCGGAACCTGCAGCTGCCGTGGAAACCGCCGAAGGTGGAATGAGCCCGGTGGTCATCGGCGGAATCGTCGCCGCCGTCGCAGTCATCGCCGGAATCATCTTCGGACTCATCAGGAAAAAGAAATAAACCGGTCCCGCTCCGGTAAAACAGAAGAGCCGTCCTCGCGGGCGGCTCTTTCTTTTTTCCAATGTCTGGAAAAACCGGTTATGGCACCGTCGTGCGCAGCAGCGTCAGCTCGACATCCGGCGTAATCCGGTACGCGCCGAGAGATGCCGGAACCAGCCACGACTGCCCCGGAACCAGTTTTTCCTCGCCGTCGTTCCAGCCGATTGTTCCGGATCCCGCCGCGACGAACAGCGCATGGAAGGAATTTCCAGACATTGGAAACCCGGCTTCGGAATCGAGCTCGAAGCGGTCGAGGCGGAAGTAGGGCGAGCTCTCGATTTCCAATCCCTGGAAACCGGCCGCGTTGAACGGCTTCGGCACGCAGCGCGGGTCGCCGTTGTTCTCCCAGTCAATCACCTGAAGCGCCTTGTCGATGTGCAGCTCGCGACCCTTGCCGTTTGCGTCGACACGGCCC
Source organism: Kiritimatiellales bacterium (assembly GCA_050253185.1). Classification (GTDB taxonomy): domain Bacteria; phylum Verrucomicrobiota; class Kiritimatiellia; order Kiritimatiellales; family Tichowtungiaceae; genus Tichowtungia. The sequence goes on along the minus strand of JBFWJN010000003.1, from coordinate 401 downwards.
CAGTCGTAAATGCGATAGGTCGTGTTGGAGTTCTGCTGGATTTCGAGGATCAGGCAGCCGGTGCCGATGGCGTGCACACGTCCGCCGGGAACAAACACCGCCTCGCCCTTCTCGGCCGGAATCACCTGCAGGATGTCGGCAAAGGTTTTGTTTTCCATCGCCTGCAGGAATTCCTGTTTGCCGATGCCGGGCTTCAGGCCGCAGTAGATCTGCGCATTGCAGTCGCCGTCGAGGAAATACCACATTTCGGTTTTCGGCTCTCCGTTGACGAGCGTGGCATTGCCGTCGTTCGGATGCACCTGAACGCTCAGCTTGTCACGGGCGTCGATCAGCTTGATCAGCAGAGGGAAATCCCCGCCCTTGACGTTTTTCCCCAGCAGTTCCGCACTCCGTTCCGGGAG
>JBFWJN010000002.1:0-32921 GCA_050253185.1 Kiritimatiellales bacterium | reverse complement strand
CTGCTTCATCGTTTTCATACCGACTCCTTCTTCCTTTTTTAAATTTGAACCGCTAATTAACGCCAATGGCCGCGAATACAGAATATTTTGGGAATATTAACCGCAATCGACACGGATAAGCTCGGACGGGATCCAATTGAGCCGCAAAAGAACGCAGGACGTGCAAAAAGAGGGAAACCGCAGCTGTGTCAGATACACTGTAACCAGCAAGCCGGACAGAAACCCATTCCGACATCCACTCTGAATCCGATGAACCAAGCCCCGCCCCCTTTGAACTCTCCCTTAAAAAACGGTCTGACTATCTGCAAGCCAGAATAACGAGTCCAGATAAAAACTAATAAAAGTTTATTATTGCTTAAAAAGTGGGAGATTCCCCCGCGCGTGCAGAGTCAGACTGCATAAAATAGTGCAGGCCGCCGGGGATACCGGCGGCCTGCGGGGTTGTTGGTTCGCAATGCGAACCGAGGCATTGAACAGGAGCCTTAAAACTTGAAGTTCAGATCGGCCTGGAAGGTGTTCACATTGTCACCCGAATAATCTTTGGCCAGCAGATAGGTCGCACCGGCCTGAAGGTTTTTAGCGATCTGATATTTGGCCCAGAATGAGTGACCGTAGGATCCGGTGGTGCCGCCGGCAAAGTCGGAATCATTGAACCCGTCCGGGACGGCGTCATTGCCCGTATCGCGCCAGTTGTAGCCGACCTCCCAGGTGCCTTTGTCCTTGGCCTTGCCGACTTTTACACCCAGCAGGTAGGCGGTGTCATCGCTGGTTGCAGCATCTGCATTCACCACATACTGCCCGTTAAAGGTGACCGGAATACCGGGGTTGATTCCCACGGAGGCAAACCCTTCCATCAGATGGAAATCTGTTCCGGTGGTATTTCCGTTCGCCGTGGTCAGTCCTGCTGCGGCACCTCCGGAATCAGCACGCTGATAATAGAAATCGCTTACACCCAGCGTCACTTTTGCACCGCCGAGTTTGGTTTCACCGGCGAGCTGACCGGCCCACAGCTGGAGATCGTCGCCTTTATTTTCGTCGATCACGAAGCTGCCGGCATTCGCAATCAGTTTGAATCCGTTGCTGTATGTATTCTTATAGGTTAAAGCCAGCCCTTCTGGATTCAGGTCTCCGTCCCAGATCAGTCCGGTACGGTTTACCCACGGCTGAGGCATTTTACCCATAACCAAGTGCGCTCCCTTGAACATTTCGGGATGAAGATCTACATAGTACTGGTCCAGGCGGATTTCTTTTTTGGTACCCCCGTCAACATCCTGGTTTGCAGACGTAGCATTTGCCCCACCGGTAGCCAGACGAACGCCGTAATCGACAAAGTCATTCACGGTACCGTATGCACCGATGCGAAGACGAACCCGCTGGCGATCTTTGGCGTTTGAACCGTCATCTTCGATATTTTCATACCGGTAGCGGAAGTCACCTTTGAACTTGGTATCGGCGACCCATGCGGGAACGTCCATCTGCTTCTTCTCAATTTCGGCGATTTTGTCGGCTTGCTGCTTTTCGAGATCAGCAATTTTTGCGGACAGTGCATTGAGCTGCTTTTGCAGTTCCGCAATATCCGCATCCGCCGCCTGGGTATTCATGGCAGCAATCATGACTGCCGCCGTTACTGTCATCCATTTCTTCATCTGCTCTTTCTCCTTCTTTCGGGTTTCCGGCCCGCCCGCTTGTCCAACCCTGTTCGATGGCGGCCGCGCTGTCGGAACCTGACCGCATTTGCGATCTGTTAAAAACGTGCGCACAATCTATTTCCATATTGTTAGAGAAACGTTAGGTGCTCGCTAGAAATTGACTAACGGCACATCCACGGATACAGTCGCCCATATTTATGTGTCTGAATTATCCATAGGAGACCCCTGCGTGAGCGCACAACTGATGTTTTCCATTATCTTTGAAGTCCTTGGCGGCCTGGGCATCTTCCTGCTCGGTATGAAAAACATGTCCGAGGGCCTGCAGGCCGTATCCGGCGACCGCCTCCGGAAAATCATCAGTGTTGTCACCGACAATCGCGTCATGGGCCTCATCGTCGGCCTGACCGTCACCTGTATCGTCCAGTCCAGCTCCATCACCACCGTCATGGTCGTCGGACTCGTCAACAGCGCCGTCATGACGCTCACACAGGCCATCGGCGTCATCTTCGGAGCTAACATCGGAACCACCATCACCGGATGGATCCTGACACTCAAAATCGGCAAATACGGCCTGCCTCTGCTCGGCATTTCCGCCTTTCTCTTTCTGTTCTCGAAAAACGAACGGGTCCGCTACACCGGCATGGCGCTGATGGGCATCGGCATGATCTTCTTCGGCCTCGAACTGATGAGCGGCGGCTTCAAGCCGCTGCGCACCATTCCTGAGTTCCAGCAATGGTTTCATGCCTTTCAGGCCACCAGCTACCTCGGCGTTCTCAAATGCGCACTCGTCGGCTGCGTTCTCACCATGATCGTCCAGTCCTCCTCCGCCACACTCGGGATCACCATGGGACTGGCCAGTACAGGCATGATCGATTTCCAAACCGCCGGCGCGCTGGTCCTCGGCGAAAACATCGGCACCACCATCACCGCCTTCCTCGCCTCGCTCGGCGCCTCCACCAACGCCCGGCGCGCCGCCTATGCACACATTATTTTCAACCTGCTCGGCGTCGCATGGATCACCCTCATCGCCATCCCGTTCTACTTTCCATTCATCGCCAAGCTTCTCGGGCACGACCCGAACATGGTGGTCGTTCTCGGAAACGGCGAGGAATCCTACCCGCACATCATGAGCGCCATCGCCCTCGTCCACACCGGCTTCAACGTCACCAACTCCCTCCTCTTCCTCCCGTTCGTCGGCCCGCTCGCCCGCCTCGTTACACGGCTCGTTCCGGAAAAAGGCGAAGAAATCCCGCACCTCACCTATCTCGACGTCCGCATGCTCGACACCCCGTCCCTCGGCATCGTCCAGTCCGAGAAACAGATCGCCTTTATGGCAGAGAGCAACGAACTGATGCTCGACCGCCTCGCCGAAGTGCTCGGCGCATCGGAGCCCGACAATGACCTTGAGCTTCGCATTTTCCACCGCGAAGAAATCCTCGACAACGTCCAGAAGGAAATCGTGCTCTTCCTCGGCGAGCTCATCAGCGGGCAGATTCCGCACGAAGTCATGGAAACCGCCCGCCGCCAGATGCGCCTGGCCGACGAATACGAATCGATCAGCGACTACGCCGCCGCCGTTCTCAAAGGCATCCGCAAGCTGCGCAAAAACCATCTGCACTTCGCCCCGGAAGGCATTCAGGAATTTCTCGACATCAACCACCGGGTCAAAGACTACCTCCTCCGCGTCAGCGACGCCGTCCGCGCCGGAAACCCGCGCGCCGCCGCCGACCTTGTCGCCGCCAGCGGCGAAATCACCCGCATCATGAAACAGTACCGCCAGCAGCATCTCGCGCGGCTCACCGACAACAAAGTCACGCCGCTCAGCAGCCTCGTCTACACCGACATGCTAAACTGCTACCGCCGCATGAAAGACCACGCCCTCAACATCGCCGAAGTGCTCGCCGGCGAAAAATAAAACCGATTTTCCAGACATTGGAAAAAACACGCACAAAACTTCCAATGTTTGGAAAGTTCTTTCCACTTTCCGTTTTACATCCCATGCAGCCCTGTCAATAATCGAGGCGAAGACAGGGAGGTATGATATGAAAATTGTTTCGACCGTAGACTTCTCGATCGCATCGGAAGACATCCTGAAGCAGACCAAAAACTACGCGAAGCTGCTGGATGCGGAAGTCTTCCTGATCCACGCCGAACCGAAAAAAAAGGTCGAGGACGAGGAAAGCTCCGACAACACCCCCGAGGCCGTCCGGCTCAGAAAAGACGCCCAGGCCCTTGAACGCGCCGGCGTCCGTGTAACGCCCGTTTTCCTGGAAGGCCCGGTTTGCGAAGCCATCGTCAAAGAAGCCGTAAAGCTGGATGCCGACCTGATCGTCACCGGCGCTCATGGGCACGGCGGCCCCCACTGCAAAGTGCCGGTCGGGCACGTCAGTGAATGCCTGCTTCTGAAAGCGAAAATTCCGGTTCTGGTCATTCCGACCACCTGATTCCCGCCACCGGAAAGAGCCCCCGAGCAGCCGGCCGATCCGGACGATGCTCCCCGAATTCGTAACCCGCTGAAAAACCGCTGTTTTTCGGCGTTTTTTTTACAACTTTTACCCCCTTTTTGTTGGCGTCTCCCAAGGGTTTCCGGTAATATTTGCGGCTTACAATGTGAGGAGAAAAAGGAACACTATGTCTGACGAAAATCTTGAGCAGAAAACAGCAAAATCCGCCAACTACGATGCGGATCACATTACCGTTCTCGAAGGGCTCGCCGCCGTCCGCAAACGCCCCGCCATGTACATCGGCGATACCGGCGTCCGCGGCTATCATCACTGTGTCTATGAAGTCGTCGACAACTCGATCGACGAAGCGCTCGCGGGATACTGCACACACGTCGAAGTCACCATCAACGCCGATGGATCGCTCACCGTCACCGACGACGGCCGAGGCATCCCGGTCGATATGCACCCCACCGAAAAGAAACCGGCCGTTGAAGTCGTGCTGACCAAACTGCACGCCGGCGGTAAATTCGACAACGACTCCTACAAAGTCTCCGGCGGGCTGCACGGTGTCGGCGTCTCCTGCGTCAACGCTCTCTCCGAATGGCTCGAAGTCGAAGTCTGCCGCGACGGACAGGTTCATCACCAAGTCTACCACCGCGGCGCCCCGCAGGGGCCGCTCGAAATCATCGGTAAAACTCAGAAAACCGGGACCCGAATCACCTTCAAGCCGGATCACACGATTTTCACCCATGAAGGATTTCAATGGGATATCCTAGCCTCCCGCCTCCGCGAGCTCGCTTTCCTGAACCGCGGGGTCCGCATTAGCCTCACACAGGAAGAACCGCCGCGCGAAGAAGTCTTCCAGTATGAAGGCGGCATCCGCGAATTCGTCACCCACCTGAACAAAGGGAAAACGCCGATCCATCCCGACGTCATTTATTTCGAGCGCGAACGCGAAGGCATCACCGCCGAGATTGCGATGCAGTACAGCGATGCCTACAACGAAAGCCTTTTCAGCTTCGCCAACAACATCAACACCATTGAGGGAGGAACCCACCTTTCCGGCTTCCGTTCCGCCCTGACCCGCACCGTCAACCAGTACGCAAAAACCAATAAGCTGATCAAGGACGACAAGCAGACCATGAGCGGCGACGATATCCGCGAGGGCCTCACCGCCGTCATCAGCGTCAAGATTCCCGACCCGCAGTTCGAAGGCCAGACCAAGACCAAGCTCGGCAACGGCGAAGTGCAGGGAATCGTCGAAGCCATCGTCAACGAAGAGCTCGGCACCTACTTCGAAGAAAATCCGAACATCGCGCGCGGCATCATCGACAAAGCCGTCATGGCGTCCCGCGCCCGCGAGGCCGCCCGCAAAGCCCGCGACCTCACCCGCCGCAAGGGCGCGCTCGAGAGCGGCGGACTGCCCGGCAAGCTCGCCGACTGCTCCAGCCGCGACCCGTCCCAGTGCGAACTCTACATCGTCGAAGGGGATTCCGCAGGCGGCTCCGCCAAGCAGGGCCGCGACCGCGAATTCCAGGCCATTCTTCCGGTCAAGGGGAAAGTCATCAACGTGGAAAAGGCCCGCCTCGACAAGGTGCTGGCCAATGAGGAAATCCGCACGATGATCACCGCCATCGGAACCGGTATCGGAATTGACGAGTTCGACCTGAGCAAAGCGCGCTACAATACCATCGTCATCATGACCGATGCCGACGTGGACGGCGCGCACATCCGCACGCTGCTGCTGACGTTCTTCTACCGCCAGATGCCGCAGCTGATCGAAGCCGGCTACGTGTATATCGCCCAGCCCCCGCTCTACAGAATCAAACGCAAGAAGCGAGAGGAATACATCGAGAGCGATGCGCAGCTCACCCGCCTGCTGCTCGACCTCGGCTCGGAAGACCAGACGCTCGTCTGTCCGGTTGGCAACACGCTGCTGACTTCCGAACAGCTTCCCGAGGTTCTGGTGATGCTCAATGACGTCGAGCGCGTGGCCAATCAGCTTCAGCGCAAAGGCTACAGTTTTGAAAAATACATGAGCCTGCTCACCGAAGATCACCGTCTGCCGCTCTTCCGCGTGGAGATCGACCGCGGCACCGGCGAGCCGGAAATTCATTATGCCTTCAGCGACGTCGAACTGCGCGCCCTGCGCGAAAAGACCGAACAGGAACTCGGCACCGAACTCGAAATTGCCGATTCGCTCACCGGCGGCCCCGGCTTCCGCTGGCAGGAAATCTACGTTACGGAAAAAATGGAAAAGCTGATTGCCCGGCTGGTCGAAAAGGGATTCCATCCGCGCTGCCTGTCCAAACTCGAAACGCCGGAATTCTACCTGATGGACGAAAAAGGTGAAAAGACGGCCATGCACTCGCTCTTCGAACTGCTCACCACCGTCCGCGAATCCGGACGCAAGGGGCTGTCCATCCAGCGCTACAAGGGTCTTGGGGAAATGAACCCGGACCAGCTGTGGGAAACCACGATGGATCCGGCCCACCGCAAAATGACCCGCGTGGTGCTCGAAGATGCGGTCAAGGCCGACCAGATGTTCACCATCCTCATGGGCGACGAAGTCGAACCGCGCCGCGAGTTCATTGAACTGAACGCCCTTAACGTACAGAACCTCGACATTTAACGCACAGGAAACCGCACGATAATGAACACAGAAAACCAACGTATTGACCTGATCAATATTGAAGATGAAATGCAGCGCGCCTACATCGATTATTCGATGAGCGTCATCATCGGCCGCGCCCTGCCCGACGCGCGCGACGGCCTCAAACCCGGCAACCGCCGCATCCTCTATGCCATGAAGGAACGCGGATGGAGCAGCAGCAAGCCGTTCGTCAAATGCGCGAAAGTCGTCGGGGAAGTGATCGGTAACTATCACCCGCACGGGGATACCGCCGTGTACGATACGCTCGTGCGCATGGCGCAGGACTTTTCCATGCGCTGCATGCTCATCAACGGACAGGGAAACTTCGGTTCAATCGACGGCGACCGCCCGGCAGCCTACCGATACACCGAATGCAAACTGCTCCCGCAGGCCGAGGACATGCTTGCCGACATCGAAAAGAACACCGTCGACATGCGGCCGAACTTCGACGAAACGCTTATGGAGCCGTCCGTACTTCCGGCCCGCATCCCCAACCTGCTCGTCAACGGCAGCACCGGGATCGCCGTCGGAATGGCCACGAACATTCCGCCGCACAACCTCGGCGAAATCATCGATGGAACCATTCACCTGATCGAAAATCCCGAAGCTGAAGTCGAAGACCTCTGCCAGTTCATCAAGGGCCCCGACTTTCCGACCGCCGGGATCGTGCACGGCCTCAGCGGCATCAAGTCGATGTACGCCACCGGCCGCGGCCGAATCCGGATGCGCGGCAAGGCCGAAATCGAAGAGTTCGGCAGCAACGGCCGTGAGCGGATCATCGTCACTGAAATCCCCTATGCCGTCAACAAGGCCGCGCTCATCACCAAGATGGCCGAGCTCGTACGCGAAAAACGGCTCGAAGGCATTTCCGATATCCGCGACGAATCCGGAAAGCAGGGAATCCGCGTTGTCATCGAACTTAAGAAAGGCGCGATCGGCCGGGTGGTGCTCAACAACATCTACAAGCACACGCAGCTCTCCAGCACCTTTGGGGCCATCATGCTGGCGATCGACAACGGCCGCCCGCGTGTGATGAATCTCAAAGAACTGCTCAACTGCTTCATCAAGCACCGTTTCGAGGTCATCACCCGCCGCACGCAGTTCGAACTGGATAAAGCGCGGGCACGCGCCCATATCCTCGAAGGACTGCTCGTCGCGCTCGACAACCTCGACGAAGTCGTCAAAATCATCCGCGCTTCCAAATCGCGCGAAGAAGCACAGGACCGGCTCGTCGAGCGCTTCAGCTTCAGCGAACTGCAGGTTAAGGCGATCCTCGACATGCGCCTCTACCAGCTCACCGGCCTCGAACGCGAAAAGATCCAGAGTGAGTATGACGAGCTTCAGAAACAGATCGCCTACCTGATCGACCTGCTCGAACACGAAGACAAGCTCTATGGCGTCATCAAGGATGACCTCTCCGAGATCCGGGCCAAATACGGCGAACCGCGCCGCACGCAGCTCGAAATCGACGAAGGCGATATCGATATCGAAGATCTCATCGCCGACGAACCGTGTGTCATCACCTTGTCCAACACCGGCTACATCAAGCGTGTACCGGTCGACACCTACCGCCAGCAGCGCCGCGGCGGCAAAGGCGTTGTCGGAATGAACACCAAAGCCGAGGACTTCGTTGAACATGTCTTCACCGCCTCGACGCACGACTACCTGCTCTGCTTCACCGAAGCGGGCCGCATGTACTGGCTCAAGGCCTATCACGTGCCGGAAGGCAGCCGTACCGCGCGCGGCCGGGCGCTCGCCAACGTTATTGAAATGGGACCGGAAGAAAAACTGGCCGCCATCATCTGCGTTCGCGAGCTCGACGACGATCAGCACAACCTGCTGATGGCCACGAAAAACGGCATCATTAAAAAAACCGTTCTTGCCGCCTACAAAAACATCCGCGCCGGCGGGATCAACGCCATCAACATTGATGAGGGCGATGAACTGATCGGCGTACAGCTCACCAGTGGCGAAGACGAAATCATCCTCAGCATGCATAACGGCAAAGCCATCCGCTTCAACGAAAAAGACGCCCGCCCCATGGGCCGTGTTTCGCGCGGCGTCAAAGGTGTTACCCTTGAAGGCAACGACCGGGTCGTCTCCATCGAAATCGTCAATACGGACGCCACGATGATGGCCATCACCGAAAACGGGTACGGGAAACGCACCAGCTTCGATGAATACCGCCTGCAGAGCCGCGGCGGCAAAGGAATCATCAGCATCCAGACCACCGAGCGCAACGGCAAGGTCGTCAGCGCCCATGCCGTCACCGACGAAAACCGCATCATGCTCATCTCCCAGAACGGGCAGATGATCTGCATCGGAGCATCCGACCTGCGCGTCATCGGTCGTAATACTCAAGGCGTCCGCCTCGTCAACCTGAAGGAGGGCGACAAGCTGGTCTCCGCAGCCGTGCTGGATCCGGAAGAAGAGGTAGCCGAAGAAGTCGTCGGTGAAGAAAGTATCGATGCGGCAGAAACCGTAATCGAACCGAAAACGGACGATTCCGCTGAGTAGAACGGATGGGAATCGATCTCAGCAGTTTTGACCTGACCCCGGAGTGGAGCAAATCCACTCCGGGAAGTCAGTTGCCGCCAAAGAAAAACAAGTCGTGCTCAAAGCCGTCGTCACCAAAAGGCGACGGAATTGTGCGAGTCGGACGGGAAACCAAAGGCCGTAAGGGCTCCGGCGTCACCGTTATCACCGGCATCCCATCGCATCCCGAAGGGCTGGAAAAACTGGCCAAACAGTTTAAGCAGCTGTGTGGAACCGGCGGAACCGTCAAAAACTGCGTCATCGAAATCCAAGGCGATCACCGTAACACGCTCGTCGCCGAATTGCAGAAACTTGGTTACACTGTCAAACGGTCCGGCGGATAAATTCATTTACGGCGTCATCTGATATGACAAATTTTAAATAATTTATTCCATGTCCCTTTTTCTTCCTATCCCCCTATATCTATTCGATATAGGGATTTATGTGCTAAAGCATCTAGGAAAGGGGAAATATATGAGGCCATTGGTTTGCACAATTATAACCATCGCTTTTACCGGACTTCTTTCCGTTCGAGCGGTCGACTACAGCAATGTGCCGGGAACCGTGCTCGACTATCAGCCATTGACCTATGATGCCGGAAAATCTGCTCCGAGAATTTTTATTTCCGATCCGGAAATTCTGGTTCTTTCCAATGGATACTATCTCGCCGCGCATGCACTGGCCGGAAGAAGTTCCGGATCCAGCACCTCCGGTCAAACCACCGTGTTTCGATCAACAGACCAAGGCGCATCCTGGACAGAAATCGCGACCATCACCGGAATACTGCGGGGAAGCCTGTTTGAATATGATGGCGCCGTATACATTCTGGGCGCCAATAACGATGCCTCAGGAAATACAGCAGTCATTGCAAAATCAACTGACGGCGGAACCAGCTGGACAAAAACCAGCCTTACGACATCGGGCCCCGCCACACCGAACAATCCGGTTGTTTTCAATAACCGAATCTGGTCCGCTGTCACCAGAGCAAATTACTCCGCATCGATTCATTCAAACCTGATGCTGGCAGCCTCATGGCAATACGCAACCGGGAGTTTTTCATATCCGGACGGGTTGAACTCCACGGATAATTTTATCGGCGAGGGACAGATTGTCGCATCCCCTGATCTTGGGGTTTTCGTCCTCCCGAAAGTGAAGCAATACCCGAACACGGCTTTGATCACAGTTAACACGAATACCGGCACGACAACGTTCGATCCTGATAATGATCTCGTATCTCTCCCCGGTGGAGAGAAAAAATTCGGCGCTGCGTATGACTCCGTTTCCGACCGTTTTTTTGTTCTAAGCAATCCGATTCTTGCAGCACACCTGAATTCAGGTATTGCTTTTGACATGATCCGGAACACGGCAGCCCTACTCAGTTCAAAAGACCTCAGGAACTGGAATGTCGAAAAAATATTCATCTATTCAGACGCGGTAGATACGGACGGATTCGGTTACATGAATCTGGACTTCGACGGCTCCAATATGGTTCTCGTCGCACGCACCGCATTTCCAGTCGGAAGCAACGACCCCAGGCGCGGACACGATTCCAACCTGTTCACATTTCACACTATTTCAGACTTCAGAAATGCCGTGCCGGACCACGTTCTCAAGCTGTCCGGTGGAAACGTCCTTCGCTATGAAAAAACGGATTATGAAGATGCCCCGCTGGGAACTTTTGCACTGGGGAACAGCTTTGACGGTTCTGCACTGACATCCCCTAACGGCTTCGGCAAAGCGGACAACGGGGACATTTACATTCGGGAAGGTGGCGGACGAATCCTGCATTTCGACGCCGGCGGCAATTTTCTGAACACAACCAACAGCTCTCCGGTTTCATTTCAGACATCGGAACTTCATGTCGACCAGCCATCCGACGGACAGTGTCCGTGGGTAAAAACCGCGTCCGGGAGCTGGGGAGATGCCACCAACTGGTATTATTGGGGCCGGGCAGACTCTCGTAATGAAATCGCAGTATTCGGCAGTGCAATCGCTTCAGAGTCCACCATCGCGGCAGATGACTCTTATACGCTTAAAGGACTTCGTTTCCTAACGGATAAAACCTGCACGATCTCCGGAACAGGGAGTCTGGCGCTGTCCACAAATGGAATCATTGATGTCCGGCAGGGGGATCAGATTATTAACTTGCCGATCACGCTCGAAGAGGATCTCACTGTCGCAACAGCAACCGGGACATCTGTTACGGTAAGCTCAGTCAACAATGCTGGCGGATATTCGCTGAACAAAACCGGCGATGGGCTGCTGACGGTTTCGAATGGAACCTTTTTCCTGAATGGAGGAACGCTAACCGTTGGCGGGGGCATCATTGCCTTTACCAATTCTTCATATAATTTCAATGGAACCGTTCGTTTTATGCCCGCAGCCAGTTTCATTCCCACCGTCGGACACAGCTCCCGTATTGTCGAAGGAGAAATCTACGAAGGTCTGTTCGACGAAATCAGCCTGCCTGAACTGGAAGACGGTCTTGGATGGGATACCTCGACGCTCTATTCAAACGGAACGATCACAGTCGTTCGTAAAGCACCGGAAAGCTGGATGGCTCAATATGATCTCCCCACGGATGGTTCCGCCGATTTCATCGATTCAGACGGAGATGGAATGGACAATTATTCCGAATGGAAAGCCGGCACCAATCCAACCAATGCCCTCTCCTACTTTGCTGTGGCACACAATCCATCGGCATCCGACAACGGATTCCAGCTTCAATGGAACAGCCTGACCGGAAGGACATATCAAATCGAGAGTTCGACCAATCTGCTGGACACCCCGGCATTTCAGATCATCCGTTCCGGCATTCAGGGTTCAGAGTCCATCACTGAGTTTGTTGATACAAATTCTCCACGAAATGCGTTGAAGTTCTATCGAATCACCATCGAGTAATCCGGGATTCTGGCTTGCCGAAAGCCAGGGCTGCTGCCTAAGTTATGCAGAACTCATTTCAAAGGGATCTTTATGGGCAGAACAGCAGCAATTGAACGCAAGACCGGCGAAACAGACATCAAACTGTCGATCAACCTCGACGGAACCGGAAAATATTCCATCGAAACCGGTGTCCCGTTCTTCAACCACATGCTCGATCTGCTCTCCAAGCACTCGCTGATCGATATGGACATTCAGGCCACCGGTGACATCGACGTGGACTATCACCACCTCGTCGAAGACGTCGCTCTTGCGCTCGGCGAAGCGTTCAACAAAGCACTCGGCGAGCGGCGCGGCATCAACCGCTACGGATTCTGGATCCTGCCGATGGACGATGCAATGGCGCAGGCCGAAGTCTGCCTCGACCTTGGCGGACGTCCCTACCTCGTCTACAACATCGCCAACAAGAAAAACCTGATCCGCGATTTCGACTGCGACATCTTCAAACATTTCTGGCGCTCGTTCTGCGACACCGCCAAACTCAACCTGCATATCGACCAGAAATACGGTGACGACCTGCACCATGCTCACGAAGCCGTCTTCAAAGCCGTCGCCCGCGCCCTGCGCATGGCCTGCACCGCCGATCCGCGTGCCCTCGATGCCATTCCGTCCAGCAAAGGAACGTTGTCAAAGTAAAGCCTGTTTCAACCACCACAGACAGACTGGAAGTCTGTCCTACTTTCCTGCCAACTGTCCGCAGGCGGCGGCGATGTCGTCGCCGAGGGAATAGCGAAGCGTGGTTTTGAATCCGGCTTTGCGCAGTGCTTTTCCGAATTCCTCGCGGGCTTCTTTACTGACCGGCTCAAACTCCGCGCCCGGATACGGGTTGAACTGAATGAGGTTGATGTGTGCGTTCGTTCCGCGCAGCAGATCAATCAGCGCGGCCAAATCTTCCGGTCCGTCGTTGATGCCCTTGAGCATCAGGTATTCGACCATGAAGCCCGAGGTTTTTCCAAGCATTGGAAAAACGGCCTTCAGTTTTTCCAAGGTCTGGAATTTTGCGACGGGCATGATGCGTTCGCGGACGTCTTGCCGCGCGCTGTGCAGGCTGAGCGCGAGGCGAATATTCGGGAATCGCTCGGCAAAGCGAACCATTGCATCGGGGATGCCGACGGTGGAGACGAGCAGATGGTTGTCGGACAGGTTGAAGAAGCGGACATCGCACAGCATTTCCAAACATTGGAAAAGATTCTCTTCGTTGCGCAGCGGTTCGCCCATTCCCATGACAACGACGTTGCGCAGTGTCCGCCCCTCTTCATGAAGCAGCGCCCGCGCCTGTCGAATCTGATCACACATTTCAGCGGCGGTGAGGTTGCGGATGAAACCGAGCTTGCCGGTTGCACAGAATTGGCAGTCGGCCGCGCAGCCGACCTGTGAGGAAATGCAGAGACTCGTCCGTCCAGAAGCAATGCGCAGAATAACAGCCTCCACACGATATTTTTCCAATGTTTGGAAAACCAGCTTGGTGGCTCCGTCTATTTTGGAGTCGTGCCTTTCTGAAATTTCCAGGCAGGCTGAGCCTGCACCCACCAGTTTTTTCTCGCCATCAAAAAACTCAGGGGCAATATCCCGACAGGCATCAATCGGCAGTCCTTTTTTGAAAAAGGCGTTGCAGAACTGTCTGCGCCGGTGCGGATCGCGGCAGACGGCTTCCAAAGCCTGAATGTTGTAGACAGAATTCACGGCTACCCCCACGTTTGCGGACTGGAGGCGCGGCGCAGGTGGATGACGTCAACGGTGATATTCGACGGAAGACTGTCGAGGTATGCGACGGCGGCGGCGACGTCTTCGGGCTGAATCATTTCGCTGAAGTCGGCGAGGTCCGGGCGCGACTGTTTGACCATATCGGTGGCGACACCGCCGGGACAGACGGCGTGTACGCGGATATTGTGTTCGCGGCCTTCTTCGATGGCGGTTTTGGTAAGGCCGAGCAGTGCGTGCTTGCTGGCACCGTAGGCGGCCTGGTTCGGATAACCTTTGACGCCGACGACGGAAGCAATATTGATGATGCGCCCACTGCCCTGCTCTTTCATTTTTCGGAAGGCGGCCTGCATACAGAGCAGCGCGCCTTCGACATTGATCTGCTGCACATTTCGCCAGTTGTCGAGCGTAATGGTTTCAATCGGTTCAAAGATTCCGAGTCCGGCATTGTTGACAAGCAGGTCAACGGTTTCCAATGCCTGGAAAATTTTTTCGACATCTGAGGGAACCGCCAGATCAGCAGCAACGATTTGTACGATCGCGCCGCGGGTCTCGCACTCAGCTTTGACTTCCGCGAGTTTCTGTTCGTCACGTGCGGTGAGCACAAGCCGGCAAGCCGGCGCGGCGAGCCGCCGCGCAATGGCGGCGCCGATTCCGCGGCTGGCTCCGGTGATGACGATGGTTTTCACGGGAAGATTAAGAAAAGGATTACAGAAGGACGCCGGGCGGGGTTTCTTCGTCGGTACGCCACCAGCGTCCGGGTTTGGTGTCGATGTACTGCACCGGTTTGGAGGTGAGACGGTTGCCTTTGGCTTTGGCGCCTTTGACGGCGAGGCCTTTGAGCTTGAAGAACTGCTGGTGGATGCGCTGGCTTTTGGCCGGACGGTAGCGCAGGTAGATTTCGTCCGGACAGCCTTCCTGCAGAATCAGGATTTTTGATCCGGAGGGTGCGAGCCAGTAGTCGCGGTTCATGATGGCGCCGCCAAAGGTGAAGCGTTTGATATAGGTCGATTTCTGATGTGTGTACACACAGGTCATTTCGCGGTCGCGGTCGAAGATGGCGGTGTACAGGAGGTTGCCGTCGACGAAGAATTTTTCCGGCGGAGGCATCATCTGATAACGGCTGTCGCCCCAAACAAAGATGAGTTTGTCGAGGGAGGAGCATTTGAGCACCGAGTCGCCTTTGACGGAGGAACCGACGAAATGGCTTTCAGTGTCGTGCTGAATGTGCAGCTCAGAGGAGGTGAGTTCGCGAACTTCGATTTCCTTGAAGGTTTTGACTTCTGTGCGGCGTGGGTGGAGATCCCTGTATTTTTTGATGAGGGCTTTGAGGTAACGGACCGCGTAGGCTGTCAGGTTTGCGAGATTTTTTTCGACCTCATCGAGTTCCTTGAGGATGTTGTCGATATCGGACCGGTTTTTGTTGATGTCGAAGAGGGAGATGCGTTTGATTTTGACGCCGAGGAGCATTTCGATGTCTTCGGGGACAATTGCCCGCTTGAGCTGTTTTTTAAAGGGTTCGAGGCCGTCCATGACGGCCTTCTGGACCGCCTCGTAGGTTTTGCACTCTTCGATGCGTTTATAGATACGGTTTTCGACAAAGATCTGTACGAGGGTTTTCGTGTGGAACTCGTCGAGCAGTTTTCTTTTTTTGAGGTTCAGCTCCGCTTCGAGGATGGTGACGAGCTGCGCGGTGTTCAGGTGCAGGATTTCGTCCACGGTCATCTCAACCGGCCGATTACTGCGAATCACGACGATCCGGCTGCTGACTGAGGTTTCGCAGTTGGTGAACACATACAGCGACTGGCGGACCTGTTCCGGATCGGCCCCCTGTGAGAGAACAAGTTCGATTTCGACTTTCTCGGCAGTGAAGTCGTTGATGGCGCGGACTGCGACTTTTTTCTTTTTGACGGCGTCTTCGATGGAGGAAATCAGTGTTTCCGTGGTCTGGCCGTACGGCAGTTCGGTAATGACCAACCGGTTTTTATGATCTTCGATACGGGCGCGGATTTTGACTTTTCCTCTGCCATCGTCGTATTCGGAAACATCCATGAGGCCGCTGGTCAGGAAGTCGGGAACCACAGTGACTTTGTGCGGCGTGCGGACTTTTTCGCGCAGGATTTCGATCTGCTCTTCGAGCAGTTCGATGAAGTTGTAGGTAAGGATTTTGGTGGAAAGCCCCACGGCAATTCCTTCGGCGCCGAGCATGAGCAGCAGCGGCAGCTTGCAGGGAAGCACAACAGGTTCTTGGTTGCGGCCGTCGTAGCTCGGGATGTAGCGGGTGAGCTCCTTGTTGAAGAGTTCTTCACGGGCGAGCGGTGTGAGGCGACATTCGATGTACCGCGAGGCGGCGGCGGGGTCGCCGGTGTAGATGTTGCCGAAGTTTCCCTGCCCTTCGATGAGGTATCCGCCGCGGTTGGTGAGCGAAACGAGCGCGTCGGCAATGGAGGCGTCACCGTGCGGATGATACTGCATGGTGTGGCCGACAATGTTGGCGACTTTGATGAAGCGTCCGTCGTCTTTTTCGTGCAGGGCATGCATGATGCGGCGCTGCACTGGTTTCAGTCCGTCTTCGACGTTTGGAATGGCGCGGTCGCAGATTACGTAGGAGGCGTACTGAAGAAAGTTATAGTCGACCAGCTGACGAAGCGGGCCCTGGTCCTGGTCGAGTGCGTACTGTGTGCGCGGTTCTTCGGCAGGGGTCAATTCTTCCTCCGTGTCCCCATCCATCAGTTCGTCGTTCGCCGGGGTCGTTTTTTTTGTTCCGCTGTTTTTAGCTTTTTTATCTTCGGCCCCGTCGCCGAAAAGCAGTTCCTGTTCTTCACTCATAACATTTCTTCATCCACTACAAGATTGTCCATGATGTAGGCGCGGCGCTCCTGGGTGTTTTTGCCCATGTAGAAGGTGAGCACTTCCGGAATGGCATGATCGTTTTCGATCAAGACGGGGGTGAGCCGCATATCGTCGCCAATGAAAGCCTTGAATTCGGACGGTGAGATTTCTCCCAGTCCTTTGAATCGGGTAACCTCTGCGCCGCGCCCCAGCTTCTCAATCGCTTTATCGCGCTCTTTTTCCGAATAACAGTAGATGGTCTTCTTTTTATTGCGGGCGCGGAAGAGCGGCGTCTCGAGAATTTCCAAATGACCGTCGCGAACAACCGATTCATAGAAACGCAGGAAGAAGGTGATCATCAGGTTGCGAATATGAAGTCCGTCCACATCGGCATCGGTGGCGAGCACGACGTGTCCATAGCGCAGGCCGTCGGAGGTCTCCTCGATGTTGAGGCTGCGCATGAGGTTATACAATTCGACGTTCTTATAGAGTGCATCGCGCTTCAAATCGCAGACGTTGAGCGGTTTGCCTTTGAGGGTGAAGATGGCCTGCGTATTGACATCGCGACAGCTGACGAGCGACCCGGCGGCCGACTGCCCTTCGGTGATGAAAATCATTGTATCGTCGTGCGTGCCCTTCGCTTTATTGAAGTGCTGTTTGCAGTCCTTGAGCTGAGGAACCCGGATGGATACGGTTTTGGAGCGTTCGCGGGCCAGTTTTTTGACGGAGTTGAGTTCCTTGCGCAAGCGCTGGCTGTCTTTGATTTTCTCAATCAGCTTATCGGCTTCAGGCTTGTTGCGATGAAGCTGCTCGACTACGGCTTTTTTGACATTTGCGACCAGCTCGGAGCGGATCTCGGTATTGCCGAGTTTGTTTTTGGTCTGCGATTCGAAAATAGGCTCTTTGAGGCGGATCGCGATCGCACCAAGAACGCCTTCGCGCACGTCGTCGCCGTCGAATTTTCCGTCGGCATATTCATTCACCGCCTTGAGGAGTCCTTCACGGAAAGCACTGAGATGCGTACCGCCGTCGCTGGTGAACTGTCCATTGACAAACGAGTAATAGTCTTCGCTAAACCGATTGGTGTGCGTGAAGGCAAACTCCAGCATTTTGTCGCGGTAGTGAAACGGCTCGTAGATTTTTTCAAGGTCGCTTTCGTCGGCGATCAGATCGAGCAGTCCACCTTCGGAAATGATTTTTCGTCCGTTGAAGATGATGCTGAGTCCGGCATTGAGATACGAATAAAACCGAAGCCGGCGTTCGATGAGATCTTCGCGGAATTTGTAGCTTTTGAAAATTTCCGGATCGGGAGAAAAACTGATGAACGTCCCGTTGGGCTCTCCTTTGGATTTTCCCTTTTCCTCGGCTTCCAGCACGCCCTGCGCAAAACGGGCTTCGACAAATTCGCCGTCGCGATGCGACCGGGCGACAAAGTAGCTGGACAGCGCGTTGACGGCCTTGGTGCCGACTCCGTTCAGCCCGACGCTGAACTGAAAGACATCGTCGTTGTATTTCGCGCCGGTGTTGATGCGGGATACGCATTCCACAACTTTTCCGAGCGGGATTCCGCGGCCGTAGTCGCGAACACTGACCGTATCGTCTTCGACGGTGATTTCGACCTTTTTTCCGTGTCCCATGATGAATTCATCAATGGCGTTGTCGACCACCTCTTTGAGGAGCACATAAATCCCGTCGTCGTAATGGCTCCCGCTGCCGGTGCGCCCGATGTACATCCCGGTTCGGGCACGAATATGCTCCAGGGATGACAGGGTTTTGATCTTACTTTCGTCGTAGACGTGTTTTTTTGATTCGTTGGCCATAATGCTGAAAACTACCAGATATTGGGCTTTTTTCTACTCAAGCCGCTAAATGTAGCACGGGTTTCAGCGCCTCGCAACCCCGTTCGCCGGATTAACCGGCCCGGCCCCGGCAACAATATAACGGGCGATGTCCTGAAGCCGGAAAAGCCCGACCGTCCGCGAAGAACGGTCCGTTACCGCCGCGACGGTTTCCGATTTCCGGCGCAGCCGGCGGAAGGCTCTGGTCAGTGCCAGATCTGATGGAAGGCGGATGATCCGGTGCACCAGCGGCTTGACCGGATCCGTCATTTTCCCGTGACTGCGAATGAGATCGAACAGGCTGACCATTCCGGTGAGATTGCGAATGGAACCGCGATATACCGCGACATGGTCCATGCCGCTCCGCTGCATGAGATCCAGCACCTGCTGAACCGACGCCTTCTCGGACACAGAGATGATCTGAGGTGCCGGCAGCATGACATCAGCCAGCACAGTTCGATGCATGGAAACCAGATTGTCAATCATGCCATGCTGATGATCGCTCAGGGCGCCTTCCGATCCGTCCGCTTCAAAATATTCCCGCAGCCCCTGCAGCGTCAGCGTAAACGCGCTGAGGGCTTCGCTCCGGCCCCGCCCCCCGGTCAGTACCTGGAAAAGTGCTTTCAGTGCCGCGGTCAGCGGACGGAACAGTTTATCGAACGCAACGAGGATTCCGGAGGTGCGATACATCAGCTGATCCGCATGGTTGCGGAACAGGTTTTTCGGGACAAGTTCCGCAAAAAGAAACACCGGTAGCATCAATGTAAGCGTGGCCGCAGCCTCTGCGTTCCACGACAACCAGCCAAACAGTGTCCCCGCCTCGCCGAAGCCCGCCTGCTGATAGAACTGGGTCATCTCCCGTGAAAGCAAGTAGTTTGCAATGTTGTTTCCAATCAAAACCGTGAAGATGAACCGGTGCGCATCGCACAGGACCGACTCCAGTTGGCGGGCCGCCCGGTCGCCCTGGCGGCGAAGAAACCGAAGTCGAATCCGGTTGACCAGATATCCGCCGGTCTCCAGACCTGAAAACAAGGCGGAACTGACAAAAAAGAGCGAAATAAACCATAAACTGCTCATTTGGGGTTCTCCGCGGGAAGCAGTTGCAAAAGAACAGTCCCAATCCGACGATGGTGCATCGTCTCGACCGTCAGGCGAAGGTTGCGAACCAAAACGGTATCTCCGGCTTCCGGCATGTGTCCGAGGCGGGAGATTATGAATCCCCCCAGGGTATCAAAGGCAAGCGCATCCATTTCCCGTCCCGGCAGGAACCCGGTGAACAGCTCCCGCCATGAACGGATCGAGAGCTGGCCGTCCAGCCGGTATGTGGAAGAATCCAGAGCTTCAATCTGTTCACCCGACGACGTTTCCAAATCACCAACAACCTCCGAAAACAGATCTTCAAGGGTCACCAGACCGGAAAAGCCTCCATATTCGTCAACCACAGCAACCAAATCGTTACCGCCGCTCATAAAATCAGCGAGCAGTTTGTTCGCTCGCAGGGTTTCAGGAACAAATATCAGCGGATGCAAGAGAGGTGTCAGAGTGGATTCCGGCCCTTCTTGAGAGAAAAGATCCCGGATACAGAGATAGCCCAGCAAGTCATCATCATTTTCATTGTAAATCAACACGCGGCTGTATTCATGCAGACAGGCTTCGTCGAGAAGTTCCGCCCTTGACGTATGCAGCGGTTTTCTCAGCACTCTCACGCGAGGAGTCATGATTTCACGCACGCGAATATCAGACAGATCCACAATATCTTCAAGAATCTCTTTTTCCTGTGCACCGAACCCCGGCTCATGCCGAACAGCATCAATCAGCTCCTTAAGCTCGCCGGGAGTCAGGTCAACACGCGGAAGATTTTCCGGGCCCTGCAACCGGAGCATTCGCAGAAACCATCCGATTACGATCCGGAAGGGGGCTGTAATCCGGAACCAGAGTCGAAGCGGGACAGAGATAACGCTCAGGACTTTGGATGCATGATTGATCCCGATCGCTTTGGGAATAATTTCCCCAAGAAGAATCACGGCCAGCAGAATCAACATTCCGCCGACAGCCTCCGCCCATTCGCCATAGAGGGATCCCCAGCGGCCTGACAGCGCGGCTCCTGTACAGAAAAACAGAAGGTTTACAATGAGGTTTCCGAACAGAATGGCCGAGAGCAGATCGGAAGGCTGTTTTCGAAGAACTGCAAGCAGAGGACCGACATAGGGGTGCCTGCGCAGGCTTCGAGCCGTCTCCGAATGCAATGAAAACAAAGCGGTCTCCGCGCCCGAGAAAAATGCTGAAAACATCAGCAAAATTCCCATCAGCAAGACCGGAAGAATCTGTTCGTGAAGTAAATTCAACGTGCTCTGAACCTGTTTATCATGTTACAGTCTGCGGCTTACGAACCATTTTTGCAAATCGTGATTGATGATGAAAAGCAGAGAACAGTTGAAATGGGAACTGACCCGGGAACGCTTCCGAATTGAAGATCCGCGGCCGCCGTCGGCACGACGCCCAGAGCGGCATATCAGCGAAATTCTCTCCGATATGCTCAAGAAAAAGCCGGTCGAAGACACCTCCGTGCCCGATATTCTGCTCGCCCGATGGCCAGTGATTGCCGGCGAGCAGGTTGCCAAACATACCCGGCCGGCATGGCTGTGCAAAGGAATACTGTATATCTATGCGGATCATCCCGGATGGCTGACAGAAATTCGGCGTGTTCCAAAGAACGGGTTGCTCAAAAAAATCGGAAGCATCCCCGGGCTCCCCAAAATCAAAGATCTGCGATTCCAGCTCGATACTGCGGTGCGCACCACAAAAAAATAAAAATACCGGCCCATTCGTCGGCCGGTATTCCGCTGATAACCATTCAGATTCGCTTAATAGAATGAACGGTTCACCTTGATTCGGTCCCCGGCCTCCACCGGGATATCCCATTCAGGATGCTCTTCCAGCTTTTTGGCGTTCACTTTAATGACCTGGCCGTTGCGGGTAATCGTTACATTCTTTTTATTGGCATACTCTGTGTAACCGCTGGCGGCAGCAATGGCCTGCAGCAGAGTGATCCGACGATTGATTGGATATTCCTGAGGACGCTTGATTTCACCTTCCATATAGTAGGTTTTGGCTGAAGTAAGCACATTGACCGTAATGCTCCGGTAAATCTGGCCCTCCGTATAAATCCGCTGGATATCCCGTTCCAGTTCCGACGTCGTTTTCCCGGCGGCGGTTACCGGCTCATCAATATACGGCAGGGTAATCTTTCCCTGCTCATCGATGATCATATCCAGCGCCTTCTCTTCTGGAATGCCCAGCAGAGAGATCTGAAGAGGATCCAGAGGCTGCAGCTGATAAAGCCCAACTACGGACGAGTCTTCTTCGCCGGGAATCATCATGCCGCCGGAAATCGCAACCGGACCGGAACAACCGGAAAAAATGAAAATCGAGCAAAGGGCCACAAAACAACACAATCCGGCTTTCTTCATCATACTCCTGAATTTTCGACTAAACATGGTCCGGCGTCTCCGCAGACTCGGATTCCGAAGAACGGTAATAATAGTAATTCGAATAATATGAGTGGTAATAATAATAATAATCGTCGCGCATGATATTGATATTATTCAGCACAACACCAACCTGAGCCACTCCCAAAGTATCCAGCATCTGTTTGGCACGGATGATCATATCCCGCGGATATTTACGGTACTGCACCACAAGCAGAATTCCGTCCATTTCTTTGGCTATCACGGCTGAATCACTGATCCCGACCAACGGAGGGGTATCAAATACAACAACGTCATATTTCAGTTTCAGGCTCTGCACCAGTTCATTAATCCTTCGGGGATCAAGTACACCCAAAGACGTGCGCGGCAAACGACCGCTGGGAAGGAAGTGAAGGTTCGGAACGCTTGTCGTCTTGATCGTTTCCTCGACCGGGACATCACGCAGCAATACGTTGGTCAAACCAAACCGGTTGGACACCCCCAGGATTGTGTGCTGTACCGGACGACGCAAGTCGGCGTCCACCAGGAGCGTCTTTTCTCCCTGCTGTGCGCAGACATATGCGAGGTTGAACGCCGTTGTCGATTTCCCTTCTCCGGCACCACCGCTCAGTACCGCGAACGCTCCTTTTCCCGGACCGGACTCGGTAAACGCCATGTTGGTCCGCAACACGCGATATCCTTCTGCGTGATCACTGTCCGGCCCCTCTTCAATCAGCGGACGAACCTTCTGCGGAATGAGGCCAAGAACCGGCAGATCAATCCAGCGCTCCACATCATCGGCAGTTTTGATCGAGGTGTCGAGGTATTCAATGAAATAGGCCAGTCCCACACCGGACCCAAGACCGACAAAAATGCTCAACAGAATATTCCAAATCAGGTTCGGGCTGATCGGACGGGTCGAAGGTTCCGCCGAATCAACAATTTCGACCGGAGTGCGCGGCACTTCCAACGTAATGCCCTCCTGTGCAATCCGGGCTTTCAGCGCATTCATAATGGAGCGCTGAATATCCAATTCCTGCTGTGCTTTGTTGAACGGAAGAAACTTGTCACGCTGCGAAACCTGCTCGCTGGACCGAACTCCGCGCAACTCATTTTCCAGTGCTTCAAATTTGGACTTCGCCACAATGTATTGTGCGCGAAGACCTTTCTTAATTCCTTCCAATGCTTTTTCCAGCTTGCCGACCAGCTCATCTCGGGCCGCCTGAGTTTGCTTCACTTCCGGATGATTGGGACCGTAATTTTCGAGCAGCGATGTTAATGCAACATCATAATCCTTAATCTGGGTCCGCATCGTTTCAACAAACGGATCGCTGGTTACATAAGCTGCTGCAGTTAAAAGATCTTCCCCTCCCAGTTCGTCCATCTGATCGTAACGGGCCTTTGCCACCAGCATTTCAACCCGCGAGGTAATCCGATCCCCTTCAAGCTGCTGCAACCGCAGTTTTTCCACACTGTTCGCATCCACTCCTTCGGAAAGGACCGCAATATCAAGATCCTGACGAAGCTCTTCAACACGCTGTTCAGCCAGACTGACCTTTTCCTGCTGCTTTTCGAGTTCGCGACTAAGGGCATCCATCGCCCGCGTCATTTCCTTGTATTTTAGGTCCAGACGAGCATCACGGTAAACAGCCGCCAGTTCATTGGCAATCCGGGCCGCTTCTTTCGGATCCTGCCGCTTTGCAGTCAGAGCAATCAGATTGGTATCACGGTACTGGTTGACATCCAGACTGGCGCGGAGAATTTTGTACGCCACTTCCTTGGTGGCGTCCTCGCCTTTTTTACCCCAAACCTCTTGGAGATTAAGACGATTGATAACTTCATAAAGTATTGGTTTGGATTGAATCACTTCATACTGCGTCCGGAGAAAGTACGGATCATATCCCCGCATCCCGCTGGCGGCAGCGTTGAACGGATCAATTTCAACCGAATCCTGATTTACCTCGATACGAGCCTGTGCCGCATAAATTTTAGGGAGTGTAAACGTATAGGCGGTCCCAGTAATCACCACCAGAAATAAAACAGCCAGAACAATCTCTTTGCGGGAACGAATCACCCTCCAGTAATCCAAAAAATGCAGCGAATTCTCCTTCTTCTGAACCTCTGTCATATATATCGTCCCCTGTTAAACAACGATGGTGAGGCTTTCGACCTCACCATGTTCAAAATGATCCATCTTCATGGATTAAAACTCGACACGCCATCCAAGATCTACGCGATTCTGCGTCCAGTTATCTGTTGTATCGCTTTCCTTGCGGGCATATTTATATCCAGCCTCCAGCGAATGCATACGGTTCAGCTTATAGCGCAACCGGGTATCCCAGTCATACCGATCGTCTTCCGTATCACGAGCCGTTCCTGTCCCCGTATAATCCTGTGTGTCATACTGACTGTTACGATAGCGAAGCGTCGATGTTAAAGTAATACGTCCTGTCAAATCATGGCGCACACCGAACCGAATTTCGCGGTCATCCTGACCACCGTAGTTCGTGTTGTCTGTCTGAGCATGAGATACACTCACATCCGCACTGATTTCGGTTCTTGGAGACGGTAAAAATGCGATACCCACACCCACTTTTGGATCCGTGGAATCTTTTTTATTCGCGGTCCGATCTGTTCTTGTAGCACCACCCAGTACATACGCGTTCCACTCAGGACTGAATGTATGAGTCAGCTGTGCATATACGGAATCCATATCATAGTCCGGATTTTCGTCATAGTTGACTAGACTACGGTAATAGTAAAGTCCCAGACTGGTTTGTTGCGGCTGCAACTCCCGGGAAACAGATACTCCAAAATCATTCCTTGAGAAATCAAATCGGTTTGCCCCGGGATCATCATCTTCCTCGGTATGGCCTACTGAAGCACCCAGACGAGTCTTATCGTTTAAGATATAGTCCGCCGTTAGTTCCGTGGTGTTCCGCCAATAATCAACACGATCATCACTATTCCCCACATCGCCATTACGGCTTCCAGTCTTTAGCGTATCAGAGAGCTGCAGTAACAGTCTGGAGGATACAGAATGGCTCAATTTACCATAAATATTTGGATAAAATCCTTTTTCACGGTCATCTGAATCCAGACGCAATTGCATTTTTGTCATGAAATCAGTTCGCTCTGAAAGCGCAGCGCGAAAAGCCACATCTAAAACATCTTCAATAAAAAATGAACCATCCTCACGAGCATTTCTATACGGATTATCATCGTACCCTACCCGAACGGTATTGATGACACTGACAGGGCTCTCACCTTCTGCAAAAACCTGTCCGAAAATAGCGCCTGCAAGCACAGGGATTAGGAAACTGATTCTCTTCATATTTTTTTCCCGTGATTAATTTCCAAACATATATTCTCTAATCCACTCTACAATCTCTTAATCAGGTATCTGTCGCTTCGACATCACCATCATCTGTTGACGTGTTACCAAAAGGATTCGAACCAAGAGGTCCTGTCGGAGAAAGACGCGGACGCGGTCCTGTCGGAGTCGATTCAGGATCAGGTTTCTGTCCGCCACCACTATCGCCACCGTCACCTCCAGTGTCACCTCCACCATTATTACCGGAAGTATCGCCAGAGATAAGGGATTTTGCATCACCAATTGTGGCATCAACCAAACTCGCATAAGAGCCCATCACCGAACTGTTTCTAATCGCAGATTCAACCATCGACATGCTTTCTTCGCCACCGGCAGTCATCAGCGCTACAATGGCATACTGAATTGCGGAGTCATCGCCAGTAGCTGTCGCCTCGTTCATGATCGCGGTCAGTTGGTTGGCAATAGCATCAGCGTTTTCGCCAGACGCAATCACCGCTTCTGCAGCCCCCTTCACCGCTTCGCCAACCGCACGGGCGCCCTGTGAACTCAGAAGACCCTGCAATCCCAACTCAGCCATCGAAGCGGATGCAAGAAAAACAGTAACCAGAAAAGCAGGAAGAAATCCGCAGAATCTCTTTTTCATAATTGAAGCCTCCTTACTAACCTCAGCGCCGGAAAAACTTTTTCACCTCCGGAAGGGGCCCTTCAGCTGTCCGCTGCTGAAACCCGTCCCAAATAGTGATTATTTCTACATCATTCAGTACACAATAGTCAACCCATGAATCCGCTTCTAACGGCTTTTTAATGCGTCCTCTTTCAAGGACGGCCTCCCCTTTAAACAACAGGACCGACTGACCGGCGGCACGGGCAACATCCTCGAGAGTTACAACCGCATCCGGATCCATGACATCAAGCAGCGAAAAAGTGACCCCTTGACGATTCAGAAAAGCCACACATTCCGCCACCGAAGCGTTCGGGCTCACGTACCCCCCGAACCATCCCTTCGCCAGCAGAACCGCCAAATCCCCAAACCTCCCGGCAGAAATCTCCGCAGCAAAACTTCCCCCTGCCAGCAGCAGGCACACAATCCAGACGGACTTACGAAACGACTTCATGGCAGAATTCTAAACAGAAACCTGCACTCCGCACAGCTTTTCTTTTCCAATAAAAACCGGATTCTGCTAAGACTCTCCGCCCATGAAGCAAAACTCATTCACCATCAAGCTCACGCCCGACCAGCAGAACCGCCTCGAAACCATTCTGCGAACGTCCGGCCACCTCCCGGTCGACGTTCCGCACACCCGGATTGCCGTAAACACAGGCACCTGCCGCATCAATCTCTACAACTCCGGAAAATGCCTCGTGCAGGGCAAAGGAGCCGAAGATTGGATCACCTTCACGCTCGAGCCTGAGGTGCTGGGCGAAGCCCGCCTCGGCTACGACAAAGTCCACGATCCCGAAAGCGTCCAGCCGCACATGGGGATTGACGAAAGCGGCAAAGGCGACTTTTTCGGCCCTTTGGTCATCGCCTCCGTCTACACCGATGCCAAAACCGTCGAAATCCTCAAAGAACTCGGCGCGCGCGACAGCAAAAAAATATCCAGCGACCGCGTCGCCCTCCAGCTCGCTTCCGATATCCGCAAAAAACTCGATGGAAAATTCGCCATCGTCACCATCGGCCCCGAAGCCTACAACCGCATGTACGCAAAAATCGGCAACGTCAACCGCCTGCTCGCATGGGGCCATGCCCGCGCCATCGAAAACCTCCTCGAAAAAGTCCCCGACTGCCCCCGCGCCCTCTCCGACAAATTCGGATCGACCGTCCTGATCGAACGCGCCCTCATGGAGAAAGGCCGTAAAATCAAAATGGACCAGCGCACCAAGGCCGAATCAGACCCCGCTGTCGCCGCCGCATCCATTCTGGCCCGCGCCGGATTCCTGTCAGCCCTGCGCAGTATGGAAAAAACCTTCGACATCGAAACCGTACCCAAAGGCTGCTCCGCCAAAGTCAAACAGATCGCCGCCGAACTCGTCGCCAACAAAGGCCCCGGCATTCTGCTCAAAACCTGCAAATGCCACTTCCGCACCACCGACGAAGTCCTCGGTATGAACGGCTATAGCCGTTCCGACCTGCCCACCGCCTCATAAATTCCAATCATTGGAAACTTTTCGACAAATTTTTCCAACCCTTGGAAAACTGCGTCATTTTGACCCAACCAGGCGATCAGGTGAGACAGTTCGCAACCATCTGCGTTTCATACCTTAAAAGCAGAATATTCCAAACCGCTTAATACAAATAACTAACAACCAAATAACTCCTTCAGGCACACCTTCTGCTTTCCTGATGATCAGATTTTGAATTTCAACTGAAAGGAACAAAACTATGGCAACCACATCAAAAGTTTTAGGAATCGACCTCGGGACAACGAACTCCTGTATGGCCATTATGGAGGGCGGCGAACCGACGGTTATTCCAAACGCCGAAGGAGGACGCACCACTCCGTCCGTCGTCGCCTTCACCAAAGACGGCGAACGGCTCGTCGGTCAGGCGGCAAAACGTCAGGCGGTCACCAACCCGAAAAACACCATTTTTTCGGTCAAGCGGTTTATGGGCCGCAGCTATGCCGAAGTCGCCCACGAAATCGAACTCGTCCCCTACGAAGTCGTGAAAGCATCCAACGGCGATGCCCACATTAAAGTAAATGACAAAACCTACGCCCCGCCGGAAATCTCAGCGATGATTCTCCAGAAACTGAAGGCGGATGCAGAAGCCTATCTCGGCGAAAAAATCACCCAGGCCGTCATCACCGTTCCGGCCTACTTCAACGACCGCCAGCGCCAGGCAACCAAAGACGCCGGAAAAATCGCCGGGCTCGAAGTGCTGCGTATTGTCAACGAACCGACCGCCGCCTCGCTGGCCTACGGTCTCGACAAAAAGCATGACGAAAAAATTGCCATCTACGACCTCGGGGGCGGAACCTTCGATATTTCCGTTCTGGATATCGGCGACGGCGTGTTCGAAGTGGCCGCGACCAATGGCGACGGCCACCTTGGCGGTGACGATTTCGACCAGAAGATCATCAACTGGCTCGTCGAAGAGTTCAAAAAAGAACAGGGCGTTGACCTCTCGAAAGACGCCATGGCCCTGCAGCGACTGAAGGAAGCCGCCGAGAAAGCCAAATGCGAGCTGTCCAGCTCCAACTCCACCGACATCAACCTGCCGTTCATTACGGCCGATGCCAGCGGACCGAAACATCTCAACGTCACCCTGTCCCGTGCAAAACTCGAACAGCTGGTGGACGATCTGATTGCCCGGGCCGAAACTCCGGTGAAAGCCTGCCTGCGGGATTCCAAACTGAGCACCGGACAGATCGATGAGGTCATTCTGGTCGGCGGTTCGACCCGTATGCCCCGCGTACAGAATTCCGTCAAAGACCTGTTCGGCGGCAAGGAACCCCATAAAGGCGTGAACCCGGACGAAGTCGTTGCGGTCGGCGCATCGATTCAGGGCGGAATCATGAAGGGTGAAGTCAAAGACGTCCTGCTGCTCGATGTCACCCCGCTGACGCTTGGCATTGAAACGCTCGGCGGCGTACGCACCCCGCTGATTGAGCGCAACACCACGATTCCGACCAAGAAAAGTGAGATTTTCTCGACGGCTGCCGACAGCCAGCCCGCTGTCGACATTCACGTCCTGCAGGGCGAACGCAAGATGGCCAAGGACAATAAAACCATCGGCCACTTCCAGCTCGACGGCATTCCGCCGGCGCCGCGCGGCGTCCCGCAGATCGAAGTCACCTTCGACATCGATGCCAACGGCATCCTGAACGTCAAAGCCAAAGACCTCGGCACCGGAAAGGAACAGCACATCACCATCACTGCATCCAGCGGACTGTCCGATGATGAAATCCAGAAGATGGTCAAGGATGCGGAAGCCCACGCGGCGGAAGACGAAAAGACCAAAGAACGCGTCGATCTGCGTAATCAGGCCGACAACGCCGTGTTCCAGACCGAAAAATTCCTGAAAGAAAACGGCGACAAGCTCGACGACGCGAAGAAAGCAGAAGTCGCAGGCGCCATCGAGCCGCTCAAGGAAGCGCTCAAAAACGACGATGCCGACGCCATTAAAGCTGAAATGGAAAAACTCAACGCCGCCATGCAGGCCGCTGCCACGGAAATGTATTCCAAGGCACAGCCGAATGAACAGGCGCAGCAGGCCGATGCTGAACAGCCTTCCGGCGGAGGAGAAAAGCAGGCCGACGGCGATGTCATCGACGCCGATTACAAAATGGACGACGACAAGTAAGTTTGAACGTAAAAGTGCGGCGGCGCGGCCTGCGCCGCCGTTTCAAGCAAAGTGAAACCCAAGAAGGAGGAATACATCCATGAAGATTAAACCGTTAGGTGACCGCGTACTGGTCGAACCCATCAAGGAAGCCGAAATGAAAAAAGGCGGAATCATCATTCCCGACACCGCAAAAGAGCGTCCTCAGGAAGGTAAAGTCGTGGCTCTCGGCACCGGCAAACTGGACGATGACGGTAAAGTGGTTCCCTTCAACGTCAAAGTCGGCGACACCGTGCTCATGCCGAAATACGGCGGCACAGAAGTCAAACTGGACGGCAAAGAATATCAGATCATGCGTGAGGAAGACATCCTCGCCGTGATTGGCTGACCGTTAAATAATATAAGGAGATTAGAAAATGGCTAAACAGATGAAATTTGATGTAGACGCCCGCGATGCAATGCTTAAGGGCGTGGAAAAGCTCAGCAAAGCAGTCAAGGTCACCCTCGGCCCGAAAGGCCGCAACGTGATCCTCGACAAAAAATTCGGCTCGCCCGCCGTCACCAAAGACGGCGTATCGGTTGCCAAGGAAATTGAACTGGACGACCCCTATGAAAACATGGGCGCCCAGATGGTTCGCGAAGTCGCCAGCAAAACCAGCGACATCGCCGGGGACGGAACCACCACCGCCACCGTGCTGGCCGAAGCAATCTACCGCGAAGGCCTCAAGAACGTCACCGCCGGTGCCAACCCGATGAGCCTGAAACGCGGAATTGACAGCGCCACCGACGCACTGGTTGACGCGCTCGCCAAACTGAGCAAAAAGGTCAAATCCAACGAAGAAATCGCCCAGGTTGGAACCATCTCCGCCAACGGCGATGCTGAAATCGGCCAGATTATTGCCGAAGCCATGGCGGCCGTGGGCAACGACGGACCGATCACCATTGAAGAATCCAAATCCATGGACACCAGCCTTGAAGTCAAGGAAGGGATGCTGTTCGACAAGGGCTATCTCTCCCCCTACTTCGTGACCAGCGCCGACTCGATGGAAGCGGAACTGGAAGATCCCTACATCCTGCTCTTCGAAAAGAAGATCTCCAACCTGCAGGACCTCCTACCGCTTCTTCAGAACGTGGCCAAGAGCAGCAAGCCGTTCCTGATCATTGCTGAAGACATCGAAGGTGAAGCGCTGGCGACCCTCGTCGTCAACAAACTGCGCGGCACCCTGAACGTCTGCGCGGTCAAGGCTCCGGGCTTCGGCGACCGCCGCAAAGCCATGATGGAAGATATCGCCATTCTCACCGGCGGGAAATTCATCACCGAAGACCTTGGCATCAAGCTCGAAAACGTCTCCATGGAAGACCTCGGCCGCGCCAAACGCGTCACGGTGAGCAAAGATGAAACCGTCATCGTCGACGGCGCCGGCAAGAAAGCCGACATCAACGCCCGCGTGGACCAGATCCGCCGCCAGATCGAGGAAACCACCTCGGACTACGACCGTGAAAAACTGCAGGAACGCCAGGCCAAGCTGTCCGGCGGAGTTGCCGTTCTGAACATCGGCGCAGCCACCGAATCCGAAATGAAAGAGAAGAAGGATCGCGTGGACGACGCCCTGCACGCAACTCGCGCCGCAGTGGAAGAAGGCATTGTCCCCGGCGGCGGCGTGGCACTCATCCGCGCCCAGAAGGCGCTGGACAAGCTCGAACTCGAAGGCGACGAAGCCGTCGGTGCCGATATCGTCCGCAAAGCCTGCGAAGCACCGCTTCGCCAGCTGGTAAACAACGCCGGCCTTGAAGGGGCGATCATCGTCCAGGAAGTCAAGAAAGGCAAGCAGACCAGCGGCTACAACGTCGCAACCGGCGAATATGTCGACATGGTTGCGGCCGGAATCATTGACCCGACCAAGGTCACCCGCTCCGCACTGCAGAACGCAGCCAGCATCGCGGGCCTGCTGCTCACCACCGAGTGCATGATCACCGACCTGCCTGAAAAGGAAAAGCCGGCCATGCCCGATATGGGTGGAATGGGCGGCATGGGCGGCATGATGTAAGTCGCTGACTTATGCCAAATTGCCGTTTGACGGCAGGAGGCGGGGCGCATATACTGCGCCCCGCTTTTTTATCATTGAATAAGACTGGAACGCATATGAACTTTGAATATCTGACCAAAGCAGAAGAAAAAATCGGCAGCATCCCGACGCTGGTGAATCTCGTCTCCTACCGCACCCGCCAGCTCAATCGCGGTGAGCGCCCGATGGTCAAGCCCGATCATCCGGAACAGGACAATCACGACATCGTCCTTAAAGAGATTGTCGAAGGCAAGCTGACTGTGGAAATGGGCGTCACTCCTCTGGAAATGGGATCCTCCTTCGACATGTTCGATGACGACGGCCCGGATATTGTACTCTAAACATGCCCCCGAAAAGCAAAGAGTCCCGGGACGCCTCCGGTGTCATCACCACCAACCGTAAAGCGTTCCGGGATTTTCACGTCTTGGAAACACTCGAGGCCGGCATTGAACTGCTCGGAACCGAAGTGAAATCCATCCGGCAGGGCCACGTGCGCATCGACGAAGCCTACGCCCGCGTCGATGGCGGCCAGGCCGAAATTCTGCAGATGACCGTACAGCCTTACGACCACGGCAACATTTTCAACCACACCCCCGCCCGCCCGCGCCGCCTGCTGCTGCACAAAAAGGAAATCCTCCGCATGCAGAGCAAAATCAGCGAAAAAGGCCTTACGGTTGTTCCTCTCAAAGTCTACCTGAAGGGCGGACGCGTCAAAATCCAGATTGCGCTCTGCAAAGGGAAAGACACCGTCGACAAGCGTGAGACGCTCAAAAAGAAGTCGGCCGACCTCGAAGCCCGCCGCGCCATGCGGCGCCATTGATTTTCCACCCCTTAAATCCGGAAAAATCTATTGACCTGTTTTTGGCATATGCTATTTATTGCTCATGCCAAGACCCCCTATCGAACGACGAATCGGACATTGCGCACCGGCTGCCTATTTCAAACCACAGGGCATTCCCATGCGCATGCTGAAAACCGTTGAACTCGCCGCTGATGAGCTCGAAGCCATTCGACTGGCCGATTTTGAAGGCCTCTATCAGGAACAGGCCGCGGAACGCATGGGCGTTTCGCGGCAGACCTTCGGCCTGATTGTCGCCCGCGCACGGAAGAAAATCGCGGAGGCGCTGACACACGGAAAAGCCATCCGCGTAGAAGGCGTAGAACTTCCGGAACAGCC
>JBFWJN010000001.1:0-39876 GCA_050253185.1 Kiritimatiellales bacterium | reverse complement strand
CGCCCGCCTCCGCCCCGCGGCGCGCGCCAAGCAGAGCGTCCTCGTTGACGAGGATCATGAGGTCGGCTCCGTAAAATCCAGGCGTTCCGCGGGCGACTTTTTTGAGGTCGACGACTTCCGCCAGTTTGATGCGTTTGACGTGAATGCCGAGGATGTCTTCGCGGCCCTTGAGGTTGGGCAGATCGATGTAGACCTGGCGGTCGAAGCGGCCGGGGCGAAGCAGCGCCGGGTCGAGAACGTCGGGCCGGTTGGTGGCGGCGATGATGATCACCCCTTCGGTAGTATCGAACCCGTCCATTTCGACGAGCATGGCATTGAGGGTCTGTTCGCGCTCATCGTGTCCACCGCCGATTCCGGTGAAACGGCTGCGGCCGACGGCGTCGATTTCGTCGATAAAGATGATGCACGGGGCATTTTTACGGCCCTGCTCGAACATATCGCGGACGCGGCTCGCGCCGACGCCGACAAACATTTCGACAAAGTCAGACCCGCTGATGGAGAAAAACGGGACATCGGCTTCTCCGGCCACGGCTTTAGCGATAAGCGTTTTCCCGGTTCCCGGCGATCCGGCGAGCAGGACGCCCTTGGGCATTTTGCCGCCGAGGCGCTGGAACTGCTTCGGGTTCTTGAGAAATTCAACCACTTCCTGAAGTTCTTCCTTGGCCTCTTCCACACCGGCAACGTCCGCAAAGGTGATGCGGCTTTTATCGTCGCGCTGAAGCAGCTTGGCGCGGCTTTTACCGAAGCTCATCGCGCGACCGCCCGCCATTTTCATCTGGCGGAAAAAGAAGAAATAGATCAGCAGGAAAATGATTGCGAATGGAGCAATATTCCAGAAAACCTGCCAGAACGGTGAGTTCGGGCGGATTTTGAAGGCCACGTTATTGCTCTGCAGCAGAGTGAAGAGATCTTCCGTGATGATGACATCGACCCGGAACTTTTTCGGCTTGCCGGTTTTCGCATCAAGCGCGGTCTGCTCTCCGGTGATATAGTCTGTGCTGGATGAATCGCGAACGATCTCGCAGCTGCGGATCCGCCCGTCCTTAACGAGCTGGATAAAGGCGGGGTTGTAGTCGAGCCGATCCTGCTGTTCCGGTCCCTGAAAAAACTGAAGCACCATCAGCACCAGCGCCATCATGATGAACCAGGTGGCAAACCCTTTCATCGGCAGCGGCGCCTTGACCTGCGGCCCTTTTTTGCGTGTCTCTTTTTTCTTTTTCGGAGCAGTACTGTTCTTTTTTTCCATAATAAAATCCTTAAGCAGGCCAAGACCGTAGCATCGGCCTGCCTGTAAATCAAATGCCGTTTGACCGCATCTGCACAGCGGCCTATAGTGCGGAAAACCAACGGGCAGACCTGATTATGAAAAAAAGAAGCCGCCTGCACCCCCCGCCGCGCACTCCGGGAATGATCCCCGGATCTCTGGTGATCGATCCCTCCTGGCCGAAGCCGGTCATTCGCGTAATGGCCTACGGCCCCGATCACTTCGAAGAAAAGGTGATCGGAAGTGTGGAAGAGATCGAAGCCTGGCTCGGTAAACAGCCCGTCACGTGGATCAATGTCGATGGACTCGGCGATGAAAGTACAATTCGTCAGCTCGGGCAGATGCTGAACCTGCACCCGCTGGCGCTCGAAGACGTCGTCAGCCTGCGGCAGCGCTCGAAAGTCGACGACTACGAATCAACCCTCTACACCGCCATACGGATGCTGTCCATCAACGAAGACCGGCTGGCCGGCGAACAGGTCAGCTTCTTTCTCGGAAAAAACTTCGTTCTGACGTTTCAGGAAACGGCGGGCGACTGCCTTGATCCGGTTCGCGAACGGCTCCGCAACACGGCCGGGCGCATCCGGGCCGTCGGCGCGGATTATCTGCTCTATGCCCTGATCGATGCCATCATCGACGCCTATTTTCCCGTCCTTGAAATCTATGACCGGCGGCTGGAGGAAATGGAAGAGCGAATCATTGAGCATCCGGACGCATCGATCATGTCGCTGCTCTTCACGGTCAAGCACGACCTGACCAGCCTGCGCCGGACGCTGTGGCCGGTGCGCGAAATGGCCGGTGCGCTGGCACACCACGAATCGGACCTGATCACGTCGTCAACACTGGTGTATCTGCGCGACTGTCAGGATCATGCCGTCCAGCTGCTTGAACTGGCGGAGTCCTACCGTGAGACCGGATCGAGCCTGATGGATTTCTATCTGTCGAGCATCAGCAACCGCATGAACGAGATCATGAAGGTACTCACTATTATCGCCACGATTTTCATTCCGCTGACATTCATTGCCGGAATCTACGGCATGAACTTCGACAACATGCCCGAGCTGCACACGCGCTACGGCTACTTCATTTCGCTGGGCGTCATGGCCGCGCTCGGCCTGGCGATGTTCGCCTGGTTCGTGCATAAAGGCTGGCTCAGCTCCGGCCGGAAAATCCGGCGGTTTTTCCAATCATTGGAAAAATAACCCGGACCGCCCCGCAGATTTTTCCAACCTTTGGAAACGGAAAAGGCCGCCCAATCCGGACGGCCTTCCTTTTTTCCAATGATTGGAAACTTACGCTTTTTTGAAGCAGAGCGTGGCGTTGTGCCCGCCGAAGCCGAGCGAGTTGCTGAGTGCGGCGTTCACTTCCATTTTCCGGGCGGTGTTCGGCACATAGTCGAGGTCGCAGTCCGGATCCGGCGTTTCATAGTTGATCGTCGGCGGGACGAGACCTTCCTGAATGGCCATGGCGCAGACGATGGCTTCGACCCCGCCGGCGGCGCCGAGCAGGTGACCGGTCATTCCCTTGGTGGAGCTGATGGCCACTTTACGCGCCTGTTCCTCGCCCAGTGCTTTTTTGATGGCAAAGGTTTCGCCTTTGTCGTTGAGCGAGGTGCTGGTGCCGTGGGCGTTGATGTAGTCTATATCTTCCGCCTTGAGGCCGGCGTCTTCAAAAGCAAGGCGCATGCCGCGGGCGGCCTGGTCGGCATCCGGGTCGGGCGCGGTGATGTGGTGGCCGTCGCAGGTGCGGCCGTAGCCGGCGAGTTCGCAGTAGATTTTTGCACCGCGCGCTTTGGCGTGCTCTTCGCTCTCGATGACGATGACGCCGGCGCCTTCTCCCATCAGGAAGCCGTCGCGGTTGAGATCGAACGGCCGCGAGGCGCGGGCGGGGTCGTCGTTGCGGGTGGTGAGCGCGCGCAGGGCGCAGAATCCGCCGAGGCCGAGCGGGGTGATGGCGCCTTCGGTTCCGCCGGCAACCATCACGTCGGCTTCGCCGTGCTGAATGATGCGCAGCGCTTCGCCGATGGAGTGCGTTCCGGATGCGCAGGCGCTGGTGACGCAGAAGTTGGGGCCTTTGAGGCCGTACTGGATGGCGACGTGCCCGGCGACAATGTTGGTGATCATGATGGGAATCATGAAGGGGGAAAGGCGGGACGGGCCGCGGTCGCGGTAAATGTCCTGCGAAGCTTCCATGATCTGCAGGCCACCGATTCCGGTGCTGACGATAACGCCGATGCGTTCAAGATCCTCTTTCGAAAAGTCGAGTCCGGAATTCTGAATGGCCATGATGGAGGCCGCCAGCCCATACTGGGTAAACGGGTCCATTTTGCGGGCTTCCTTTTTGGAGATGTACAGTTCGGGATTGAAATCTTTCACTTCGGCGGCGATGGTCGAGGAGAAGTTTTCAATGTTTTCGATTTTCGTAACCCGCGCACCGCCGGAGCGGCCGGTTTTGAGTCCTTCCCAGAATTCTTCGAGGTTGTTGCCGATCGGCGTGACCGCACCCAGACCTGTAATAACGACTTTACGACGACTCATAACTGTTCTCCTCCGGAAGAGCTGAATAGAAAAAACCGGGAATCCGCTGATTGCAGGAATCCCGGTTTTTTTATCACAAGCGGTCTTTACTCACCAAGACCTTTTGATTTCAGATAGTCGATGACTGCGCCGACAGACGTGAGCTTTTCAGCATCTTCGTCCGGGATTTCCGCACCGAATTCTTCTTCGAAAGCCATAACCAGTTCGACGGTGTCCAGCGAGTCAGCGCCGAGATCTTCGATGAACGAAGCTGCGGGAGTGACCTGATCGGCGTTTACGCCAAGCTGCTCGACGATGATATCTTTTACTTTATCTTCAAGTGCCATTGTATTTTCTCCTTGTTTCGGCTCCTGTTAAGAGTCTGTTTAACCTACATAACCATTCCGCCGCAAGTCGAAATCACCTGCCCGGTGACATAACCTGAGGCATCCCCGGCCAGAAAAGCGACCACGTTGGCGACGTCTTCGGGCTCTCCGAAACGGCCCATCGGGATATTGGAAAGCATTTTCTGCCGAACGTCTTCCGGCAGCGCATCCGTCATTTTGGTATGAATGAATCCCGGAGCGACTGCATTGCAGCGGATGTTGCGGCTGGACAGTTCGCGGGCGACGGTTTTGGTGAAGGCAATGACGGCGCCCTTGGACGCGGAATAGTTGGCCTGTCCCGGATTCCCAATGATGCCGACGACGGATGCGATGTTGACGATGCTGCCGGAACGCTGCTTCATCATGCCGCGGATCACGGCTTTCGTGACGAGGAAAACGCCCTTCAGGTTGACGTCCATAACAGCGTCCCAGTCTTCTTCGCTCATGCGCATCAGCAGGCCATCCTTGGTGATGCCCGCATTGTTGACGAGAATGTCAATTTTTCCGAAATCCTTTTCGATCTGCTTTACGGCCGTGTCCACACCGGCGACATCGCTGACGTTCACTCCGTAACATCCCGCGCGACGGCCGAGTTCCTTGACTTTACCGGCGGTCTCTTCAAGCCATTCGGCTTTGAGATCGCACAGCACCAGATCTGCTCCACCGGCTGCCAGTTTCAGAGCGATCGCCTGTCCCAGACCCCGGGCGGCACCGGTTACCAACGCAATTTTCCCCTCAAACTGTCCCATGAAAATTCCCTTCAGTATGTTTTCGGTTTTCCTGTGTTTCACGCGTCCAGATCGGAAACGGCGCCTATGTTAGAGACCGAGACCGTCTTGTCAATACGCTTCATCAGGCCCGCCAGGACCTTGCCGGGGCCGCACTCGACAACTTCCGCAACTCCCTGCGCAGCAATCCACTGCATGCATTCGACCCAGCGGACAGACCCAATGATCTGGGCAACCATATTCGCGCGAAGCGAGTCGAGGTCTTCGTGTGGCCGGCCGGTGACGTTGGAGAGCACCGGAATGCGCGGCTCGGCCAGCGGAATATCCTTCAGGAATTCCTGCATTTTATCCGCGGCAGGCCGCATCAGCGGCGAATGGAATGCTCCGGCAACCGGCAGCGGAAGGGCCCGCTTGGCGCCCGCTTCCTTGCAGAGCGTTCCGGCCCTGGCAATGCCGTCCGCAGTTCCCGAAAGAACAGTCTGGCCGGGCGAATTAATGTTGGCGAGCGTCACGCCCGTTTCGGCGGCGATTTTTTCAAGCGGTTCCCCGTCGAGTCCGATGACGGCGAGCATGCCACCCGGCTTGGCTTCGCAGGCGGCCTGTATGAATTCGCCGCGGGCTTTGAGAACGCGCAGGGTGTCTTCGAAGGAAATGACGCCGGCGGCATAAAGCGCGCCCCATTCGCCGAGGCTGTGCCCGGCGGCGTAATCAAAGGTCAGTTCCGGTTTTTTAAGCTTAAGCGCTTCGAATGCGGCGGCGCTGACGGTGAAAATCGCGGGCTGGGTGTTGTGCGATTTTTTCAGTTCGTCTTCCGGACCGTCGAAACAGATGGCGGCGATGTCGTAGCCGAGCACTTCGTTGGCTTTATCGAACAGCGCCTTGCATTCGGGCATGGCGTCGCAGAAGTCGCGGCCCATGCCGACGAATTGTGATCCCTGTCCGGGAAAAAGGATGGCTCGCTTCATTTATTCCACTCCACAATATTGGCACCCCAGGTGAATCCGCCGCCGAAGGCGACCAGCAGCATCAGGTCGCCTTTCACAATCCGGCCGGATTTGACGACTTCATCCACCGCAATCGGCAGTGCGGCGGCCGAGGTGTTCGCGTATTTTTCCACATTCAGGAACATCCGGTCTTCCACCTTCAGCCGTTTGCCGATGGCTTCAACGATCCGGGCGTTGGCCTGATGGGCCACAAAGCATTTAATGTCGTCCGAACAGAGGCCGTTTTTATCGAGGGCTTCCTGAACGGACCGGGTCATCTGGGTTACGGCGTGTTTGTAAACCTCGCGGCCGTTCATTTTGAGATAGTGCAGTTTCTGGTCGATCATCTCATGCGAAACGGGATTGCGCGAACCGCCGCCGGGCGTCCAGAGAAGCGAAGCCAGCGAGCCGTCAGAACCGAACTCACCTTTCATAACGCCGCGCGCCGCGCCGGTTGCGCGCAGGACCATCGCTCCGGCACCGTCGCCGAACAGTACACAGGTGTTACGGTCGGTCCAGTCCAGCACGGTGGACATTTTTTCGGCGCCGATAATCAGTGCGGTGTTTACCGCGCCGCAGGCAATCTGGTTTTTAGCGGTTTCGAGTGCGTAGAGTGATCCGGAACAGGCTGCGCCGAGATCATAGCAGTAGGCGTTTTTCGCACCGAGTTTTTCCTGCACAAAGCAGGCGGTGCTGGGAAACGGCATATCGGGGGACAGCGTGGCGACAATCAGCAGGTCGATTTCTTCGGCGCCGACGCCGGCGTCGGCCAGGGCGGCTTTCGCGGCTTCGGAAGCGAGGTCGGAGGTGGCTTGGTCGTCACGGGCAATACGCCGCTCGCGCATGCCGGTACGGCTGTAGATCCACTCATCGCTGGTTTCCACGATCTTTTCGAGATCGTGGTTGGTCACCGTTTTTTCCGGCAGATAGACGCCGGTTCCAATAATGGAGACCGTACGCAGGCTGTTGGATTGACTACTCACTGTGCTTGAAAATCTGGGTGATCTCTTCTTCGATGAGCTGGTTCAGCCTCTGCTCAATCGCGGCGCCTGCCACGCGGATCGCGTTATAGACTGCGTAGGATGAGGAAGAACCGTGCCCGATGATACAGACCCCTTTAACGCCGAGAAGCGGAGCTCCGCCGTAGGCCTCGGGGTCAACTTTTTCCTTAATCTCCTTAAATGCACCGGAAACTTTAAGGATCGCCGCACCGAGTTTGCGGATCGGTGAACGTGAAAATGATTCCTTGAGCCACTGGCCCATGGCGTGCGAAACGCTTTCGCCAGTTTTCAGCACAACGTTTCCAACGAATCCGTCGCAGACGGCCACATCCACCTTGCCTTCAAACAGATCGTGGCTTTCAACATTGCCGATAAAATTCAGGGGTGACTTGTCCAGAAGCTGGAATGCTTCCTTGGTGTTTTTATTCCCTTTGGCGTCTTCTTCGCCAATGCTCACCAGGCCAACGGTCGGATTGGTGATGCCGAGAATTTTTTTTGCGTAGATATCGCCCATGACTGCAAATTCGACCAGCATTTCAGCGGTGCAGTCCGTGGTTGCGCCCGCGTCGAGAAGAACAAAGGGGTGCCGAAGTGACGGCATAACCGTGGCGATTGCCGGGCGGTCAACGGAATCGAGGGTGCGCAGACGCAGGGTACTGGCCGCAACGGCGGCACCGGTGCTGCCGGCGGAAAAAATGGCTCCCGCTTCGCCATTTTTCACCATCTCCACGGCGCGCATGATGGACGAGTCCTTTTTACGGCGCAGAGCCAGAGCGGGCGATTCTCCCATTTCCACCACCTGAGACGCGTGACGGATTTCAATGCAGGCCGGCGTTTCCCCGTAAAGCGCAAGCTCCGCCGTAACAGCGGTCTCGTCGCCTACCAGAAAAAGCTTTTCGATCCCGGAAAGACCGCGGGCCGCTTCCACGGCCCCTTTCACGATCTCACGGGGGGCGAAATCACCGCCCATGGCATCAATAGCGATACGCATAAGGCTTACTCGTCCGAAACGGTAACCACCTGACGGCCTCTGTATTTACCAGTCGTCGGACACACGCGATGCGGCAGCGACGGAGCGCCGCTTTCGGCATCAAAACCGGCCACAGCAATTTTGCGCTTCATATTCTGCACCTTGCGGCGACTGGTTCTGCTTTTCGATGATTTTCTCTTTGGAACAGCCATTTTCTTCTCCCGGTCAACTTAAGACAAAGCGGGGCATGCTACCTCGCGCCGTCTCTGTTTTCCACTATAATTTCAAATTATCCAGTGCACTCCAGGTGCTCTCTTCCTCTCCGCCGGAACAGCCGCAGGGCCCGTCATTCAGGTCCTTTCCACAGCTTAGGCACAGTCCCCGGCAGCTTTCACTGCAAAGGGGAAAGTGCGGCAGATTCAGGAGAATCGCCTCCCGGATATCCTCTGTAATATCCACTTCCTCCGTGCCCCGGATTCCGGGGTAGTCGCGCAGAAAACCGGAATCGGTGACCGTTGTCGAGAAAATTTGCGTGCATCTTGCGCAGTGCGCCTCCAGCGGCGCGGCCACTGTTCCGCGCACAATCAGCATGCCGTCGACCACCTGCACGTAGAAACTGCACTGAACCGGACCGGCCGGGTGGAACTCGTCGCCCTCGCCCAGTTCGAGGATTTCACCCGGCTCCTCCTCGCAGATCTTCAGGCCGGACTCGGGAATTCTGGCAACATTAATAATCATAAGACTGACCGGTTATTGGGTAATCAGTTTCCTGCTGAGAGCCTCGGCAACAGCCGACGGCACAAAATCGGTTACATCGCCGCCGAGCGAGGCGACCTGCTTGACGTTGGTTGAGCTGATATAACTGTAATCCTGCTTCGGCATCAGAAAAAGCGTCTCAATATCCGGCGCCAGCCGCCGGTTCGTCAGCGCCATCTGGAACTCATATTCGAAGTCGGAAAAGGCCCGCAGTCCGCGAATCATTACGCGAACATTCTGTGCACGGGCATATTCCACCAGCAGTCCGTCAAACGACTGGACAGTCACATTCGGCAGCGAAACAGCACACTGTTTCACCAGGGCAACCCGCTCCCCCTGTGAAAACAGGGTGTTCTTGCCGGTGACAGCCGCCACGGCCACAATCAATTCCGGAAAAATCTTCGCCGCGCGCTGAACCACATCGAGATGCCCCAGCGTCATCGGGTCAAAGGTTCCGGCATAAATCGCTTTTTTATTCATTCCGTCCGCTCCAGAAAAAGAATCCGCGTTTCGCCGTAGATCTTCTCCTTAATAAGGTTCCAGCCATTGGAAACACTATAGGCATCGGACGACCGCATTTCAAACACCAACAGTCCGTTCGGGCCGAGCGCCGGGCCGAGCGCATCGAGCAGCTTCGGCAGGTCGGCCCGGTCATACGGCGGATCGGCAAAGATCAGGTCAAACGCCCCCTCAGCCCGTTTCAAAAAATCGTAAACATCCGCCTGAAGCGCCCGCCATGCCCCAAGGCTTTCGTTTTCCAGGGTTTGGAAATTTTCCTGCAGGATTTTCCAATGATTGGAAACTTTCTCGACCGCGGTCACGGCGCTCGCGCCGCGGCTCCACGCCTCGAGGCTGTAGCCGCCCGCCCCGGCGAACAGGTCGAGCACTCGCGCCCCGGAAACGCGCGCGGCCAGCGACGAAAAGACCGCTTCGCGCACTTTTTCCTTGGTCGGGCGCATCCCGTCTTTCGGAACCCGAAGGGTCCGGCCTCTTAACATTCCGCTGGTAATTCGCATAGGAGCACTATGCTAGCGTTTCGGCCTGTCCGCGACTAACCGAATTTTTTGGTGTTTTTTCCGCGGGAGCGTGGCAATAATGCGCGTTTCCCTATGAAAGAAACACGGAACAGAATTGCAAAGGCGAAGCGGATCGTGGTGAAAGTCGGCAGCCGCGTGCTGGTCGATGCCACCGGACGGCCGGATCATCAACGAATCGGCGCACTGGTGACCGGTCTTGCCGACGGCTGTGCGGAAG
The DNA here is from genome assembly GCA_050253185.1 of Kiritimatiellales bacterium. Taxonomy (GTDB): domain Bacteria; phylum Verrucomicrobiota; class Kiritimatiellia; order Kiritimatiellales; family Tichowtungiaceae; genus Tichowtungia. The sequence goes on along the minus strand of JBFWJN010000001.1, from coordinate 30,018 downwards.
GTCGGGAAATGCTGCTTGTTTCATCCGGCGCAATTGCCGCAGGCATTGAAGCACTCGGCATGAAAAAGCGGCCCGAGGCGCTGCCTGACCTGCAGATGGCCGCGGCCGTCGGACAGACCCGCCTGATGAACCTGTACAGCCAGCTGTTCGGGCAGCGGCAGATCATGGTCGGCCAGGTTCTGCTGACGGACGCGATTTTCCGCGTCACAGACGGCAGCACGAACGCCAAAAATACACTGGAAAACCTGATTACGCACCGCATTGTTCCTGTTATTAATGAAAACGATGCGGTCTCGACGGATGAAATCACATTCGGCGACAACGATATTCTCGCGTCCAGGGTCGCCACCCTGATTCAGGCTGACGCGCTGATTCTGCTGACCACCACCAATGGGCTTCACGACCGGAACGGAGTCCGCATTCCTTTTGTGGAACGGGTCTCTGATGATATTCTGGCACTTGATAAAGGAAAGAACGGAGAGCTTTCGACGGGCGGAATGAAATCGAAGCTGATGTCGGCGGGCAAAGCCGCCGCGGCGGATATTCCGGTCGTGATTGCCGATGGCCAGACCGAAGGCATCATTCAGGCCATCCTCTCCGGCGCAGATGCCGGAACTCTGATTGTCAATCGCTGACAGAAAGGAAGACGCTATGACGCTTCACGAAGAAATGATTTTAATGGGCGAAAAAGCCGTCGCGGCCTCTCGCGAACTGGCGCAGCTGTCCAGCCGTAAAAAGAACGCCATTCTCGAGGCGATGGCCGATGAGATCGCCGCACAGAAAGAAATCATCCAGTCGGCCAATGCGCGCGACCTCGCGGCCGGCCGCGAGGCGGGACTGGCCGAGGCAATGCTCGACCGCCTTGAACTGACGGATGCGCGGATTGAGGGAATGATCAAGGGACTGCTCGATGTGGCTGTTCTCAAAGATCCTGTCGGCACCCAGATCAGCCACTGGAACCGGCCGAACGGCCTGCAGATCAGCAAGGTGCGCGTACCGATCGGCGTGATTGCGATCATCTATGAATCGCGCCCCAACGTTACAGCCGATGCGGCCTCGCTCTGTTTCAAGACAGCCAACGCTGTGATTCTGCGCGGCGGCAAGGAGGCCGTTCACTCCAACGCAGCAATCGCCAAAGCCATGCGCGAAGGCGGTGCGAAAAAGGGAATGCCCGCCGATGCAATTCAGCTGGTCGAGACAACCAACCGCGACGCGGTGCGCGAGCTCGCCCAGATGGTTGGCAAGGTGGATCTGATTATCCCCCGCGGCGGCGAAGGACTGATCAAAGCGGTCTCCGAAATGGCATGGGTTCCTGTGATTAAGCACTATAAAGGCGTCTGTCATACCTTTGTCGATGCAACCGCAGATATCGCCATGGCCATGGCCATCTGTGAAAACGCCAAGTGCCAGCGCCCCGGCGTCTGCAATGCGATGGAAACCCTGCTGGTTCACAAAGACATTGCCGACACATTCCTGCCCGGAATGATCGAGCGCTTTAAGGTCCGCGGCGTGGAGCTGCGCGGCGACGAAGCCGTGCAGAAATTCGATGCCGACATCCGGCCCGCAACAGAAGAAGACTGGAGCACGGAATATCTGGACCTGATTCTTTCGGTCCGGATCGTCGAAGGCGTGCAGGCCGCCATTGAGCACATCAACACGTACGGTTCACACCACTCCGATGCCATCGTGACGCAGGATGAAAAAGCCGAGAAAGCCTTCCTCGCCCAAGTGGATTCCGCCTCCGTTTATGTGAATGCCTCAACACGGTTCACCGACGGCGCCGAATTCGGAATGGGCGCGGAAATCGGCATCAGCACAGACAAACTGCACGCGCGCGGACCGATGGGGCTGGAAGAGCTGACGACCTACAAGTTCACCGTTTCCGGCACCGGCCAAGTTCGTGATTAATCAGAACGTAATCGGAAGTGGTGCTCGGGCGGGGACTCGAACCCCGATGGCATTGCTGCCACCAGCCCCTCAAGCTGGCGCGTCTACCAATTTCGCCACCCGAGCAGGGAAAGGCCGGACAAGATAGCTTCCGACCCCGGCATACGCAAGCGCATATTTACACGAACCGAATCTTGCACCGCCCGACCGGAATCCGCAGACTTCGCGCCATGAAACTCGTCATCGCCACCCGCAATCCGCACAAACTCGAAGAGATCCACGCCATCTTTGATTTCCAGGGGTTGGAAATCTGCTCCGCCATCGACTTTCCGGACATTCCCGATGTCGTTGAAGACGGCGACACGCTCGAAGCCAACGCCGTCAAAAAAGCGACCGAAATCTGCGCGGCCACCGGACTGCCCGCGCTCGCCGACGACTCCGGCCTCGAGGTCGACGCCCTCAACGGCGAACCCGGCGTCTACTCCGCGCGCTGGTCCGGCGAGGGCTGCACCTATGCCGACAATAACGCCCGGCTGCTGCGCGAACTCGCCGGCAGCGACAACCGTCGCGCGCAGTTCCGCACCGTCATCGCACTTGCCGTTCCGGGCGAACCGCCGCAAACCGTCGAAGGGGCCGTCCGCGGCCGCATCATCGAAGAACTGCGCGGCGACCAGGGCTTCGGCTACGACCCGCTCTTCATGCCCGACGGCTATAACCAGACCTTTGCCGAACTGCCCGCCGCCGTAAAAAACCGGATCTCGCACCGCGCCCGCGCCCTCAATGCCGCATCCAATGTCTGGAAAGAATTTTTCCAGGGATTGGAAAAACAGAGCTGAATTTTTCCAAAGTCTGGAAAAAGCCCGGTGTTTAGCATAGGGTGGCTTTCCAATGTTTGGAAAAATCGTAGAAGAAGCGGCAAAGCGACTCGATGCATGGCTCGCCGAGCAGGAGCCGGAACACTCGCGCGCGCGCTGGCAGGCCTTAATCCGGGACGGATTGGTCACCGTCAACGACACCCCTTGCAAACCCAACCAGAAACTGCGCTCCGGCGACCGCGTGAGGTGGGCTATTCCCGAACCGGTCGATCCCGAGCCGCAGGGTGAAGATATTCCGCTCCACATTCTCTATGAAGATTCCGGCATAATCGTCATCAACAAACCCGCCGGGCTCGTTGTGCATCCCGCCGCGGGCAACGAAACAGGCACGCTGGTCAACGCCCTACTTCACCACTGCACCGACCTGGCCGGCATCGGCGGCGAAAAGCGGCCCGGAATTGTTCACCGGCTCGATAAAGACACCAGCGGGGTTATGGTGATTGCCAAAACCGAAGCGGCTATGGCCGCGTTGGCGCACCAGTTCAAGGAACATGAAACGGACAAGGAGTATCTGGCCATTGTGCGCGGTGTTCCGCAGCCGCCGCGTGACACGATTGAAACAACCATCGGGCGCCATCCAATCCATCGCAAAAAAATGGCGGCGAATGTCCGCAACGGTCGCATGGCCGTTTCGCACTATGAAGTCATTGAGACCTTTCATGACGCCGCATTGGTGCGCGTGCGCATTGAAACCGGGCGAACTCATCAGATCCGCGTTCATATGACGCACATCAAACACCCGATCTTCGGCGACGGGGTCTACGGCCGGGCCTATCACATCAAAGCCCCGCGACAGATGCTGCACGCCGCCAAACTCTCGTTCGTTCACCCGGACGGACGGCAGCGCATGCAGTTCACCGCCCCGCTGCCGGACGATATGGAACTGCTGCTGAGAGAACTTCGCAAAGAGCAAAAGCTGCTGAAGGAGATGTAAGGATCTCCCGTTCTTCAGGGTTTTGGGAGTCCCTTAATGAAACATGGGCGCGATGTATTCGGAACGGGTTTTTTCTTCAGCCTTTTTCCACGGCGTCGGATAAACCGGAACGGTTTGAGTCCAGTCATCCCACATGGCGGCCATTTCCTTGACTTTGCCGGGATACATTGCGGATAAGTCGATCATTTCGCTGGGATCGTTTTCCATGTCATAAAGTTCCCACGGTCCGTTGCTGTAATATTTCCACGTGCCGTAGCCGCCGTCCATCAGATCGCCGGTGGAGACCAGTTTCCACTTGTCTGTCCGGACGGCCCGGTTCATTTCGTGTTCCCAGAAAATGGCATTCCGATCCAGAGGCTTATCGCTGAACGAAGGAACGAGGCTGACTCCGGCCACGGGCGTAATCTCTTTTCCCTGGAACGTTTCGGGATACGCTGCACAGCCCAGCTCAGCCAGCGTGGGCATGATATCAATCACATTGCCGGGCTGGTTTCTGAATTCTCCCTGACTCCTAATGCCTGCAGGCCAGTGAACAATCAGCGGTGTGGCGATTCCGCCCTCGTGCACGTAATGCTTATATTCCTTGTACGGGGTGTTGGAAACCTGAGCCCACGGTTTCAGGCACGCCAGGTAGGTGTCCGCCGGACCGGCCATCACTCTTTTTCCGGCCATGACCAGCTTCCCGTCGCGCGTCATCGGGGGAATGCCGTCCGGCTGAACTTCGTCTTTTCCAAGAGGTTTCAGGCCTTCCGTGTTCCGTGCGATCGGTTCGGTTTTCCCTTTCTGTCCGCCGCCGTAACCGAGGCCTTCGGCATTACCGCCGTTGTCCTCAAGGAACAGGATCAGCGTGTTTTCGAGCCAGCCTTTCTTCTTGAGTTCATCCACAACGCGGCCGATGCCTTCATCCATGATGGTCACCATGGCGGCATAAACTTCCATGCGCCGTGCCATGGCCTCTTTATCCGGCTCGTCCGCCCAGTGAATGGTGTCCAGCGGAGACATCACAACATCCGGAGCCAGCAGGCCCAGCTTTTTCATTTTTTCCAGCCGGGCGCGGCGAACGATTTCCCACCCCTGGTCATAAGTCCCACGGTATTTTGCAATATCGGTTTCAGGGGCCTGCATGGGCCAGTGCGCCGCCGTGTATGCCATATACATGAAAAACGGCTTTTCGCCCGAATCCTCTTCCAGAAACTTCACCGCATTATCTGAAATGGCATCCGTGAAATAATAGTCATCCGGCCGGTATTCGGAATCGTTGAACGGAGTGATCAGTTGATTATCACGGCAAAGTGTACCCGGATCATAAAAACTGCCGGCGCCTTTCAGAATGCCGTAGAACCGGTCGAATCCGCGCTGGCGCGGCCAGTTATAGCTGGGGCTGTCCTGAGCCGTGTCTTTCTCGCGCTGCAAATGCCATTTTCCGACCATGTAGGTGCTGTATCCAGCGCTTTTGAGCACCTGGGCAATCGTCACGCAGTGTTCGTTGAGCTGCGCCTGATAGCCCGGCAGATTATGGTTCACGGCATCCATCCAGCCCATTCCCGCCTGGTGCGGATACAGCCCGGTCATCAGCGAGGCGCGGGTCGGGCAGCAGCGCGCCTGATTGTAGAAGTGCCGGTAACGCAGCCCGTTCTGCGCCAGGGCATCCAGATTCGGTGTGCGAATTTCGCTGCCGTAGCAGCCGATATCCGAATAGCCCATGTCGTCGGACATGATCAGAATAATATTGGGACGCTGGATCGGCTTCGGCACGGCGGCGGCCTCCGCTTTCGGACGAAACAGCAGCAGGGCGGGAGTCGTCATCATCAGAAATTGTCTGCCGAGCCTCATCACATTCATCACGTTTCTCCTATTTTACAGTTACAGCCGGGTGCTCCCGAATTTTCAACATCAAACGCGGCATTGCAGCGCCTGCGCGAGAACGCTGCAAACCGTCGGAAGACCTTCCGCCGCCCCAAGGGCCCGTCGTGTGTTTTCCTCAACCGCCTGCCGAACAGCACCGACGGTTCCGTCCCGCTGAACGGCGTGCACGGCGGCCCAGGTGCGCCGGCCATCGCGCAGGTCGTCAACCTCATCGTTTAAATCATTCAGCAGCTGGAATGCAAGGCCTGCGTATTTTCCAATGGTTGGAAAAACCGGATTGTCTTTTTTCCAACCATTGGAAAATACCGCAGCGAGCTGAAGCGGCAGCGTAAAAGTGTAGCGACCGGTTTTGAGTTCGTAGATCTTTTCAATGTCTGCAACGGGCAGTTCGGTCGGCGGGGCCTGCCCGGCCCGCATTTCGAGCAGTGCGCCGTGGCCGGTGTCGAGCGCTGTCCGGGTGAAGAGCTGCAGCGCTTCCAGTTTCTGCGCATCCGGGGCGTCGGCCTGCAGGAGGCTTTCGATGGCGAGCGTATACAGCAGGTCGCCGGTGACGAGCGCGAAGTCGGTGCCGCGGAATCCGTCGGCCGGTTTTTTTGCAAACAACTGATTGATCCGTTCGGGAAGCGTGGGTTCGCCGCGCCGTTCGACGGAGCGATCGATGATGTCGTCGTGAATGAGAATAAAGCTGTGCGCGAGTTCGAGCGCGAGCGCGACGGGCATGAGACCTGGAAGCGGATCAAGTCCGGCGTCGCGGCAGGCGGCGCAGAAGAGAAGCGGACGCAGCCGCTTGCCGGGCGCGAGGAGGGTGTCGCGCACAGCGGAAAAACCTGCCGGACTTTCTTCTGCAAGGGCGGTCCAGAAGGGATGCTCCTCCAGATGGTGGACAAACTGCGCTTCAATTTCTGCTTTGATCTTTTGCACTGGCAGAAACTCTAGCGTATTCTTCGCGCGTGATGAACAGCAAAACGGTTATCATTGGGGCCGGGTTCGCCGGTCGTCAGGCCTGCCGTGTTCTGCGCGGCGCAGACCAGGATGTTATTCTGCTGGATCCGCGCGACCGGACGGTGATGCTGCCCGCTCTGCCCGATCTGGCGGGCGGCTGGGTAAAAGAAAACTATCTTTTCCAAGGTTTGGAAAAACTGCTGCCGAAGAATGTGCGGCATGTCCGTAAAGCGGTGATGCAGATTGATCTCCGGAAAAAGACGCTGATCGCGGACGGCGAAGTGACCGGGTTTGATACCCTGCTGATTGCGTCGGGTTCCGTGACGGATTTTCACGGGTTCGAGCAGCACCGCGAAAAGATTTATCATCTCGATTCGCTCGAAAGCGCACTGCGCATCCGGGATGATTTTTCGGCCTACTTGAAACGGGCCGATCCGCCGCATGTGGTGATGGCGGGAGGCGGATATACCGGACTCGAGCTGGCGATGAGCCTGTTTTACCGCGCGCGTGCCGCCGAAAAAAAATGCCGGGTGACTGTGGTGGATCCGGGCCAAGATATTCTGCCGTTTCTGCCGGAGAAAAAGCGGCAGCGAATCAAGGCGTTTCTTGAGAAGCTGGGCGTGCAGTTTATTTTCGGCCGGCGAGTGACCGGCTTTGACGGAAAAAATGTAATCGCTGGTGATCAGGTGTTTGAAAACGTTTTTTTCTGCTGGGCGGCCGGATCGACCTTCGCCGCGCTGGAACTCAAGGGAAATGTCGAACGGTTACGCGACGGACGACTGAAGGTGAATCCTGATCTTTCGCTGCCGAATTATCCGGATGTTTTCGCGGCGGGCGATTCCGCCGCGTTTGAGGAAAACGGCCAGATGCTGCGCAAGGCGATCAACTTTGCGTGGTACGAAGGAAAATGCGCCGGAAAAAACATTGTGCGCCGTCTGCGCGGAGAAGAAACTAAACCGTTCCGCCCGTTCGATGCGGGCTGGGTGATTCCACTGCACGGCGACAGCGTCGGGCAACTCTTCAGTCGCCTTTGGATCAAAGGAAATCCCGGACTGCGCCTGCACTATTTCATGTGCGGATTCCGCAATACCTGTTTTGCAAATTTCGCCGGATTTGCCAGAATCGCCGCGAAACTGTTCAAGAAGGAGGCTCATCATGAAGGTTAAACAGATTCTCTTCGGAACAACTCCCGATGCCAATATCGGCATCCTGATCCTGCGCGTTTTTATCGGCGCAGCGATGATGACTCACGGTTGCACCAAACTGTTCGGTGGAATGGAGAAGTTTACTGGTTTTGTGACCAGCCTCGGTGTTCCTGCTCCGCATATTATGGCATGGCTGGCCGCCGGTTCGGAAAGCCTTGGCGCACTGCTTCTGTTGATCGGTCTGTTGACCCGCCCGGCGGCGTTTATGATCATTTGCACAATGAGTGTTGCGATCTTCGGCGCGCTGGGCGGTCAGCCGTTTGCCAAACAGGAGCTGGCGTGGCTTTATCTGGTTCCGGCGCTGATGTTCCTGCTGAAAGGCGCGGGTAAGTGGTCAATTGATTTCTTGCTTTCAAAGAAATGAACCGTATTGCTCTACAAAACTGGGCGCGCGCACTGCGCGCCTATTCGTTCACCGCCACGATCATTCCGGTGGTCTGCGCCTTCCTGTTTGCCCGCGCGACCGGAGCAGCCGTCGATTGGCGGCTGTTTCCGCTGATGCTGTTCTGCGCCCTGCTGCTGCACGCCGGGGTGAACCTGCTGAACGATTATTATGACTTCACACTGGGGTTCGATACGCCGGAGGCCCGCGGATCAAGCGGCCTGCTGACTGGAAAAAAAGTCGCGCCGGTCTATATGCTGGTCTGGGGCCGGTTCTATGTGTTCGGCGGTATTTTCACCGGCCTGATCCTTGCGGCCCTGCGCGGCTGGCCGCTGCTGGCGGCGGGGATTGCCGGTGCCGCCGGGGCATGGTTTTATTCGAACCGGATCGGCTACAAATATAAAGGGCTCGGTGAGCCGTTTGTTTTTATTCTGATGGGCCCGCTTCTTTTTGACGGCGCGTTTTACGCGGCAACCGGAACTGTGACCGCCAATGCGGCATGGCCCGCGCTTTCCTGCGGCTGTATGGTAACGGCCATCCTGCTGGTGAACAATCTGCGGGATCTGAAGATGGATGCTGCTGCCGGGTTCACCACGCTGCCGATGCGGCTGGGTCCGGTGCGGACGAAAAAACTGTATGCCGCACTGATCGCCCTCGCCTATGCCGCGCTCCTCGCACCGGTTGCATCAGGAACGGTTCATGCCGGACTGCTGCTGCCGGTACTGAGCCTGCCGTTTGCATGGCGGCAGGTACGTTCCATACTGGCGACAGTGACCTTAAACTCTGATCTCGCCGCCGCGCCGCCGCAGACCGCCAAGCTGTATCTTATCTTCGGTCTGCTGCTGGCAGCTGGACTGCTGTTTGGCATCGCCTCAGTTTGAAATCTTTTCTTTCACACCGGCGGGATTTTCATATCCGGAAAAACCGCGGCTTCGCGTCAGGGTTAACTTGTCTGATGCGTCAACTGTTATAAAAAGCGCCTCGATGCCGTTCATTGATTCAACCAGTTTCAATCCCTCCTCCACACCGAGTACGCTTAGGGCTGTTCCCAGAATATCGGTTGTCAGCGTGTTCGGGCCGATGACGGTTACGCTCGGTGCATTTTCCGCCGTGTGCCCGGTGCGGGGATCAATGATATGGGAATACTGTTTGCCGGCGATGGTGACGAAGCGCCGGTAGTTGCCGGATGTGGAGATCGCCATATCACTTAATTGGACGGCTGTAACCACAGCGTCCGGATTATCGGGATAGCGCGGATCTTGAACCCCCACATGCCAGAGCCGCCCGTCAGGACGGAAACCAAGGACATGAACATCCCCGGCCATGGCAATCAGTGCGGATGTCACGCCGCATTTTTGAAGCAGACATGCAATGTCGTCTGCGGTAAAACCCTTTCCAAGACCTCCCGCATTGATCTCCACAGCGGCCTTTTTCATAATCACCAGATCATCTTTACACAACACGAGCTTATCAACCCCCATTTCATCGCGGACCGCCTTCAGCTCGGTTTCTGTAGGCACTTTTTGAATTTCTCCGGCCTTTTTCCACAATCGAATCAACGGGTCGATGGTGATGTCAAACGCTCCGCCGGTTTTGCCATACCAGCTTTTCCCGGCACTGACGGCATCCCGCAGCTCACGGGAGACATGCATCTTTTCACCAACAGGCAAACCGTTCAGGCGGCTGAGTTCTGAAGTCGGTATGTATGAACTTAATATCTTTTCAATGTCATCCACCCGATGGATAGCCTGTTTAAAAAGCGCTTCTTTCCGGTTCTGATCTGCTTCACAAAGACTGAGACTGACGATCGTTCCCATAGCCTCCCAGCTGCGCGTTTCAATTCCGGCAGAAGTTGAATCCGAATGCCGCCGGCTCATGAAAAAAAACATGCCGAGCAATACGGCAACGGCCAGCAGCACCGCACGAACCCGCATATTTCCGGTCTTCCCGTTTACAGAAAAACGGTTCCGGTTTTCTTTGCCGAAACTTTTTTTGATTTTTTTCATATCTCTTTTTACTGTCCAGCCGTTTTGAAACGCTCTTTCCACATATATACCGCTTTCATAATGTCGGCGGGGTTTTTAGCGGAAAAAACCTCTTTGCGCCATTGATCGTCCTGTGCCATCCGGCTGATCGCGGCCAGCACTGTAACATGACGTTCCGGAGATTCGAGAGGTGAAAGAAGCAACGGCATAATCCGGACACTGCGTCCGTATTCACGGTCCAATATGCCTGTCTTCCCAATACCGATGGCAATCAGCGGACGGGACAGTCCCGCAATCCGCGCATGGGGAATTGCCACGTCTTCGCCCATAAAAGTTCCCCCTTGATGTTCGCGGGCAAGAACCGCAGCCCATGCGGTTTCCTTATATTCCGGATTTTTACGGCAGCAGGCCTCCAACAGCTGGCCGATGGCATTTTCTTTTTCTATGGCGTCCTTCCAAAGGAGAATGTCATCATTCGACAATGCGACGTTGCGCTCCAGAATCAACCCGGCGCTCTGATGAACAGCTCCTGCTTTCCTTGCCGGTAAAGCCGTTTTCTCAGGCACCCCGTCATGCGGCACCGCTTTAGTATTCAGGACAACAACAGTTATGCCGGCGCCTTCTTTAATAAGACGCTCCGCGATGCTGACTTCTCCCCGCAGCCGTCTCCAGAAAGGCACCGGCTTCCCCGGCGCACCGATGACGATATGCCCGACGCGATATTCTTTGGCGAACTGCAGGATGGCTTTGACCACGTCATCGCCCTTGTAGGTGAAAACCGTCGCCCCCAGCTGCTGAGCCAGCGTCAACGTGTTGGCGAGCACCCGCTGAGTCGCCGCTTCAATGGCAATCGGGCGTTCTTTGGATGTCTGTACATAGACCGCGTACCAGTTCCTGTTCAGCCGTCCGGCCAGACGTGAAGCATAACGAAGCAGCGCCTCGCTATTCGGTCCGCGCGAACTTAAAGCAACCATGACCTGATCAGGACTCGATGAAGATTCTTCTTCCGTAGATTCGCGGCGCCGGGAATCGATTTGCGAGGCCAGCTCCCGCAGGGTGAGTTCACGCAACTGTTCAAGGTTTGCCGGCTTGAAAAAATGTTCCAGTGCAGTCTCAATGCGTTCCGCCGTATAAACCTTTCCTTCCTCCAGCCGACGGCGCAGATCCTCGGTGGTGACATCGACGTTGACCAGCTGATCGGCTTCCACGACCACGCGGTCGGGAATCCGCTCGCGGACTTTGACCCCGGTGGCGCGCTCGACGGTTTCGTACAGGCTTTCCAGATGCTGGATGTTCAGGGTGGAGATAACATGGATGCCCGAGGAAAGGAGTTCTTCCACGTCCTGATAGCGTTTGGCATTCCTGCTGCCCGGAACGTTGGTGTGAGCCAGTTCATCGACGAGCACAACATACGGGCGGCGCGCCAGAATCGCGTCGAGATCCATTTCACCGATCTCGATTCCGCGGTACGTGATTTTCCGGAGGGGAATCAGCTCCAACCCGTCCAGCAATGCTCTGGTCTCCGCTCGGCCATGGGTTTCAACCAGTCCGACGACCACGTCGATCCCGTCTTCCTTCAGCCGGTGCGCCTCCAGAAGCATCTGGTAGGTTTTGCCGACACCGGCTGAGTACCCCAGATGGATCTTCAATCTGCCGCGCTGTGCGCGGCGGATCAGACGCAAGAAACTATCTGCACGACTGTCGTTCATTTTATTGACCCAATCTGTCCAGCTCCATATTCAAACGTAAGACATTCACCACCGGCTGCGGCGTCAGAAATCCTCCGCTTTTTCGGGTCTGTTTATCAAGCAGAGATAAAACCGTCTTCAGCGGCAGGCCGCGCGCCAAAGCAACCCGCTTCGCCTGATATTCCGCGGCTTTCAGGGTAATGTGCGGATCCATTCCGCTGCCGGAGGCCGTGACCAGATCCGGCGGGATCTTTTCGCCAGCGGCTTCTCCGAATTGCAGAAGGATCTGCTGCGCCCGTTCCCGAAGCGCGGGGTTTGCAGGCGACAGGTTGCTGCCGCCCGTTGCCGCAGCGTTGTAATCGACGGCCGAAGGTCTGGGCCAGAAATAGTCGGGGCGGGAGAATCCCTGAGCGAGGGATTCGCTGCCGACGATTTCACCCTGTCCGTTGCGGATCAGCGATCCGTTCGCCGTATGGGGCGTCAGCGCCTGCCCGATCCCCAGAATCAGCAGGGTATAAAGCAGGCAGCAAATGACCATCGTGGCGAACACGATCCGGATCGATGTGACGATTTGATCAAAAAAACTGTTTTCTCCCATTGCGTTGTTCATAAAAAACCTCCTAAAAAATGCCGGTTGTACTCAATGCCATGTCAATCAGTTTGATGCCGATGAACGGAGCAATCACACCACCCAGTCCGTAGATCAGCAGGTTGCGCCGCAGAATGCTGTCCGCGCCCATCGGCCGGTATTTCACCCCTTTGATGGCGACCGGAATCAACAGCGGAATGATGATGGCGTTGAAAATCAGCGCCGAAAGAATCGCGCTCCGGGGCGTGGCCAGGCCCATGATGTTGAGAGCCGCAAGCTGCGGGATCGCCAGCATGAACATGGCCGGAATGATGGCAAAGTATTTGGCGACATCATTGGCGATGGAAAAGGTTGTCAGGGCCCCGCGGGTCATGAGCAGCTGTTTGCCGATTTCGATGACTTCGATGAGCTTGGTCGGGTCGCTGTCCAAATCAACCATATTGCCGGCTTCCTTGGCCGCCTGAGTGCCCGAGTTCATCGCCACGCCGATATCCGCCTGAGCCAGTGCAGGAGCGTCGTTGGTGCCGTCGCCCATCATGGCGAGGAGCCGCCCTGCCCGCTGTTCTTTGCGGATATACTCCAGCTTGTCCTCCGGTCTGGCTTCGGCGATGTAATCATCCACACCGGCCTGTTCAGCAATGGCGGCAGCCGTGAGCGGGTTGTCTCCGGTCACCATAACAACACGCAGACCCATGGCCCGCAGACGTTCAAAGCGGTCCCGGATGCCCGGCTTCAGCACGTCCGAAAGCGCGACGACGCCCAGAATGTTTTTGCCGTCGGCGACAACAATGGGCGTGCTGCCTTCGCGGGCGACACGATCCACCAGCTCCTGCAGTTCCGGGGAAACTGAAGCCCCCTGTTCCCGGGCGTACGCCTGAATGGCGTCTGATGCTCCCTTGCGATACGAATGCCCGTCGGGAAGATCCAAGCCGCTCAGCCGGGACTGCGCGGTAAACGGAATGATTTTGCCGTCCGGCGTTTCAGCGGGCGCATTGGCTCCGAGGGTCGTTTCGCCAAGCTTCACGATGGATTTTCCCTCGGGCGTCGGATCCCCGAAGGATGCGCACATGGCCGTCCCGGCGAGCTGCTCTTTTGTCACGCCCTTCAGCGGGTGATATCCGGTCGCCTGCCGGTTCCCCATGGTAATGGTGCCCGTCTTGTCCAAAAGCAAGGTGTCGATGTCGCCGGCCAGCTCGACGGCTTTTCCGCTTTTCGCCAGCACATTGGCCGAAAGGGCGTGATCCATCCCCGCCAAACCGATGGCGGCGAGCAGCGCGCCGATGGTTGTTGGAATCAGGCAGACCAGCAGAGCGATCAAGGTCGGAATCGGCAGTTCGATGCCGAAGTAACGGCCGATCGGCCAGAGCGAACCGGTCACCATGAGAAAGGCCAGCGTCAGACCGGCCAGCGTCACGGTCAGCGCCAGCTCGTTTGGCGTTTTCTGCCTAACGGCCCCCTCGACCAGTTCGATCATGCGATCCAAAAACGATTCGCCGGCTCCGGCCGTAATGCGGATTTTGATTTGATCTGACAGGACGCGCGTACCGCCGGTAACGCCCGACCGGTCGCCGCCTGCTTCGCGCACAACCGGAGCGGATTCGCCGGTGATGGCGGATTCATCGACACTCGCGGCACCTTCGATCACCTCGCCGTCTCCGGGGATGACCTCTCCGGCGGCCACCCGCACGATATCGCCTTCCCGCAATTCGTCGGAGCCGACCTGTTCTTCTTTTTGATCGGTCACCCGGCAGGCCATGGTCGTTTTGCGGGTTCGCTTCAGGGTGTCCGCCTGCGCCTTGCCGCGCGCCTCCGCCAGCGCTTCCGCAAAATTGGCGAAGAGAACGGTCAGCCATAGAATCACCGTCACGGCAAGGGTGTAGGCCCAGCTTTCGCGGTGCTGCATCAGATCAAGACTCAGCACAAGCGTCGTCAGGACGGCACCGATTTCCGTAACAAACATGACGGGATTCCCGGCCATGCTTTTCGGGTTCAGCATGATCCCGCTTTGTTTTGCGGCGATCATGACCAGGTCTTTCTGGAACAGCGAGGCGCGGCGGGTTTTCCGGCGCTGCAGTTTTTCCTGTTCGAAATTTTCATTCTTTGCGTTCATATTGTTTTCTCCTGCAATCCGATTTTTTTACTGTCCGGCAGCTGCCAGATGTTCTGCGACCGGCCCGAGAACCGCCACCGGCACAAACAGCAGCGCGCCGATCAGCACAATGCTTCCCAGAATCACGAGTCCGAAAAGCGGAGTGTCTGTATGCAGCGTTCCAGTCGTTTGCGGTGTCGGCTTCTTGGCCGCCAGCGAGCCGGCAATCGCCAGCGGTAAGATAATCGGGATGAAGCGGGCCAGCAGCATGATGGTGCCGGTCGCGATGTTCCATGGCACGGTATTGTCACCAAGCCCCTCAAAGCCCGACCCGTTGTTGGCCGCCGCGGAGCTGAACTCGTAAAGAATTTCAGAAAATCCGTGGAACCCCGGATTGTTGACCGTTGACGCACCCCATGACGTTGCGGCAAAAAGCGCCGTTCCGCCCAGAATGAAAAAGGGATGGATCAGAATCGCCAGCAGGGCGAACTTCATTTCGCGGGCATCCACCTTGCGTCCGAAGTATTCCGGCGTGCGGCCCACCATCATGCCGCTGATGAACACGCCGACGATGATGTAAAGGAACATGTTGATCATGCCGACGCCGACTCCCCCGAAGGTTACGTTGAACCACATTCCAATCATTGGAAGAAGTCCGGTGAGCGGGTTGAGGCTGTCGTGCATACAATCGACAGAACCGTTGCTGGTGGATGTGGTTAAGACACTCCACGTCGCCCCGGCAGAGGAACCGAACCTCAGTTCTTTTCCTTCCAGATTCCCGGCGGTTTCGACGGGCAGCCCGGCGAAGGCTGCCGTTGGTGCGCTTTCGAAAAAGCTGGCCAGCCCCACCTTGGTCACCAGTAACGCCGCCATCACGGTGAAAACCACCGCCGCGTGACGCATCCGGCCGGTGATGTGTCCGAACATCCAGACACAGGCCATTGGAATTAAAATGATGAACACGCTCTGAACGATATTGGTGAAGAAGGTGGCGTTTTCAAACGGGTGCGTCGAGTTGGGGCCGAAGAATCCGCCGCCGTTGGTTCCGAGCTGCTTGATCGTTACAAACGCCGCTACGGGGCCTCTGGCAATCGTCTGTACGGCACCTTCCAGCGTGGTCGCAATGGCCGCGCCATCCAGCGTCATGACCACTCCGCCGAGAACGAGGATCGCGGCTCCGACGGTCGCCAAGGGCAGAAGAATGAGAAAAGTCGCCCGCATGAGGTCGGCGTAAAAATTGCCAAAGCCGGTTTTGCCCGAGAGCCCTCTGGCCAAAGCCGTCAGCGCGGCGATGCCGGTGGCCGCCGATACGAATTGTAGCCACATCAGGCCGAAGAGTTGTGAAAAATAACTGAGCGTCACCTCTCCGGAATAATGCTGAAGGTTGGTGTTTGACGTGAACGACGCCACCGTGTTGAAGATCAGGCTGGGTTCGATCACCCCTTTGCCGTCGGGATTCAGCGGCAGCAATTGCTGTAGCGCCAAAATCGCGTAGACGATAATGAACATCACGGCGTTGAAGAAAAGCATGGAAAGCGTGTACTGCTTCCAGTTCTGTTCCGCCGCGATCCGCCGTCCGCCCAGCGTCCGGAAAACCGATTCCATGCCGTGCCGGAATCCGTTCTCTTTTGCGGGAGAACTCATCGCCCACATCATGGCTTTTCCAAGGGGCCATGAAAGCAGAGCGGTGCCTCCCAGAATGAGGGTAATAAATAAAATCGCCATCGTTTTTCTCCGTTAAAAGTGTTCCGGTTTTATAAGGACGTACACGAGATAGACCGTGCACAACATCAAGGCAATTGCTGCAATATAAAGCATCGTCGTCTCCTATATTTTGTCACAGGCCGCTGTCAGAGCCGCCAACGCAATGAAAATGATCAAGCCGAAAATGAGATACACAATCAGCATCATACTTTACCTCCTTGTTGTTCCGTTGAATCCTTTACGAGAGGTAGCGTGAAACGGAACGTCGATCCTTTGCCGGGTTCGCTTTCCACGCTGACCTCTCCGCCGTGCGCCTGAACAATTTCCTTCAGGATCGCCAACCCCAAACCGACGCCGGTTTTCTTATCCTGCCCGGGTACGCGATAAAACGGTTCGAACAGACGACTCAGGCAGTCGGAGGAAATGCCCGCTCCGGTATCTTCGACAGAGAACGTCACTTGATCTGCCTCACAGGAAGCGCCGACAGTCACCGACCCTCCGGGGCCAGTGAACCGCATGGCGTTTGAAAGCAGGTTGGCAAACACGTGGCGGATTTTTTCTTCGTCCGCCATAACGTCGGGCAAATCTGCCGAAACGGTATTCATCAATGTCAGGCCTTTGTCTTTGGCCTCCATGAGGAAAGGTTCGATGGCATCCCGAACAAACGCCTGCGGGGAAGCAGGCTTCAGAGACAACTGTGACTTGCCTGATCCGATGCGGTTGAGGTCGAGCAGATTATCAAGAATGCTGACCAGGCGCTCGCTGTCGTCCCGGGCCGCCACCAGCAGTTCCGTCTGTTTTTCAGTGAGCGAACCTGTCTTCTCCTCCAGCAGGAGATGGAGGGACATCCGCAGCGACGTCAGCGGTGTTTTTAGCTGATGCGAAACCGTGGCGACTACGCCATGTTTCATTTCCTGCTGCTCCTGAATCTGCGTAACATCTTTCAGAATCAGCGCCACGCCCGTCGGCTCCCGATGTTCGGGGCCGGCAGGGATCGGAAGGGCCGTCGGCTGGAAGAAATACTCGCAGTTGTCAACAAACTGCTGGACGTAACCGCTTTGGGGATCGCGTTCGACAATACGATCCTCATCCAGCGCTTCCTGAATCAAAGGAGCCAGCCACTTGTACCCCAGATCGCTGACAAGAACGTCCGGTTTCAGTCCGAAATGCCGGTCGGCGGTTTCAGTTGCAAACTTGACCTTTCCATCCAGATCAAGAACGGCGATTGCGGCGGGAAGCGCTTTGAATACTTCTTCCGTCGCCCGTTGAGTCCGCATCAGATTGATTTTATCTTTCTTGCGCACGTCCCTCAGCGCGGCGGCCATTTCGTTAAAGGATTCCGAAAGCCGCCCGATTTCATCGTTGGATTGCGCTCTCAGCACCAGATCGAGATTTCCGTTGCGAATTTCGTTCGTTGATTCCATCAGTTGTCGAATCGGGTGCAGAATCCATCTGTGAGCAAGATAACTGAACAAAAGCGCCAGAATCGCCGAAACCGTAATGGCCAGCAGCATGCGACGATGGGCAACGGCCGCGCGGCGCCGGGCGACATCGTTTGCATCGCTCATATTTTTCTGGTTCATGAGCAGAATATCCTGCGCCAACCCCTTGATCTCCTGAAACAGCGGTTGCAGGGTGGAAAAGTAAGCGGTCTGCCGCGCTTCCGGAGAATGCGCGGATTGCGTTATGCCGGGAATCGCATTCGTGTATTGATCAAACAGCATTCGGATTCGCTGTACTTTTTCGCCTTCGCCGGAAAGCGTGATGTTCCCCAGCTCCACATCGAGTGCGGCAAGAAAAACAGAATCGTACTGATCGATTAAGCGATCCCCCTCGGCTTCCCTGCCGGAGAGAGTGTACAAGATGCCGCTGTCCATGCGTTCCAGCGACTCCTTCATGTCCTGACAGGCCACCACACTGCGATAGTTTTCTCTGAGAATCACATCAATGGCATTCCCGAGATCGTTGATTTGCGCCATCGTCAGCACACCGATCACCGCCACAACCGCAAGCAGTCCGCCGAATCCCAGCATAAGTTTTTGTCTGATTCCGATCATTTGTTTGCCCCTTTCTGCATCCATGCGTACTTCTTCAAATTCCGCAGCAACATTAGCGGTATCTATGCCAAGAGTTCGATGCGTTGCAAATCAACAGGTTATGAATCACGCTCCGGGAAAACCCCTTGAGGTATACAAGGAAGGAATAAATCAACCCTGCATTTTGCAAGGTCGTATAGCCGGAACGGCGCGGCGGGCAAGCGCTGCAGAAGCAAAGTTTTTCCAAACATTGGAAAAACGGAGAGAAATTTTCCGGCTATTGGAATTTTGGGTTCTGTGGGCTCTTGCGGTACGGCGCAGGTCAGATGCCGTATTGTTTTCGTTTGCGCCAGAGAGTGGCCTGATCGATGCCGAGAATGTCCGCCGCGTCCTGCAGGGAACCGGCGGAGGCGATAACGCGACGTATGTGGGTCTCTTCAATCACGCCCAGAGCGGCATGATCTCCCAACTGGACGGAATTCGTTTGCGGAATAATTGATTCCGGCAGGTGCTCGATTCCAATCCGATCGGTTGCACACAGGATGGCGGCCCGCTCAACGGCGTTGCGCAGTTCCCGGATATTTCCCGGCCATGAATAATGTCGCAGCGCATTCATGGCCTCTTCGCTGAAGCCCTTGAACACCTTGTGGTTTTGTGCACCGAAGAAATCCAGCATCTCTTTGCTCAGAATCTCCACATCGTCCGGGCGATCCGCCAGCGCGGGCAGATCGACCTGTATGACGTTCAGCCGGTAGTACAGGTCTTCCCGGAAGCGGCCTTCCTTGACCGCGTTTTCCAGATTGGTGTTTGTGGCGGCAAGGATGCGGACGTCGGCCTTGCGGGTCTGATGGTCGCCCACGCGCTCGTATTCGCGCTCCTGAATGAACCGTAGAAGTTTGGATTGAATCGAAAGCGGCAGGTCGCCGATTTCGTCCAGAAACAGAGTGCCGCCGTCACAGGCGGCGACCCGCCCGGGATTGTCGCGCAGCGCGCCGGTGAAGGCGCCTTTCACGTGCCCGAACAGTTCACTTTCGAGAAGTTCCGCACTGAGTGAAGGGCACGAAACGGTGATGAACGGCTTTTCCGCCCTGCGGCTCCAGCCGTGAATCGAACGCGCTAAAACAGTTTTTCCCGTACCGCTTGGCCCGCGCAGCAAAACGACCGCTTCCGATGCCGCCACCTGCCGCGCCAACTCAACGGCCCGCTGCATTCCGGCGTGCCGGGACGTGAACGAAACTTCCGGATGTTGTCGCTTCAAGTCCTCTTTCAAGGTGGCAATGCGCTGTTCCATATTCCGCACCCGCGCCACACGTTCTGTAACGAGATCCACCTGTTTCGGAGTAAAGGGTTTCGGGATGTAATCCGTCGCTCCGCGCCGCATGGCTTCCACTGCGGTATCGACCGACGCATAGGCTGTAATCACCACGATCCGAATCCAGGGACATGCGCCGAGAAGAGCCGGAATCAAGTCCAGACCGTTTTCCGTTCCCAGCCGCAAATCCACAAACGCCAGATCGTAAACCTGCCGATCCGCTTCCGCCCGTGCATCGTCCGGATTGCTGACAGAGGTTACCCGATGCCCACGCGACTCCAGACAGACCCGGAGCGTCTTGCGGATGTTTGCCTCGTCGTCTACAACAAGCACATTCAGGCGGGCGGATTCGCTATCACTGTTTGTTGTCATTATCTGTTGCACTTTAAGCTCATTATACAACGAACTCAACTCCTTCCAGTGATTGGAAAATCCGCCTTCGTTTTTCGTGGCGCGGGGGTTGCCAACAAACGGGCAGAGGCCTATAGTCCCGCGCTTTAAAAGGGACTCCTATGAAAGCTTTCTGGATCGGGCTGACTCGCTTTATGGAAACCATGCACCCCGTGCGCTTTGTCGCACTGGGCTATCTCTCCTATGTTATTATTGGGGGGCTTTTGCTTTGGATGCCCTTTACGCATCACGCCGGCTCGGTCTCCGGCCTGAACGCCCTGTTCACTTCCGCCTCGGCGGTTTCAACCACCGGTCTGGTCACGGTCAGCACAGGCAACGATTTTAATTTCATTGGCCAGATCATTATTCTGGTGCTGATTCAACTCGGCGGGATCGGCTATATGACGTTCGGTTCGTTTGTCACTCTCTCCTCCAGTAAAAGGCTTTCCGAGCGGCGTCAGCAGATCAGTTCATCCGTTTTCAGTCTGCCGGACGGTTTTCATATCAGCACGTTCATCAAACACGTCATCGCCTTCACCCTGATCACTGAGACCCTCGGTGCATTGGCACTGTTTTTCGTCTTCGCCAAAGCGGGACTTCAGCAGCCGGTCTGGTCGGCGGTTTTCCACAGCATCTCCGCCTTCTGCACGGCGGGCTTCAGTCTGTACGACAGCAGCTTTGAAGCTCTTCGCGATAACACCGCCTGCAATATCATTCTAGGCATCTTGAGTTACATGGGTGCCATTGGATTCATCGTCTTCCTCGATGTCTGGCACCGCATCACCGGCAAAACCTCCGCGATCACGCTGACGACCAAAGTCATTCTAGGAACAACCATTTGGATCAGCATCATCGGAATCTCGCTCTTTTTCATCGGGGAACCCTCAATCCAGCAGCTGCCCGTTAGCAAACGGCTTGTCGCGGCGGTTTTTCAGGTGATGACATCCATCACAACGGTAGGCTTTAATACCATCCCCATCGGCGGGTTATCCTCTGCCTCGCTGTTCCTGATTATTCTGCTGATGGTCATCGGAGCCTCTCCGTCCGGTACCGGTGGCGGACTGAAAACCACCACGTTCACCGCTCTTCTCGGCGTTATAAAAAGCGTCATTTCCGGCAAAAAAGATGTTCTGTTCTGGGGCCGGGCGATTCCGGTCGAGCGGGTACGGGTGGCCGTGGCCAGCCTTGGCTTCTATGTCATATCGCTGATCACCGGCTGTTATCTGCTCGCGCTGACTCAGAACGCATCATTTGAGAAACTGCTGTTCGAAGCCGCCTCGGCCCTCGGTACGGTCGGACTCAGCACCGGGATCACCGCCGCGCTCACACCCGTCGGCAAACTGATCATTATCGCTCTGATGTTCCTCGGACGGCTCGGCCCGCTGACGTTTGGCATGGCGCTGTTCCTCCCGTCGCCAAAACAACCGAAAAAGAAACGCGGCGAGACGGAAGATCTGGCCGTCTAAACCCAAGCGATCATCAGTGCTATCGCCTTGACCCTTCAGCGGCAGGATATCAGGATGCGCCCCGATGTATCTATTTAAGCGATTCGTAAACTCCTTTAATCATCTGATCGTTCCGGTGGCGCTATTCGGAATTTTGCTGCTACTGTTCGAGCAGACCACCCTGATGCGCGGCTTCCCGGAATTGATCCGGCAGATGAATCTTTCCATTCTCGGGGTGTTCGCCGCCGATATCGTATTGAACTGGATCGCCAGCCGGAAAGGCTGGCGTTACCTGCGCAGCCACTGGTTCGACCTGATCGTTTTTGTTCCGCTGATTCAGTTTGCGTTTGATCCCCGCGATACCGCAGTTTCATTGGTTCTGCGTCAGGCGGCGATCGTGGCCATGCTGATCTCCCGGACGCGGCGCATCCATAAATTCATCAGCCTGCTAACTCTGAAGCCCACCCATCTGATGCTGATCAGTTTTGTGGGCGCCATCCTCTTCGGGGCCATCCTCCTGCTCCTGCCGGCCGCCACCGCAGCCGGAAAACATACCGATCTGGTCGGCGCACTGTTCACCGCCACGTCCGCCACCTGCGTAACCGGTCTGATCGTTTATGACACCGCCACCCATTTCACGTTCTTCGGACAAGCCGTTATTCTCGCGCTGATTCAGGTCGGCGGACTCGGTATCATGACGTTTTCCATGTCGCTCGCGCTGCTGATTCGCCGCGGCGTTTCGATGAAAAACCAGAGCGTTATGCGGGATGTGCTGGATCAGGATACAATTATCAATATGCAACGGCTGGTTCTGTTTATTTTCAGTATGACGTTCCTGCTGGAAACCGCCGGCGCGATCGCACTTTTTTTCAGCTGGCGGCAATACTTTGACAGCCCCGGACAGGCCGCATGGGCCTCCGTGTTCCATTCGGTTTCAGCATTCTGCAATGCGGGATTTTCAACCTTCAGCACGAGTCTGGTCTGGTTTGAGCATAGCCTTCCAGTCAACGCCATCATCGGCGGACTGATCGTGCTGGGCGGGATCGGCTTTGTGGTGATTGGCGATTTCTATCAGGCATTCCGAAACAAACTGAAGAACCGGCGCGGACCGAAACACAAATTCCGCATCCAAAGCCGTCTGGCACTCAGCTGGACCGGCGGGCTGATCCTGGCCGGAACCGGCCTTTTTTACTGGATCGAACACAAACACCTGCTCACCGGCATGAAGAGCGACCAGG
Source organism: Kiritimatiellales bacterium (assembly GCA_050253185.1). Lineage (GTDB taxonomy): Bacteria > Verrucomicrobiota > Kiritimatiellia > Kiritimatiellales > Tichowtungiaceae > Tichowtungia. Next base: position 7,451 of record JBFWJN010000001.1, on the reverse strand, counting down.
CTCTGCTGGTCTCGCTCTTTCAGTCCGTCACCACCCGCACCGCCGGTTTCAACACCTGTGATATCGGAGCACTGCAACCCGCAACGCTCTTTCTATTCATTATTTTCATGTTTGTCGGCGCCTGCCCCGGCGGCACCGCCGGCGGGATCAAGCTAACGACCCCCGCCGTGCTCTGGGCGGTGATTCGCGCGGGATTCAATCACCGCGAAGAGCCTGAGCTCTACCGCCGGACCGTTCCGATTGAGGTGATTCAAAAGGCGGTTATGGTGCTCTGCTCTTCTCTGCTGCTCGTCTGCGGAGCCACCATACTGCTGGCTGTGTTTGAACAGAAAAACTTTATGGATGTACTGTTTGAAACCGTCAGCGCTTTCGGTACCGTCGGCCTCTCAACCGGACTGACGCCGGAACTCAGCCTGCCGGGCCGGATACTCATCACGCTGATGATGTTCATCGGACGTCTCGGTCCGCTCACCATCGGTTTTGCTTTCATGCTGCGTGCCGTCCGCCCGGCAAAATACCGCTATGCGGAAGAGCGCATTATGATAGGGTAACGGGGAATGGGTGGCTGAAAGAACGGATTAATGGAGTAATGGCGAATATCAGAAATCCAATACTCCGGCACTCCAATACTCCACGGAGGTTTATATGAGAAACATTGCAGTAATTGGACTGGGCGGCTTCGGTAGCTCCGTAGCACGCGAACTGACCGAAAAAGGCGTTGAAGTGCTGGCGATCGACCGCGACCGCGAACCGGTCGAGGCCATTAAGGATTCCGTGGCCCACGCCGCAACACTGGATTCGACCGACGAAAACGCCCTGCGGGCTGTCGGCATTAAAAATGTCGATGTCGCGGTCGTCTGCATCGGAGAGGATATCGAAGCCAACCTGCTCACCACCATCCTGCTCAAAAAGATCGGCGTACACCGCATCTGGACCCGCGCGCTCGGCCCGCTTCAGCAGGAAATCCTCAAAACGCTGGAAGTGGATAATGTCATCAACCTCGAGAAAGAGATGGGCGGCATCGTCGCCAGCAGCCTGGCGTCCTCGAACATCACCCGCCACATTCCGCTGGCCAAAGGGCACAGCATTGTCGAAGTTCAGGTGCCGGGCGAGTTTGTCGGTAAAACCCTGCGTGCACTCGACCCGCGCAACAAATTTGGCATCAACATCGTCGCCATCAAGAAAATGGTTCCCGGAATCAACGACCAGGGGGAACGGACGCAGGAAGAAACCATTGAAGATGTGCCGAAACCCGATGACGTTCTCGAAGAAACCGACCGGCTGCTGATCGTCGGCAGCGATAAAAACGTCGAAAAATTTGCCAACCGGTAATCCTCCATGACGCCGAACCTGCTGAAAATTCTCTGGTTTCTGATGCCGCTCTGCGGGCTGACCGCCGCGCTGCTCGGCTGGACAGAAACCCGCCCGCCGGTCAACTGGACACTCGCGACGCTTTTTGTGCTGAGCCTGCTCTGCTGGCTGTATCTCACCCTTCGCAGCTTCGGTTTCCGCAAACGGCTTTTCAACTTTTTCCGCCTGCTGCTTGCGGGCGACTACGAAGCGGGCATCCGGACCCGTCGCCGCTTCACCGATGAAATTTCCCGAATTGAAGAACTCGCCAATAAATTTTCCGACCAGCTGCGCGCCTACGACCGGCTGCGCGCCGACCGCGTGTCGATTCATGCCCGCACACTCGACCTGATTCTGCGGCATTCCAACGACCGGCTCATCATAGCCGATGTCGAAAAAGAAACCCTCACCTTTAATCCGGCCACACAGAAATTTCTCGGCATTTCCCGCAAAAACTATTCCTTCGAATCCATTCTGAAACCCACGGTGAATGAAACCTTTGCGCACCTCTTCAATCAGGCGGTTTACGGACGCAAGGTCAACACCGAAGGCAGCTGCTTCATCCAGCTGCCCGGCATGAGTGCACCGGCCCGGCTCGACCTGCTGCTGATGCCGCTGCGCGACCGCGAAGAAAACGTCCGTTCCGCCCTGCTGATCATCGATGACCGTCCGGGAGGACTCCATGAATCCGTATAGCCAGTTCCTCGGCGATGTGCTGGCCTTCCTGGAATACAAAAAGGAGGAAGGTTTCCAAACATTGGAAATTTCGCCGGAAACCCTTAAGCTCCTGCGGCCCGCACCGCAGCCGGCACCGGTTGTCAAAGCCGCCCCGGCCGCCGCGCGGCGCTACGTGCCGCCGGTGTCAAACGAACCGGTCCTGCAGAGCACCGTCACGGTCACCGGAAAAACGCTTGAGGAAATCGCCGCCCAGGTCGGCGGCTGCACCGCCTGCGGACTGTGTAAGACGCGGAAAAACACCGTGCCCGGCGAGGGCAACTCGAACGGGCCGGACGTCATGTTTGTCGGCGAAGGTCCCGGGGCGGACGAAGACGAACAGGGCCGGCCGTTCGTCGGCAAAGCCGGCCAGCTGCTGACCAAAATGATTGCGGCGATGGGCTACAAACGCGAAGAGATTTTCATTGCCAATATCGTCAAGTGCCGCCCGCCGGGCAACCGCGTGCCGCTGGCCGAAGAAATGGCGGCCTGCGTCCCCTACCTCAAGGCCCAGATCGCGCTGATCAAACCGAAAATCATCGTCGCGCTCGGCAAAACCGCTGTGCAGGGACTGCTTGAAGAAACCGTGGCGATCACCCGGATGCGCGGAACCTGGCGCACCTACGAGGGAATCGACCTGATGCCGACCTATCATCCGGCCTTTCTGCTCCGCTCCCCGGACCGCAAGGGCGAGGCGTGGACCGACCTCAAGGCCGTCCTCGCCAAGCTCGGCAAAGAACCGCCGTCGAAAAAATAATTTTCCAATGTTTGGAAAATTTGATTCCAGAGTCTGGAAAAAGAATTCTGAAATTTTAGCAATATTTCCGGCGAAACGGTCGTTATACTCCGGCGTTATGTCCGCCCTTACATTTCGTTATTCGGTTTTGGCCTTGGCATTGTTTGCTGCGGGTCTGCTGCCGGCAGAGAGTCCTGTCCTGACCTGGGACGACTGCTTTGCCCGAACAACAGCCAACAGCCTGGATCTGTCGATCTCCCGCCTGAAGCTGAAGGAGGCGGAGGCTGCGCTGAAATCACAGCAGTCTGTTTATTATCCTGATATTACCGCCGACGGCAGTCGTAAAGTCGGGGAAAAGGAAACGGATTCCGGATGGAGCAACAATGAGTCGGCTTCGGCTACGATCAGTGGGAAGTACGTGCTGTTCTCCGGTTTTGGAAACCGGGCGCGGGTTTCAAAAACCGAAGCGGAGCTGTTTGCTGAACAGGCCAATTTCGACCAGACACGCTCGAATGTGGAATATAATCTGCGCCGGGCGTTTGCCCAGCAGCTGTATGCCCAGGACCTGATTGCGCTGGTGCAGAATATCGCAGCCCGCCGGGCGGACAACCTGAAGCTTGTTGAAATGCGGTATGAAGGCGGTCGTGAAAACAAAGGGTCGATGCTGCTGAAGAAGGCTCAGTACACGGAAGCGCTCTACGATGTGGAAACCGCCAAACGGGCGCTGGAGCTGGCGCGCCGGCAGCTGGCTTCCATTATGGGGGAGCTGGATTTTGAGGAATTCCTGCTGAAAGGCAACCTGCAGGCCAACGAACCGCCGGGGAAAACCGCACTGAATGAACTGGCGGAGCAGACCCCCACCTACCGCTCCGCGCAGGCGGATGTGAAAGCTGCGGAACAGGGATACCTGATTTCCCGCAGCGACCGCTTCCCGACGATTACGGCCAGCGGGTCGCTGGGCCGGTCCGGAACCTACGGACTGGATCACGAGAGCTGGTCGACCGGCCTGTCGGTGTCCCTGCCGCTGTTCCGCGGCGGAGAGCTGTCGCAGAACCTGATCGCCTCCGGCCTGGCCCGCGAACGCACGCGGCTGATCGCTGAAAAAACGATGCTCTCGCTAATGGATAATCTGCAGGAGGCGCTCAACACCTATCGCGACCGCTATGCCAACCTCCGGGTTCAGGAGGAACAGATGCAGGCCGCGGAAGTTCGTGCCGAAGTCGCACGCGCGCAATATCAACAGGGCCTGATCAGTTTTCAGGACTGGGACACCATTGAAAACGCACTGATCACCGCGCAGAAAAACCGGCTGACGAGCCTTCGCACGGTCGATCAGGCGGAAGCTGCCTGGCGAAACACGATGGGACTCAGCTCCATTGAATAGGGGAAACCGTTATGAAGAAATTCATTTTTACTGTTCTGATTCTCGTGCTGGCGGGCGGTGGGTTCTGGTTCTACCGCCAACGGCAGAAAGAAAAAACCGCGTCGGCAGAAGCCGGAAAATTCATGCCGGCCCAGGTGGAACTAAAAACGCTGAGCTTGACCATCGACAGTACCGGCGAGGTCAGCCCGGAAAACCGGCTCGAAGTGAAATCGCCGATCGCCGGGCGGATTGAGGAACTGCTGGTCGACGAAGGCCAGCCGGTTCAGCGCGGACAGATCATCGCCTGGGTAAGTTCCACGGAGCGCGCCAGCCTGCTTGATATCGCCCGTGTTAAAGGTGAAACGGAGCTGAAATACTGGGAGGAGATCTATAAGGCCACGCCGCTGATTGCCCCGCTCGACGGAACGGTCATCGACCGCTCCCTGGAACCGGGACAGACCATTACGGCCAGCAGTGCCGTGATTGTGATTGCCGATCGTCTGATTGTGGTCGGCTCGGTTGACGAGACGGATATCGGCAGCGTATCGCCCGGGCAGCGCGTGACGGTGCAGCTCGACGCCTATCCCAATTCGTCGTTTGACGCAACCGTGGAGAGCATTGCCTACGATTCTAAAACCGTCAGCAATGTAACGATGTATGAAGTGGATGTGATTCCCGACAAACTGCCGTCTTTTGCCCGGAGCGGTATGACGGCCACATTAACCTTTCTGGTCGAACAGCACCCCGACGTTCCCGCGGTACCGACGTCTGCGATTCAGTACCGCAACGGCAAAACCTTTATTCTGCAGCCCGGAGCCTCCGCGGAGGCTCCGCCTCAGCCCCGACCGGTAAAAACCGGACTGAGTGAAAACTCCTACACCGAAATTCTGCGCGGCCTTGAACCGGGCGATACCGTACTGATTCCGCAGGTGACCCGCTCCCGCAGCGGCGGCGGCGGAAATCCGTTCCTGCCGTTCGGATCGCGCAAATCGTCCGGCACAAACAGCAGTCAGCGGCAGGGGGGAAACAGCGGTTCGCGCAGCGCCCCGCCGCCACGGCCATGATTCACTTAAAAAACATCTGCAAAAGCTACCGAATGGGCGAGCACACGGTGCATGCCCTTCGCGACGTTTCACTGACGGTGGAACAGGGAGAGTTTATTGCCATCATCGGTCCCTCCGGATCGGGGAAGTCGACACTGATGCACACCATCGGTCTGCTCGACCGGCCCGACAGCGGAACCGCGGAAATTAACGGCGAAGATGTGCGACGCCTGAACGACACGCAGGTTGCGCAGCTTCGCAACCGGACCATCGGCTTTATCTTCCAGCAGTTCAACCTGCTCCAGCGCGCATCGGCGCTGGAAAACGCCAATCTGCCGCTGCTCTATTCCGGCCGGACGGCAGAAAGCCACCGCGGACAGAAAATCCTGGAAATGGTCGGCCTGGGGGATCGGACCCGCCACCGGCCCAGCGAGCTGTCCGGAGGGCAGCAGCAGCGGGTGGCGATTGCCCGTGCGCTGGTCAATAATCCGTCGATTATCCTCGCCGACGAACCGACCGGAAACCTCGACTCGAAAAGTTCCAAGGACATCATGTCCCTGTTTCGCGCACTGCATCGGCAGGGACTGACGATCATTCTGGTAACGCACGACTCCAATGTGGCGGCCCATGCCGATCGAATCATCACGATCTTTGACGGCAAGATTCAGGAGGATCGCAAAAACGACGCGCCGGTTTTCCAGACATTGGAAAACGAAGAAGCCATGACGCTGCCGGAAATGCACACCGCGCGTCGGAATATTCTGGCCGCCGTTCGCGAAGGAAGCGCCCTGACCCGCCAAAGCCTGCGGGCGCTCTGGCACAATAAAACGCGCACCTTTCTTTCGGCACTCGGCATTATGATCGGCGTGGCTGCCGTCATCGCCATGGTGTCGCTGGCGCTGGGCGCCAAGGCGTCGGTCAACGAACAGCTGGCCCGGCTGGGATCAAATCTGCTGAGCGTCCGGCCGGCGGCACGAATCCGCGGCGGGGTCCGCCTGTCCGCAGGAGAAATTTCCCGGCTCGATCTGGAAGACGCGGCGGCCATTACGGAACACATCGCTTCTGCCAAACGTGCGTCACCGACTGTGCGCGGAAGCGCCCAGCTGCAGGCCGGGTCCAGAAACTGGGCGACCACCGTGTACGGAATAACGGCGGATTATGCGCCGATGCGGGCGGATGAACCGGGATTGGGACGCTACATCACGGCAGAGGATGTCACCCATCGCGCCCGCGTTGCCGTGATCGGAATGACGCCGCTGCGCGAGCTGTTCGGCGAAGGCATGAATCCGATCGGACAGAAAATCCGGATCAACCGGCTATCGTTTGAAATCGTCGGCGTGCTTCCCGAAAAAGGTTCCGGCGGTTTCCGCGACGAAGACGACAACGTGAAGGTTCCTGTGACGACGGCCATGTATCGCCTGTTCGGCAAGCGCTATGTCGATGGCATTGATGTTGAAATTGACGAAGCCGAACATATTCCGCAGGCGCAGGAGGACATTATGACGCTGATGGCCCAGCGTCATAACCGCGAGCGGGAAAAAGAGCCGTTTGATATCCGCAATCTGGCCGAGATTCAGGAAGCGCTCAGTGCCACGACCCGGGTGATGTCTGTTCTGCTGGCCAGCATTGCCGGTATCTCCCTGATCGTCGGCGGCATCGGTATCATGAATATCATGCTGGTGTCCGTCACAGAACGTACACGGGAAATCGGCCTGCGCAAAGCCATCGGCGCGCGCCGGAAGGATATTCTGGTTCAGTTCCTGATCGAAGCCCTCGCGATCAGCCTGCTCGGAGGGCTGACCGGGCTGGCGCTGGGCGTCGGATTGAGTCTCGGGCTGAGTCGCGTCGCCGGCTGGACCATGGAAATCAGCAGCCTGTCTGCAATCGTTGCTTTTGGCTTTTCGGTCTTTATCGGCATCTTCTTCGGAATCTGGCCGGCCATGAAAGCTTCAAAGCTCGATCCGATTGAAGCACTGCGTTACGAGTAACGGGGAAGTCCGGATAAGGTCTTGCCTTGCAGAAACGTGCGGATTATCTTGTGCCCTTCTTTGGCGGGCCCGTAGCTCAGTTGGTCAGAGCAGGAGACTCATAATCTCTTGGTCCTCGGTTCAAGTCCGAGCGGGCCCACCAGTCTTTCTCTCCACTTCTCCAAGATTCTTTCTTGAGGATATTTTTGAAAATTTTATACTCATAAATTGGAGACTTTCAGGAGATGTTTAACTGTTTCCTCATTTTTGCTGGGCGT